>CAUVBZ010000001.1:0-47348 GCA_963550455.1 uncultured Erysipelotrichaceae bacterium
TAAATCATCCGCTTCTTCTCGATATTTTGCAGGAAAGCGAATATCGGAAACAGGTTGAAATCGCACCCATTTCGTTCGATCTCTCGCATGAATCGGAATTTTTTTCCATGTCGATTCAGGCCGATCGAACTTTTGAAAATTTTGTCGTCGGCGACTGCAACCGCGAATCGCAGGCCGCCGCACTGGCCTGTGCATATAATCCGGGAAAATATTTTAATCCGCTTTTTATTTACGGAAACAGCGGCCTTGGCAAAACGCATCTGCTCATGTCCATCGGCAATTATGTTCAGAAATCCTATCCGGATAAAAAGGTTTATTACATCGAATCGCTGAAATTTGTCGATAAAGTTGTCAAAGCGATTCAAAACGGCAAGATCGACGCCTTCAAACGCTACATGTGTACCATGGATCTGCTGCTGGTGGACGACATTCAGTTTTTAGCCGGAAAAGAAAAAAGTCATGAGGTCTTTTTTTCCATCTATAACGAACTGGTCAACAACCGCAAGCAGATTTGTATCGCTTCCGATCGACAGCCGCGAGAAATCAAGGGTCTGGAAGATCGTCTCATCTCCCGTTTCTCCAGCGGTTTATCCGTCGGTATCGATTCGCCGGAATTTGAAACCAGTCTGGCCATTCTGCAAATGAAGATCAAAAATTCCGGAAACGATATTTCCGAAGTGGATGAAAAGGGATTATCCTATATCGCCTCCAATTTTTCAGGAAACGTGCGCGATCTGGAAGGCGCATGGAACCGTGTCCTGTTTTATGCCATCATGTTTCAAAAAGACAAAGGCGTCATTCAATTCGAAACGGTCGTCAATGCTTTGAAAAATCAGGCCGTCGTTTCCGATAAAACCGGTTTGTCGCCGCACCGCATCATTAAAACCGTGGCGGATTATTACGGCTTGACCCGCCAGCAGATCACCGGAAAAACACGCACCAAAAATATCGCCAATGCACGCCATATCAGCATTTATCTCTGTCGAAAGCTTCTCGATCTGTCCTATATTAAAATCGGCGAAGAATTCGGCGGCCGCGATCACAGCACGATTATTTCCGCCTGCATGAAGGTTGATAAACAAATCAAGACCGATCGTAATTTTTCCACCGCCTTGTCGGAATTGGAAAAAATGATGCAGTAATCCACCGTTTTCCACGCTTTAACCACATTCGAAAAATGTTAAAATAAGGCTTATGTAAAGGCTTAAATACCATTATCCACAACATCCACAGCCTTAATGATGATAAAGCTTGAAAAGAAAAAATATATACGCACACGCGTAAAAGGAGAAAATCATGAGTGAGACAAGTTTCCGTATCAATAAAGATGTATTCTATTCCGCTTTACAGACGGCAAAATCCGCCGTTGCGGCCAATTCACCCCTGCCTTCGCTAAGCGGAATCCGTATCGACGTCTTGGAAGATCATCTTCTGATCACCGGTTCCGACAACGATCTTTCCATTCAAACGACGTTGAAAAATTCGGCTGATCATCCGATCGGTCTGCAGATCGACGGTACCGGCACCATTGTGATGGATAGTTCCTATCTGCTGGATATTGTCAAAAAGATGGATAGCGACGAAATTCATATTTCAGTTTTGGATGGAACCTTGATTCATTTTGTCGGCAATAAGGCGGAATTTAAGATTAACGGGTATAATCCGGACGATTATCCGCACATTGATTTTGCTCCTCTGAGTACGCCGTTTACGATGTCTTCCAGAAAAATGGCGGAAATCATCTCCAAGACGGCGTTCGCCGCTTCGACGAAAGAAACACGCCTGGTTTTGATGGGCGTCAATATGAAGGCGGAGGACGGAAAGATCACCGTTACGGCGACCGATTCCTATCGTCTGGCCCGTATGATCGTGGCGGCGGATTGTGAACCTTTCAATATCACCGTTCCTTCGCGTGCGCTCTTTTCGGCTAAATCTATTTTTACGGAAGGTTCCGTCTCCATTGCGGTTTCGGCGCGTAAAATTCAGTTTCGTTCCGAGAACACCGTTCTGCAGTCCAACCTGCTGGAAGGCGCATTTCCGGAAATCGATCGCCTAATTCCGGCGGAGTTTACCCGTACCTTGATCATCAATCGACAGGCTTTAATGACGGCAATCGATCGTACGTCTTTCATTAAGACGGATAATATGACCGTTATTCGGCTTCAGGTTGAAAATAAAGATGATGTCATGATCTCCACCCGGTCGCAGGAAATCGGCGAGTCACACGAAGGTTTGACGGCTGATTCTTTCACTGGCGAAGCATTGGATATCAGTTTTTCCGGTACGTATGTCAATGACGCGGCCCGGGCTCTTTCCGCCGAAAATATCGCCTTGTTGTTCACCAGTGAGATGCGGCCGTTTATTTTGAAAAATAATGTCGATGATACCGATCTGCTGCAACTTGTTCTCCCGGTTCGCACTTACAATTAAAAAACAAAAATCGGACGTCGACGTCCGATTTTTTTAGAGATGAAAGGTCTTGAAAAAGGCTTTTAAATAAGGATTTAAAGCATGTTTTGTGGTATAATTTGAAAGGTTTTTCCGACCTGAAAATGAAGGAGTTCCGCGATGGAAAATGCACAGACGGATTATATCAAACTGGACGCATTTTTAAAGTTTCGCCATCTTGTTTCGACCGGCGGGCAGGCGAAAATTCTCATTCAAAGCGGAGAGGTTTTCGTCAACGGCGAAGTGGAAAAAAGAAGGGGGCGTAAACTGCGCCGCGGCGACGAAATACGCATTCATCAGAAAACGTATATTGTGGAATGTATATAAAACGGCTGCAATTGCGCAATTACCGGAATTACGAACGTGCCGATCTGGAATTTGATCGGGGGATAAACGTCTTTTACGGTCTCAACGCGCAAGGAAAAACCAATCTGCTGGAAAGTCTGATTTTTCTTTCCCTTTCGCATTCCCATCGGACAAATGAAGACAAGGCCGTCATCCGCCAAGGCGAGCAGTACGCACGCTTACGCTGTACGGTAGATGATTTCAATCTGACGGTGGTCATTCATGAAAAGGGACATACGTTATTCAAAAATCAGGAATTGTTGAAAAAAAGCAGTGATTTCATCGGTCTTTTGAATGTCGTTCTGTTCGCTCCGGACGATCTGTGGATTTTCCAGGATGCGCCGAAAGAAAGACGTCGCATGATGGATCAGGAAATCGGAAAAATTGACCGCTCGTATGTGACGGCGCTGAATCAGTTTCGCCTGCTGCTGAAAGAACGCAATGCGCTTTTAAAAAAAGAGACGGTGGATTCCGCTTATCTGGAAATTCTGAACCAGCGTCTTGTTCGTGTGGAAATGCAGATCATTTCCCGCCGCGGCGCGTTTGTACGTTCCGTCAATCAATCGATCGGCCTGTACTATGAAAAGCTCAGTCATACGGCCGTTCCGGTTTCATTGGTTTATAAGTGCTGTATCGACGAACCGTATGACGAAGCGAAAATCGCCGCCATGCACGCCGCATCGTTTGTCCGCGATCAGATTCTGCAATCAACGACATGCGGCATTCATCACGAGGATATTCAGTTTCAGTTTGACGGACAGAATATCAACGACAGAGCTTCCCAGGGACAGAAACGGCTGGTCATGCTGGCGTTTAAAATGAGTATTCTTCAGTTCATCAAAAATCAGACGACGCGGCAGGCCGTTTTATTGTTGGACGACGTCTTATCGGAACTGGATGAACAGCGGCAGGAATACCTGCTGGAAATGTTATTGGATTACGGACAGGTTATATTGACGACGGCGATCGTGCCGCCGGCTCTGAAAAAATATGCGAAACGTCTGTTCAAAATTGAACAGGGAAATATTGTGACAGGATGAGGAGGTGCAAAATGGAAGAAGCGAAAGATCGATCGATGCCGGAGGAAACGGAAGAGATCATCGGCGAACAGCTGAATATTAAGGCAAAAGCGGAATACAACGACGAGGATATTCAGGTTCTGGACGGTTTGGAAGCGGTACGCAAACGGCCGGGCATGTATATCGGGACAACGTCGTCGCGCGGTCTTCATCATCTTGTCTGGGAGATTGTCGATAACGGAATCGACGAGGCGATGGCCGGTTATGCTTCCGAGATTCACGTCAAGGTCGATTCGGACAATATCGTCACGGTTGAAGACGACGGCCGCGGGATGCCGACCGGAACGAATGTAAAGACCGGAAAGAGTACGATTGAAACGATCTTCACCGTCCTGCATGCCGGCGGCAAGTTCGGCGGCGGCGCGTATAAAGTTTCGGGCGGTCTGCATGGCGTCGGCGCTTCTGTCGTAAACGCCCTGAGCGCGTGGCTTGAAGTTTATGTGTATCATGAAGGAACCGTTTATTTTGTTCGTTTTGAAAACGGCGGCCGGGCGGTTAAGGCGCTGGAAGAAATCGGAAACTGCGATCCGCAGAAGCACGGTTCCATGATTCGCTTTAAAGCCGACCCGGAGATTTTTACGGAGACGACCGTGTACGATCATAATACGCTGCGTGATCGTCTGCGCCAGCTGGCTTTCTTGAATAAGGGAATCCGTCTTTCCTTTACGGACGAAAGAGAATCCGATCCGAACAAGCGGCAATATTCCTTTTTATTTGAAGGCGGTCTGAAGCAGTATGTGGAATATTTAAATAAAAATAAAACCGCCATCGAGCCGGATGTCATCTATGCGGAAGGCTATGAAAAAAATCTGCGGATTCAGGTTGAGGTCGCCTGCCAATACAACGACGGTTATCAGCCGAGCGTCTATACGTTCTGCAACAATATCAATACCGTTGAAGGCGGTACGCATCTGGAAGGCTTTCATCTGGCCTTGAACCGGGTTTTGAATAAATATGCCCGTGCAAACGGTTTCTTGAAAGAAAAAGACGATAACCTGACGACGGACGACTGCAAGGAAGGGATTACGGCGGTTATTTCCGTCAAGCATCCGGATCCGCAATATGAAGGACAGACAAAAACAAAGCTCGGCAACAGTGAAGTCCGCAAGATCGTTTCCGATATTTTCGGTACGCAGCTGGAACGCTTCCTGTTGGAAAATCCCGATCAGGCCAAAGCGATTCTGGAAAAGGCGACGATCGCCAGCCAGGCGCGTATTGCCGCTCGGAAAGCGCGGGAATCCACGCGTCGCAAGAGCGCGTTGGAAATCAGCTCGCTGCCCGGAAAATTGGCGGACTGTTCAAGCAAGGACGCAGGCGTCTGTGAAATTTACATCGTCGAGGGAGACTCCGCCGGCGGTTCGGCGAAGCAGGGGCGGGATTCTCATTTTCAGGCCATCCTTCCTTTGCGTGGAAAGATTTTAAATGTTGAAAAGGCACGCCAGTCCCGGGTTTTTGAAAACAATGAAATCCGTTCGATGATCACGGCCTTCGGCTGCGGCATTTTAGAAGAATGCAATACGGAAAAGCTCCGCTACAACAAAATCGTCATCATGACCGATGCCGACGTCGACGGCGCGCATATTCGAACCTTGTTACTGACGTTTTTCTATCGGTATATGAAACCGATTATCGATCGCGGTTTTGTGTACATCGCCCAGCCGCCTTTATATAAAGTGCAGAAGGGGCAGGCGGTACGCTATGCCTATACCGATCATCAGCTGGAAGTCATCAAGGATGAAATGGGCGGGGGACTTGGCATTCAACGTTATAAAGGCCTTGGTGAAATGAATCCGGAGCAGCTGTGGGAAACGACCATGGATCCGAAAAACCGCACGCTTATCCGGGTGGAGATCAGCGATGCGGAGGCGGCTGATCAGAATTTCAGCATGTTGATGGGGGAAGAGGTAGAACCGCGCAAGAACTTTATCATCGAAAACGCAAACTTTGCGTCTTTGGATATCTAAGGAGACGATGGAATGGCCAATGAAGAATACATGGAATGGGATGAATCACTGATTGATCCCGGTAATATCACCGAAACGGAGCTGTCCAAAGAGATTCGTCGTGACTTTCTGGACTATTCCATGTCGGTTATCGTCGCCCGCGCCCTGCCGGACGTCCGCGACGGCTTAAAACCCGTGCAGCGGCGTATTTTGTTTTCGATGAATGAGATCAACAACGGCCCGGACAAACCGTATAAAAAGTGTGCCCGCATTGTCGGCGACACGATGGCGAAATATCACCCGCACGGAGACAGTTCCATCTATGGCGCTCTGGTATACATGGCGCAGAACTGGAATATGCGGAAAGTTCTGGTCGACGGACACGGCAACTTCGGCGATATGGATGGCGACGGAGCGGCCGCCATGCGTTATACCGAAGCGCGGATGTCCAAAATCGCCGTCGAGATGCTGCGGGATCTGGATAAAGATACGGTTGATATGAAAGACAACTATGACGGTGAAGAAAAGGAACCGTCCGTTTTACCGGCGCGCTTTCCGAACCTGCTCGTCAACGGCGGGCAGGGAATCGCGGTCGGTATGGCGACCAATGTCGCGCCGCATAACTTAGGTGAAACGATCGACGGCATTCTTGCCCTGATGGACAGGCCGGATATGACGGTGATGGATCTGATGCAGGAAATCAAAGGCCCCGACTTTCCGACCGGCGGATATATTTTAGGGCGTACCGGTATCCGCAATGCGTTTGAGACGGGAAAAGGTTCCATCGTCATGCGGGCGAAGACGAGCGTTGAACCGATGGCGAACGGGAAGCAGCGTATTATCGTGACGGAGCTTCCGTATCAGGTCAATAAAGCGGAGATGGTTAAGCGCATCGCCCAGCTGGCGCGCGATAAGGTGATCGACGGCCTGACCGATCTAAGGGACGAGTCCAACATGAGCGGAGTCCGGGTTGTCATCGAACTGCGCAAAGATGTCCAGCCGGAAGTGATTTTAAATCAGCTTTATCGTCTTTCGCCGCTGCAGGCGACCTTTGCGGTGAACAATGTCGTGCTGGTCAACGGCGCGCCGAAGCAGTGCGGCATTCTTGAAATTCTTTCGGAGTATATTGGCTTTCAGAAACAGGTGATCCGTCGTCGGACGGCCTTTGATCTTAAAAAGGCGCAGGATCGCGCGCATATTCTGGAAGGCTTGCGGATTGCCGTCGATCATCTGGATGCGATCATTCACACGATTCGCAGTTCCCGCGATCCTAATGAAGCGATGTCGCGCCTGATGCGGGAATTTCATCTGGACGAAATTCAGGCCAAGGCGATTTTGGATATGCAGTTCCGCCGCCTGACCGGTCTGGAGCGGGAAAAGATTGAAAATGAATACCGTGATCTGCTTGTACGGATTGCGGATTTGGAAGATATATTGGCCCATGAAGCGCGAGTTGAACAGATTCTGCGCGACGAGCTGTTGACAATCAAGGAGAAGTTCAACGATCCTCGGCGGACGGAAATTCTGGATGCGTCGAGCGACGTGGAGGATGAAGACCTCATACCGGTGGAAAAAATCATCGTCACGCTTTCCGCCAACGGCTATATCAAACGGATAACAAGTTCTTCCTACAAGGTGCAGAAGCGCGGCGGCAAGGGCATCAAGGGCATGGCGCTGAATGCCGACGACGTCATCGACCAGTTTGTGTCGCTTTCGACGCACGATTATCTGTTGTTCTTTACCGATATGGGTCGCGTTTATCGTCTGAAAGGCTATAACGTCCCGGCGTATGGCCGAACGAGCAAGGGCATTCCGGTAGTCAATCTTCTGGCGTTGAATAAAGAGGAAAAAGTCTGCGCGATTGTTCCGTATGCCGTACAGGATGAAGCCAAGGCGCTGGTCATCGTTTCGACGCAGGGATTGATCAAGCGGGTGCAGATTCGGGAGTTTGAAAATATCAACCGCAAGGGAAAGATCGCCATGTCTTTGCGGGAAGGCGACCGTCTTGCGTTTGTGCGGGCGACGGGAGGAGAGGCGGATATCATCGTCGGCTGTTCCAACGGCAAGGCAATCCGTTTCCATGAACAGGGAATTCGTTTCAGCGGCCGCACCTCGATGGGCGTCAAAGCGATGAATACCGACGGCGGCGTTGTCATCGGCATGGCAACGTCCGAAGAAGGACGTCATATGTTGACGGTGACGGAAAGCGGCTACGGCAAGCTGACCGATCTTTGGGAATATCGGCTGACCAATCGCGGCGGCAAAGGCGTCAAGGCCATGAACGTGACGACGAAGACGGGTCCGCTTGTATGCATGCGTGTCGTTACGGGAGAAGAAGATCTGATGATCATGTCCGACGACGGCATCATCATTCGTATTTCGATGGATCCGCTGCGGGCGATGAGTCGCAATACGCAGGGCGTCCGTCTGATTCGGATTGATTCGGGGCGAAGGGTTTCTGCGGTTGCGGTTGTCGAACCGGATACGGAAGAAAATACCGACGCAAAGGAAAGTGAGACACAGGCAGGCTGAACCTCCGCTTGCCGGCGGCGTAAACCTATATCCAGATGGTTTACGCCTTTTTAATAACTAAAAAAGGGAGAGGACACTTGGAAGCGTCTCGCCCTTTTTATTACCGATTTTATTTTTTCTTTTTGATGTTGGAGGCGCGCTTTGCCCGTGCGGTCTTTGCGGCCTTCTTACGCTTTTCCATATCAGCCACGACCAGCTGCGTGAGATACTCTTTTACTCCCGGCTGTTTCTCCAGCCAGCTGATGATTTTCTTTTCGGAAATATTATTGTAGCGAATGGAAAAGGAGCGATAGTTTTCGCGGTTGTAAGCGTTGTTGTAATCCAGCTTGCGCTGATAAAGATCAATTGCGCGTTTTTTCATAAGAGTCCCCCTGTTATCGGCAAGCAAATAATACCATTCCTTTTTTTAAAAGAAAGTGGGAATTGGTGAAATATACAGGTTTTTCATAAAAAATTCACGGCAGAATAGGATATATCATACACGACGTGAAAAAGGACTATGCATGCATGTTTCAATATGCCGTTGCCAAGCGCAGTCCGCCGTCGGTTCGAACCAGCTGAATACGGACAATTTCCGGCTGTATCGTTTCGAAAACGGCAGTGTGAATATCAATCGCCACCGTCGTTTCCTCTTCCTGTACGGCGGCGATATATTCCGTCGCATATTGTCGGCGGCCGGGAATGGAGGACAGGCCGGTATCCTGTGCATATAAGACGCCGTCGATTTCCTTGAATACGGAATTCTCGTCGTCGAAGGCGGACGTATAAAACTGATTTTGCAGATATTCCTGCGGAAAGACTTCCTGCGCCAGGGCTTTCAATGCATCGACGGAAAGCGTATCGACGCCCTCGATCGCCGTGACCGGACGATAGCCGTTTTCTTCCGCCGTTTCATCCAGCGTTACGCTCAGTCCGTAAAAGGCGTTTAAAACGGTTTTTTCCTTTTGTAAAAGCGTATCCAGCGCCGCCTTGATCGACGCATAATCCGGATTGTTTTTTAAAACGCTGTCGAGCTTCTGCTCGAAGGTGATTTTTCCGTTGAGCCAGAACGAGCCGCCGGTCAGCGTATAGATATGATAGACGGCCGCATAGGTTTCATTGATTTGCGCTTTTCCGCTATAGGCGGTGTTGGTATTGACTTCGTCGTCTTTAATTTCTTCCAGATCTTTGAGGGACTGAATGTCGGCAAGCTTTTCAATTCCGATCGGCAGCGGCGGAATCGTGATGTTCAGCCGCTCTTCCGTTTCGCTGATTTTACCGTCGTTGTAGGTCGAAACCGCATCCTGCAGCATGCTCAGTTTTTTTTCGTCTGGCGTCCGGGTGTCGGCGGATATTTCCGGCCCGTTATAGCCGTCGTCCGCCACGTCGGTTTTCGTCTTTCCGCATCCCGTCAGGAACAGTCCGGCACACATCAGGAACAACAGCGTTTTATGCATGATTCAGCTTCCTTTCATAAAAATCATAGCATTGCCCGGCATGCTTGACAAACCGATAGTGGAATGCAAGAATGAGACCGTCGATCGCAGATGGGAAACATAAATCACGTACGGATTGCAGAAAGCCGGGGCGGATGGAAGCCGGTATCCGAAATGATTGAAATCCAGCCCGGAGATTGTCGGTTGTGCCCGTTATGCACAGGCAGAGTGGAAATTGTTTCACGTGAAACATTTCAAACGGGGTGGCACCGCGGTTTATACATCGTCCCTTCAGTTGACGGTGTTTTTTTATTTTAGGAGGGAAAAAAGATGATTGACATCAAGCTGATTCGAGAAGAACCGGAAGCGGTAAAAGAAAATATCCGCAAAAAATTTCAAGAAGAAAAACTGCCGCTTGTCGATGAAGTGCGCGAACTGGATCAAAAATATCGCGCCGCGAAAACACATGGTGACGAACTGCGCGCCGAGCGCAATCGGGTATCCAAGCAGATCGGCCTGCTGATGCGCGAAAACAAGAGAGACGAAGCGGAAGACGCGAAGAAGCGCGTGAAAGATGTCGACGTACAGCTGGAACATCTGGAAGTGGAAGAAGACCGATTACAGCAGGAAATCCGCAAGCGGATGCTGCTCATTCCGCAGATTATAGACGCAAGCGTGCCATTAGGCAAAGACGACAGTCAGAACGTTGAACTGGAACGTTATGGCGAACCCCGGATTCCGGATTTTCCGATTCCGTACCATACCGATATTCTGGAAGCGCTGGACGGTCTGGATTTGGACAGCGCCCGCGAGACGGCCGGAAACGGTTTCTATTATCTGATGGGCGATGTCGCGCGCCTGCAGTCCGCCATTTTAAGCTATGCCCGGGATTTCATGATCGGCCGCGGCTTCACGTACTTTATTCCGCCGTTCATGATTCACGGCAACGTCGTAAACGGCGTGATGTCTTTCGCCGAGATGCAGAACATGATGTACAAGATCGAAGGCGAAGACCTGTATCTGATCGGAACTTCCGAACATTCCATGGTCGGCCGTTTTATCGGAAGAACCTTAAAAAAAGAAAATCTGCCGTATACATTGACTTCGTACAGCCCCTGCTTCCGCAAAGAGGTCGGCGCCCACGGAATTGAAGAGCGCGGCCTGTATCGGGTTCATCAATTTGAGAAACAGGAGATGGTCGTCGTCTGCGAGCCGGAAGATTCTCCTTATTGGTACGAGCAGCTGTGGAAGAACACCGTCGATTTTTTCCGGACGCTGGAAATCCCGGTGCGGACTTTGGAATGCTGTTCGGGCGATTTGGCCGATCTGAAAGTCAAATCCTGTGATGTTGAAGCGTGGAGCCCGCGCCAGCGTAAATATTTCGAGGTCGGCAGCTGTTCCAACCTCGGCGATGCGCAGGCCCGCCGTCTGGGAATCCGTATCAAGGGCGAAAACGGCAATTACTTTGCGCACACGTTGAATAATACCGTCGTCGCGCCGCCGCGCATGCTTATTGCATTCGTTGAAAACAACCTGCAGGCGGACGGTTCCGTTCTTATTCCCGCTCCGCTGCAGGCTTATATGGGCGGACAGACGGTTTTGAATCCGGTGGAAAAGAAAAAGAACATGTTCTGATTGTTTCACGTGAAACAATCAGAGGTTGTTGCGGTCGAGAAAATTGACTATAATAAAAGCGGTACAGCAAGCATGTATAGAACCTGGTCAGGTCCGGAAGGAAGCAGCCATACAAACCTCTGCTTGCGTGTGCCGCTTTTTTATTCGGAGAAAAAATGCGGACAAACGAAGAATGGATGCGGGAAGCGCTGATAGAGGCGGAAAAAGCACGGAGAGTCAATGAAGTTCCGGTCGGAGCAGTCGTTGTTTATCAGAACGAGCTCATCGCCCGCGCACATAATCTGCGAGAACACGATCAGCAGGCGAGCGCCCATGCGGAACTGCTGGCGATCCGGGCGGCATCTGAGGTTCTGCATACGTGGAATCTGGAAGACTGCGACCTGTACGTGACGTTGGAACCATGCATGATGTGTACGGGAGCGATCGGCCTGGCCCGCATCCGCAACCTGTATTACGGAACGGCGGATCCGAAAGGCGGCTGTATCGATACACTTGTGCAGATCAAAACCATGAAACACATCGGCACATACCCGAAAACGGTATGGGCCGGCGTCTGTCAGCGCGAATGCGCGCAGATTCTGACGGATTTCTTCGCGGAAAAGAGGAAAAAACACAGGTGAGGCAGGCCGTCACGGCATGATTTTGTTATATAATGACAGCGACTGGAGAAATGGATAGATGGGTCGTCTGGCGTTGTATCAGAAATATCGTTCACAATCGTTTGCGGAAGTTGTCGGGCAGGAGTATATCGTCCGCAGTATTCAAAATGCCGTTCACGAGCATAAAATCAGCCACGCCTATTTATTTTGCGGCCCGCGCGGCACGGGGAAAACGACCATGGCGCGCCTTTTGGCGCGGGCGGTCAACTGCGAGCGGCCGGAAACCGCACCGTGCGGTGAGTGTGAAAACTGCCGGGCGAGCATGGGCGGAACCCATCCGGATATTGTCGAAATCAACGCGGCCAACGAAACGCATGTTGAAGACATACGCGATCTGATCGACCGCTCCCGCCTGGCGCCGATGCTGGGCCGCTATAAGATTTACATCATCGACGAGGTTCATCAATTATCATCGAGCGCGGCGTCGGCATTGTTGAAAACACTGGAAGAACCGCCGGCGCACGTCCTGTTCATTCTGGCGACGACGGACCCGCAAAAGCTGTTGCCGACGATCATTTCCCGCTGTCAACGGTATGATTTTACAAAGATCGCCACCGATAAAATAAAAAAACACCTGCTGACGATCGCCGAAGCGGAAAATTTCAAGCTGGACGCCGCGGCGGCCGGGCAGATCGCCGTTCTGGCCGACGGCGGCATGCGGGATTCTTTATCCATCTTGGATCAGGTATACGCTTATGCGGGCGAGCAGATCACGTTGGATGACGTCAATTCCGTTTTCGGTCTGGCGTCCATGAAAGAAAAGGCGGAAATGTTGGAGGCTGTCTGCACCGGGCAGGTTGAGACGCTGTTAAGGAAATTGAAAGAGGCCGAGGAGCACGGCGTCGATCTGAAACGGCTGACGCACGATCTGCTGCAGATTCTGAAAGACTGCCTCGTCTATCTCGCCACGCAGAAAGAAAGTCTGCTGCAGGTTGTCGACCAAACGACCTGCCGACACATATTGACTTTGCAGGATCGCGGTCAGCTTCTCGACAAGATGCACCGCCTGATGGAGGCGGAAGAACACTATGCCGTCACGCAGTCCGTCCGCGATTGCTTAGAGGTGGCCTTTCTGGAGATGATGACCCCGGCGCAGGGCGAGCCCTCCACCGCTTCGCCAACGGAAACCGTCACGCCTTTGCCCGTGGAAGAAAGCGGAGAGAAAGAAGATTCCGTTAAAGCGCTGAGCGAAGAAGAGATATTGCAGATCATGTGCGCCAGCGATAAGACGCATAAGACGCACGACCAGGCGAAGTTGGACGCCGTGCGCAGAGACGTCGTCATGAATCGTTACAAGGCGATCTTACAGCAGGCGGAAATCGGTGCCTCGGGAGAAGACGTCATTCTCTTTGTCTGCCGCAGCGATGCGGGCGCCAACCAGATCGCCGCGCCGGTATTCAACCGCGGCCTGTATTTCTATCTGAAAGAAAACGGCATCGATAAAATGCCCTTCGCGGTTACCGTGGAAAGCTTTCAGGAGGCCGCCGCACAGTTCAAAAAGCGGCTTGCAGAGAAAAATCTGCCCGCCCCATACCGCCCGGCGCGGTGGGAAAAAGCAAAGCCGGAGAAGGACGAGCAGGCGGAGCTTTGCACAAAGCTGATCGAAACTTTTTCAGAAGAAAATGTGGAAATTATCGATGCGGAAGGAGCGTAAAAAAATATGGATATGCAACGTTTGATGCAGCAGGCGAATGCCATGCAGCGGCAGTTGAAAAAAATTGAGGGAGAACTGGAAGCGACGGTCTATACCGGCCAAAATAACGGCGTGGAAATACAGATCAACGGGAAACATGAAGTCGTAAGCGTCTTGATTCCGGCCGATCTGCTGAGCGGCGAAAATCAGGAGATGGTGCAGGATTTAATTCAGCTGGCGGCGAATCAGGCCGTCAAAGCGGCGGATGAAGACCGTCAGGCAAAAATGGGAGTCCTGACGCAGGGCGTCAGCTTTCCGGGGGTATAACGATGTACCCGGCGAGTCTGCAGCGGCTGATCGCCGCTTTCCGACAATTACCGGGCGTCGGCGAAAAAACGGCCGAGCGCTATGCGTTGTCGATCGCCACACAGCAGGAGCAGTCGGCGATACAGCTCGCCCAGGCCGTCCTGGATGTGAAAAAAAATCTGCGCCAATGTCGAACCTGCGGCAATTTCAGCGAAGAGGACGAATGCCTCATCTGTCAGGATAAAACCCGAAATCACAGACAAATTTTCGTCGTTCAGTCGCCGAAAGATGTGCTGGCCATGGAAAATTCCCAAGCCTATCACGGCGTTTACCATGTTTTGAACGGGCTGATTTCACCCGCAAAAGGCATCCTGCCGGACGATCTGAACATCGCTTCTTTAATACGGCGGGTTCAAGACGCGGAAGAAGTGATTCTGGCGACGGACGCGACAATGGACGGCGAAACGACGGCGCTTTATTTGAATAAAGTATTGCAGAAACGATACCCGCATGTGCTGATCACGCGGATTGCCCACGGCATTCCGGCCGGGGGTATGCTGGACTACGCCGACGAGATCACCCTGCACCATGCGTTTGTCGATCGAAAAAAGCTTGAAACGGAGTAAAGACGAAAGGAGCGCTATGAATCAAGATCTGGAAATTGCCCGCACCGTTCAACCGGAAGCGATTGACGCCGTTGCGCGATCCATCGGCATTTTAGACGAGGAAGTTACGGCTTACGGAAAAGACAAGGCGAAGATCAAGGGCACATGGAAGCGCCTGCACGATCGGCCGGACGGCAAGCTCATTTTGGTGACGGCGATGACCCCGACCCCGGCCGGGGAAGGGAAATCGACAACGACGATCGGTCTGGCGGACGGCTTGCACAAGCTGGGTAAAAAAACGATCGTCTGTCTGCGCGAACCGTCGATGGGCCCGGTTTTCGGCTTAAAAGGCGGAGCCGCCGGCGGGGGGCATGCGCAGGTCATTCCGATGGAATCGATCAACCTGCATTTTACCGGCGACATGCATGCAATCACGGCGGTGAACAATCTGATCGCCGCCATGCTGGACAACAGCATCTATCAGGACAACCCTCTGCAGATCGATGCGAACCGGGTCGTATGGCCGCGCTGTGTCGATATGAATGACCGCCCCCTGCGCACGATCACCATCGCGCAGGGCGCCAGGATCAACGGCGTCGAAAGACAGGATCATTTCGTCATCACCGTTGCGACGGAAGTGATGGCGGTCTTGTGTTTAAGCAAGAATCTGCGCGATTTTCAGGATCGCATCGGCCGCTGTATCGTGGCTTATACCTTTGACGGCCGGCCGGTAACGGTGCGCGACCTGCACGCCGACGGTGCCGCGGCCGTATTGATGCAGGAGGCGATACACCCCAATCTGGTTCAGACCCTGGAGCATACGCCGGTTTTCATTCATGGCGGCCCTTTCGCCAATATCGCCCACGGCTGTAACTCCCTGATCGCCACCGGAACCGCCTTGAAGCTGGCCGATTATGTTGTCACCGAAGCGGGCTTCGGAGCGGACCTCGGAGCGGAAAAATTTTTCGATATCAAATGTCGCATCGGAGGACTGAAACCGTCCGCCGTCGTACTTGTGGCCACTATCCGCGCCCTCAAGTCGCACGGCGGTATTTCCCGGGAAAAACTGCGGGAGGAAAATGTCGCCGCCCTGCTGGCCGGGACGGTCAACCTTGAAAGGCATATCGCCTCAATCAAGGCGTTCAATCTGCCCTTTATCGTCGCCATCAATCGCTTTGTTGACGATACGGAAGCGGAAATACAGGCCCTGCGCGACTGGTGTCGCAAGCACGATTATCCGGTTGCGGAAAGTCAGGGTTGGGCGAAGGGCGGCGAAGGATGTCTGGAACTGGCGGAAAAAGTGACGGATTTATGTCGGCAGCCGAATAATTTCCATCCGCTGTATGAAGAAAATCTTTCGTTAACGGATAAGGTACGCGTCATTGCGGAAACGGTCTACGGCGCCGCCGACGTCGAATGGAACCCGCAGGCTGCGGAAAAACTTGCCGCCTGGCAGACGGGCGGTTACGGAAACCTCCCGGTATGCATGGCCAAGACGCCGCTTTCCTTGAGCGACGATCCGAAACAGCTTGGTCGGCCGGAGAACTTCACCCTGCATGTGCGGGATGTTTCTCTTTCCGCCGGCGCCGGCTTTGTCGTTGTCTACACCGGCAACGTGCTGACGATGCCGGGCCTGCCCAAAGACCCGGCCGGAGCGCATATGGGGCTGGATGCGGCCGGCAATGCGTATGGAATATTTTAAGGAGAAATCATGAGCTCGATCGCCTATGCTACAGATGAAAAAATGCTTGCATACCATCGGCTTTGCGGGAACCGCGACGCAAATTTCTGGCGTCTGTCCGACAAAGCGGATTTCAAGAACTTTCAGCCGGGCGATCTGTTATTTTTCTATGCCCGCCCGCAAGGCAGCCGCCGCAAGGGACTTGTCGGATACGCCCATTTCGCGGGGGCCAGCTTATTGAGCCTTACGCAGATGTGGAAGACGTACGGTACCAAAAACGGCTATGACAACATGGACCAGTTGCGGCAGGCGATCGAAAAGGCCAGCCGCGACCATCAGCTGCCGGCCCGCATGATGTGTCTGTATCTGAAAGATGTGATTTTCTTCCAGGGCGTTCTTTATCCGAAAGACGTCGGCATCACCATTCATGAAAAACTGGAAAGCTATACGTATCTTGATCAAAGCGACCCTTCCGTCACCGTGCGGATTTTGGAAAAAGCGGAAGAGATCGGCATCGATCGCTGGACGATGGCGACCGCCAAACGCGACGAAGCGATTTTTCAAAAAGATGCGATACAGTACCAGTTAGCCTGTCTGGAGAAAAAGATTGCGCCGCTCGTTCTTTCCGCAAATGAGCAGAAGCGCGCCGAGCGGTTAATGAAGAGAACGTTTGCCAACCGCCCCGGCTGGCGGCGTATCAGCCGCGCCGGACCGGAGCGGTATTATCCGGATACGGCGAAAGGTATTGTGCACGTGGCGACGCCGCTTTTGTATACCCGTAAATATGCTCAACAGCTTCAAAGCGCGCTCGGCCGCCTGGTGCTGTTCCGGCTTCTGTTGGAAAAAGAAAGCGCGCACGTTGCGAAAGTCCGGATTCAGCTTGTCGAAGAAAAGCCGCTTCCCGAGACGGACGCATTGGTACAGAAGCTCAACACTTTATGAATGCATATGAAATTATCGTGATCGGAGCCGGGCATGCCGGTATTGAAGCGGCGCTGGCCGCCGCCCGCCTTGGACATTCGACATTATTGGTGACATTGCGGATGGAGAATATCGGCAAGATGCCCTGCAATCCGAGTATCGGCGGGCCGGCCAAAGGCATCGTCGTTCGCGAAATCGACGCTCTGGGCGGGCAGATGGCGTTCACCGCCGACCGTACCGCCCTGCAGTTCAAGATGCTCAACAGCGCCAAGGGGCCGGGCGTGCGCGCGCTGCGCGTGCAGTCGGACAAGCTCGCCTACGGGCAGATGATGCAAAAGATCTGTCGGCATACGGAAAATCTGGAAGTCAAAGAAGCGATGGTGACCAGTCTTCTGGTGGAGAACGGGAAAGCCGCCGGCGTTGTATTGAAAGACGGCAGCGTCATCCGTTCCGCCATCGTTATTCTGACGGCGGGAACGTATATGGCCGGCTTAAACATGATCAGCGCGGAAGTGGTTCCGGGAGGGCCCGATCGGGAAGAGACGACCGGCGCGCTGTCTGCGTCCCTGCGGGAGGCGGGTATCCGGACCGTGCGCCTCAAAACCGGAACGCCGCCGCGCGTTTTGACGTCGTCCATCGATTTTTCTAAACTGGCGCGCGAAGACGGCACGCCGGAATTTCTCGCTTTTTCCGATCGCACGACGTCCATTCGTCCCTTTGCCGAACAGCTTCCCTGCTACATCACCTATACCCGTCCGCAGACCCACGAAATCATTCTGCGGAATCTGCAGAAATCCTCCATGTATTCCGGCGTTGTAAAAGGAAGAGGACCGCGATACTGTCCGAGCATCGAAGACAAGCTGGTGCGCTTCAAGGATAAACCCCGGCATCAGCTTTTTCTGGAGCCGGAGTCTTTGGCGATGGATACGACCTACGTACAGGGTTTTTCCACCTCCCTGCCGCGAGATGTACAGGAAGAAATGACGCACAGCCTGCCCGGATTTGAACACTGCGTCATCCGCAAATATGCGTATGCGATCGAATATGACGCGATCGACCCGGTACAGATGAAGGTGAGCGAAGAATCCAAGATCATCGAAAATCTGTTCACCGCCGGACAGGTCAACGGCACTTCCGGCTATGAAGAAGCCGCCGGTCAGGGCCTGCTTGCCGGCATCAACGCCGTGCGGAAGCTGGAGGGGAAAGAGCCGATCGTCTTAAAACGCGATCAGGCGTATATCGGCGTCCTGCTGGACGATCTGACCACCAAGGGAACGCTGGAGCCGTATCGTCTTTTGACCAGCCGGGCTGAATTTCGCCTGCTGCTGCGGCATGACAATGCGGCCGAACGCCTGCTCGAAATCGGCCGGGAAGTCGGACTGGTCAGCAGCGAACGCTACGCCGCCTATCGCCTCCGGCAACAGAAGCTGCACGATCTTTGCCGCCATCTCGACGAGCTGGTAATCGCCAAGGACGACCCGCGCCTGACGGATTACTTTCTGGAAAACGGCGGTTTCGAAGAACATAGCCGTATCCATGCCGCACAGCTGCTGAAGCGTCCGGGCTTTGAAAGCGCGCAGCTGTTGAAACGGCTGGGCGAAGAGGCGGACGAAAGCCTTTGCCGGAAGGCGGATATTGAAATCAAATATGCCGGCTATATTGCCAAGGCCAAACGGGAAGCCGCGAAATTGGCGGCGATGGAGAATCAGGTGCTGGGCGCGGATTTTGACTATGACGCCGTCGCGAACCTGTCGCTTGAGGGACGTCAGAAGCTGCAATTATACCGACCGCATACCATGGGGCAGGCTTCGCGTATTTCCGGCGTCAATCCGGCCGATCTATTGGTTCTGGCGATGGCGCTCAAGAGAAAAACCGACAAACCGATCAAAGAAAGTACGATAAAATAAACGCGGGATAAAGGAGCAGGCTGAGAAAGGAGAGCGATACGGTTGAGACATGTGAAACCGGTATCCGTAAAGATGAGATGAATTGGCAGGAAGTTGTTTCGGATGTGGAAATATTCGGCTTGGACGGCGCGGTAAAGGGCGCCAAATATTCCTATGCCGTCGATCCGAAGACGATCGATGCGGCGATTACGCCGACGACCGTCAAGCTCGCTCAGGCGGCGATCGGCAGCGGACACGATAATTTTCTGAACGGCGTGATCGTGCAGTTCGATCTTTGCTTTTCAAATAAGGCGTGGGTGGAAGCGGAGCGATACCATTTTCTGGATTTCGTCAGCTCGCAGTCGACCATGCATCGGATTACGAAGTTCAATCTCGACGAGGCGTACATCGCGTATACCGATCCGCGGATGATCGCCATCATGAAAGAAAAAGTGGAAGCGTATAATCGCTTTGCGGCTTCCCTTTTCACAGCGTCGGACAGTAAAGATAAACAGCGTCTGGACGAAATGTATCTGGAGATTCTTTATTCCAACCCGGCCGGTTTCCGGTTACATGCACGCATGACGACAAATTATCGTCAGCTGAAAACGATCTATCACCAGCGTCGTACCCACCGTCTGCCGGAATGGCGCGCCTTCTGCGCCTGGATTGAGACGTTACCGCATGCGGAGTTTATCGTCGACCATGCCTAGAGGCATAGGAAAATTCGCGGCGCTCACTTTGGCTCTGTTGTTGGCGGGATGTGGCGCTTCGACGCCGACGGCGCCGTCTCCGTCGCCGATAGAAGCGTCGCTGAAAGCCGATACGCCGGAATACGGCATGTGGTGGTCGTATCGGGATTACGAACGCGATCTGAAAGATAAGACGGAGGAGGAAGCGCGCGCGATCATTGATCAGGCGCTGGCAAACATGCAGTCGCTCGGCATCAACCGCGTCTATGTGCACGCTGTCAGTTTCACGGATGCGTTTTACGACAGCGCCATCTATCCGCGCTCGCTCTATTTAGGCCAGGGCTCCTACGACGCCTTGAAACTGTTTACCCAGCTGGGACATCAGCGGGGAATGAAAATCGACGCCTGGATCAACCCGATGCGCTCCCTGACGGTTGAAGAAGCCGCCGCGGCGAACGTCAATCCGACGATTGCCGGCTGGATTCAGGAAAATAACGAGCGGATTCGACAGGTCAAGGGGCGGTATTACCTGAATCCGGCCTATGACGAGTGCCGCCGGCTGATCACGTCGGTCGTGCAGGAAATTTTGGAAAAGGAAGACGTCGACGGCATCCATATGGACGATTACTTTTACCCGGCCGGCGTCGAGAAGAAGTTTGACGCGTATGTCTTTTCTCTGGAGCAGGAAAATAATCCGGAAATGACGCTGGAAGATTTTCGCCGGCAGTCGGTGAACCGGCTTGTTCAGTCCATTCATGATACGGTCAAGGCCAAGAGCCCGTCTTTGCTGTATGCCGTTTCGCCGGCCGGAAATATGGAGAATAACCATCGGCAGATTTACGCTTGGCCCGAAGACTGGGTGAAAGCCGGCAGTGTCGACGCCCTGATGCCGCAGATCTATTGGGGCTTCGCGCATCCGATCAAGCCGTTTACCGAAACTCTGCAGGAGTGGCAAACGCTGACCGCCGGCACCGAAGTGCGGATGATTCCGGGGCTGGCGGCGTATAAGATCGGGAAACCGGATTATTATGCGTCCGATCAGGCTTCGCAGGAATGGGTCGAGCAGAGCGATATTTTAGGACGTCAGACGACACAGGCGCTGGCGGCCGGCTGTCAGGGAGCGGCTTACTTTGACTACGGTACGCTGTTCGCGCCGGCGGACGAAATTAAGGAAAATGTGGAAAATGAAATTGTCCACATTAAAAGTGCGACACGGAAGCCCTAAACGGGTGTAAAATGAGCATCATGCAGGAGTGCGGATGACGGAAAAAGAACTGCATATCCGGGCGAAGGCGCTTGGAATTACGCTGACCGATACCATGTTGGAAAAACTGCGCCTCGACGCGCGGCTGCTTTTGTCATGGAATGAAAAAATCAATTTGACGGCAATTAAAACCGAAGCGGCGGTTTATGAAAAACATTTTCTGGACTCTTTGCTTCTGCTGAGTCAATGGGATATTCAGGGACAGCTGTTGGATGTGGGCAGCGGCGCCGGCTTTCCGGGCGTCGTTCTGGCCGTCGCCCGCCCGGATCTGTACGTCACGTTATTGGAGCCGACGGGGAAACGATGCGTCTTTCTTGCGGAAGTGAAAAAACAGCTGCAGCTGGAACGGGTGACGATCGAGCAGGCAAGAGCCGAAGATTTTGTCAAGGAAAAGCGCGAACAGTATGATTGTGTGACGGCAAGAGCGGTGGCGCCCTTGCCGATTCTTGCCGAGCTGTGCATTCCGTTGGTGAAAGTCGGCGGTCTGTTTCTGGCGATGAAGGGAGCGCAGGGCGAAGCGGAAGCGGACAGGGCGGGCGAGGTCTATCGCCGGCTTGGCTGTGATGAGCCGTTGTGTAAAACCGCCGTCTTGTCGGAAAGCGGCATGCGCGTCAATCTCGGCGCGCGTAAAGTGAAAAAGACGCCGCCGCTCTATCCGCGCCCTTACGGAACGATTAAAAAGAAACCGCTGGAGGGAATATGGCGGGGCTCCTGAATTTATTTGATAAAAATCATGTCGGGCAGGTGGTCGAAATTGCCGTTGAAAAAATCGAGCCTTCACGCTATCAGCCGCGTCTGCACTTTGATGAGGACGAACTGCGTCAGCTGGCCGATTCCATTCGGCAGCACGGGCTGATCACCCCAATTACGGTGCGGGCGGTCGCGGACCATTATGAAATCGTTGCGGGCGAAAGGCGTCTGAAGGCGGCTAGACTTGCGGGCTTGCGGAAGCTGACCTGTTATATTCTTTCGCCGGATGAAAATCAGGCGGCGCAGATGGCGCTGATAGAAAACATTCAGCGCGCCGATCTCAGCGCGGTGGAAGAGGCCAGGGGCTATGTACAGATCATGCGGCAGGCCGGTTTGACCCAGGCGCAGGTGGCGCAGAAAGTCGGCAAGTCACAGTCGGCGGTGGCCAATAAAATACGGTTGCTGAATCTATCGGCGGAAGTCCAGCAGGGCGTCATTGAGCAGAATATTTCCGAGCGGCACGCCCGCGCTTTATTACAGCTGCCGCCGGAAAAACAGACGGCGGTATATCGGCAGTTTTTAAAAAAGAAGATGAATGTACGGCAGGCCGAGGCGTACGTTGAAAAGCAATGCCGGGCGAAAACCGAAAAACGCCGGCAGAAGACCAGAGGCTTTACACGAAATATTCAGATCGGCATTAATTCACTGGATAAGTGCGTGCGCATGTTACAGAAGATGGGTATCGAAACCGAGATGGAAACGGAAGATACGCCCCAAGAGGCGCGGGTCATCATCCGCTTTCCGAAATAAGAGGTGCAGGGATGGGAAAGATTATCGCAGTTGCCAATCAAAAAGGCGGGGTCGGGAAAACGACGACAAGCATCAATCTCGCGGCAGGTCTTGCTTATGCCGGCAGCCGTGTTTTGCTGGTGGATTTTGATCCGCAGGGAAACGCCAGCAACGGAATCGGAGCGCCCCGGGTGAAGGGGTATTCCAATACAAGGACGGTCTATCAGGTCTTGATGGGGGACGACAGCGTAGAACAGAACCGCATTCGTCTGGAAATGCCGCCGATGGACGTCCTGCCGGCAACCATCGATTTATCCGGCGCCGACGTGGAGATGGCGTCCGGCGATTATCAGGTCGGCCGCGAACATCTGTTGAAGAAAAAGCTCGATCCGGTGCGCGATCAATACGACTACATCATCATCGACTGTCCGCCCTCGCTGGGCTTATTGAATACGAACGCCCTGACGGCGGCCGATTCGGTCATGATTCCGGTGCAGTGCGAATATTTCGCCCTGGAAGGCCTGACCCAGCTGTTGAGTACGATTCGGCTGGTGCAGAAGTTGTGGAATCCGCAGTTGAGCATCGAAGGCGTGTTATTGACGATGTTCGACGTGCGGACAAAACTTTCGGTCGAGGTTCAGCAGGAAGTCCGGAAATACTTTAAAGAAAAGGTTTATCGCTGTTTCATTCCGCGGAACGTGCGTCTTTCCGAAGCGCCCAGCCGCAGTGAAAGCATCTTTGAATACGATACGCGCTCCGAGGGCGCCAAGGCATATGCGGCGCTGGTAAAAGAAGTGCTTACGCAGAACGCGAAAGGAGGCCGTTGATGGCGAAAGAAAAACGAACGGCGCTGGGGCGCGGTCTGGGCAGTATTTTCGGCTCCGATGTCGAGCAGTTTCTGGATGACATTCAGAACAATACCGCCGAAGTCCCCGGCCGTCGCGAAGTGGAGATCGCGATTGAAGAAATCCGCGTCAATCCCTACCAACCGCGCAAAGAGTTTGACGCCAAGGCTTTGAATGAGCTGGCCGACTCCATCCGTCTGCACGGCATATTTACGCCGCTTCTGGTTCGCAAGAGCGTGCACGGCTATGAACTGATCGCCGGCGAAAGGCGTTTAAGAGCCGCCAAGCTGGCCGGCTTGACCAAGGTTCCGGCCATCAGCGTGGAATTTACCGATGAACAGATGATGGAAATTTCCATTCTGGAAAATGTTCAGCGGGAAAACCTCAATCCGATCGAGGAGGCGGCCGCCTACGATTCTTTGATCCGCCGTTTGGGCTATACGCAGGAACAGCTCGCCCGGCGGGTCGGAAAAAGCCGGGAATATTGTGCGAATATGCTGCGGTTGTTGAAACTGCCTCAGGCGGTGCAGGAAATGGTTACGGAAAAGCGCCTGACGATGGGACATGTCCGCGCCCTTCTGGCGCTGAAAGACGAGGAAGCGATTTTGGCGGGGGCGGAAAAGGTTGTTTCCGCGCATATGAGCGTGCGGCAGGTGGAGCAGTATGTTAAGATTCTTCAGGAGGGAAATCCGGCGAAAAAAGAAAAGGAAAGCGTTACCGATCCACTGGTGAGGGATCTGGAGTTGCGGATGAGCCGCAAGCTGGGCACGCAGGTGTGTGTGCGCAAAAAGGAATTGACGATCGCTTTCAGCAATACGGACGACCTCAATCGAATCCTGGAACTGCTGGGCATGCTGGAAGAGCCGCTTACCGACCGATGAACAGACGAATCTATTGGCTGGAAACGATTCTGCTGGCGGGCGGGGGACTTGCCTTATTGCCGATCGACGGGCGCATGACGGCGGGACTTCTGCTGGGCGGCGTTGTCGGCATTCTGCTGTTTCTGCGCACGGCCGCTTTCTGGAACGCGATGCTGGACGCCGGCGTCGTGACGTCGTCCGCCGGGCATTTTCTGAAAACGTACGGCATCCAGGGAATCGCCCTGCTTATGGGGGTGGCGTTTCCGCAGTGGTTCAACATCTTTGCGATCGCCTTCGGGCTGGTCAGCCTGAAACTTGTGATTTTCCTGTATTATCTTATACCGTGGAAAGGGGGAACGGAATGAATGTGGAAATTCAGAATGATGTCTACGTCATTCTTCTGTTAACCGCTTTTCTCGGAGGCGCAATGGTGATCTGCTCCAAAAAGATCAACCGGCTGGATCCCTTTGCAAAGCCCAAGGGTCTGACGGCGGCCGTTTTGATCGGAGTCATGAGCGTCTATAACACGTGCGTCAGCAATATGGGCAAACGAAACGGTTCCCGTATCACGCCGTACATCGTCGTTTTATGGACGTATATTTTTTTGGCGAACACGGTCTCTTTGTTCGGGCTGGAATCGCCGACGGCGAACTGGTCGGTGACGTTGCTGCTGGCCTTGATCACGTGGCTGCTGATTCAGGTTGTGGAATTTCGCTACGGCGGCATCCGCGCCTATTTTCACAGCTTTCTCGAGCCTCTGCCGTTCATGTTGCCGATGAACATCATCGGTAAATTTTCCACGATGTTCTCCATGTCGCTGCGTCTTTTCGGAAACATTACATGCGGCGGCATTATGATGCAGCTGGTCTATAACGGGGCGCAGCTGCTTTCCAATTATATTGCCGGTATCTTCGCGCAGACCTCTGTCGAAGTGTTTAATTTTATGGCGCCGCTCTTGGCGCCGGTTCTGCACGCTTATTTCGATGTCTTTGCGGGGTTTGTCCAGACACTGGTATTTGTGACACTGACGGTGGTTCTCATCGGCAACGACGTACCCAATGAAGTGAAAGAAAAACAGGTATAAACAGGAGGAAGACAAGATGGATGTAGTAAGTGTGGGAAAAGGTCTGGTCGCGATCGGCGCCGGACTCGCGGTTATGACGGGTCTGATGACCGGCCGCGGTGAAGGTGAGGTTGCGGCGCATGCCTGCGATGCGATCGGCAAGAATCCCGAAGCGGAAAGCAAGATCCGCTCGGCGATGATCATGGGTATCGCATTATCGGAGACGTGCGCGATTTACGGATTACTGGTGGCAATCCTGTTGATCTTCATCTATTGATCGAGGCTTTACGGGATGCTGAATGTAGACATTATCGGGAAGCTGATTCCAAATCCGATTACACTGCTCGTTCAGTTGTGCAGTACGGCGGTTTTGTTTTTTCTGGCGAAAAAATTCTTGTGGAAGTCGGTTCTGAACTGGATGACGGCACGCACCGATCGGATGCAGACCGATCTGGCGGAAAGCGAAAAGGCGAAGCGGGAAGCGCTTCAAGATCGCAAGCAGGCGGTATCACAGCTCAATGAAGCCGGCGATCAGGCCAAAGCGATCGTCAATGCGGCCGTAACGCAGGCGAAGAATGAGAAAGACGCCATTCTGCAGCAGGCACAGCAGGAAGCGGCGGCCGAAAAAAGCCGGGCGCATGCGCAGATTGAAGCGGAGCGGGCCGCCATGTATCGGGGGATGCAGGAAGAGATGGTCGAAGTGGCGATGGCCGCGGCCGGCAAACTGATCGGCGATCAGGACGGCGCACAGCTCGATCGGCAGGCGGTCGACGCTTTCGTCAAGGAAGCGGAACATGGCCGGTGAGATCGCAAGCCGCTATGCGGCGGGGCTTTTTCTGTTGGCTCGTGAAAATAAAACGGTGCGTGAAAAAAAAGAACAGGCGGAGCTTATCTTAACGGCTGTCCGCGAACAGGAAGAAGTGCTGAGCGTCCTGGAAGCCGTGCGGATTACGGATGAAGAAAAGAAACGATTTTTAGAACGTAGTTTCGGCACGATCGCCGATCGGGATTTCCTGCACTTTTTGTGGCTGCTGGTCGACAAGAATCGCGGCTGGTATCTGCCGGAAATTCTGAGGGCCTATATCGCCATGGCGGACGAGGCGCTGGGCATTCAGCGGGCGGAAGTGATCAGCGCGCGAAAACTGCCGCCGGCGGAACTGGAGCGTATTCGCGATACGCTTGCCCGCAAGACGGGGAAAGAAATTGTTTTGGTCAATCATGTGGATCCCCGGGTGATTGCGGGAATCAAGGTTGTGATCGGCAATCGGGTGACCGATGTGACGATGCTTGCACGCATGGAACAGATGAAGCGTGCCATGTTGGAAGGAGGACGGGTATGAGACAGATCCGGCCGGAAGAAATCAGCTCTTTGATCAAGGAGCAGATTCAGAATTATGGTCAGAAAATCCATTCCGATGACGTCGGCTATGTCATCAGCGTCGGCGACGGTATCGCCATGGTGCAGGGTATCGAACAGGCGATGGCGAGCGAACTGCTTGACTTTGGCCACGGCGTCATGGGCATGGTGATGAACCTGGAAGAAGACCATATCGGCGCCGTGCTGTTGGGAGGCGATACGGAAATCAAAGAGGGCGACGAAGTGCGGCGCACCGGCCGTATCGTCGAGGTTCCGACGGGCGACGCCTTAGCGGGGCGCGTGGTCAACGCGCTGGGACAGCCGATCGACGGCAAGGGGGCGCTGGGCAAGACGGAGATGCGTCCGATCGAGCGCATGGCGCCGGGCGTCATGGCGCGCCGTTCCGTGTACCAGCCGCTGATGACGGGTCTGAAAGTCGTCGACTCCATGATTCCGATCGGCAAAGGACAGCGTGAGCTGATCATCGGCGATCGGGAAACGGGCAAGACGGCGATTGCGGTCGACGCCATCATCAACCAGAAAGGCCGCCATGTAAAATGCATCTATGTCGCCATCGGTCAGAAAGAGTCGACGGTCGCGCGTCTGGCGGCCAAGCTGGAGGAAGCCGGCGCCATGGCGTATACGACGATTGTCGACGCCAGCGCTTCCGAATCGGCGTCTTTACAATACATCGCTCCCTATGCCGGCTGTGCGATGGGCGAGGCATGGATGGACGGCGGGCAGGACGTGCTGATCATCTATGACGACCTTTCCAAGCATGCGGTGGCATACCGCACCATGTCCCTATTGTTGAAACGACCTCCGGGACGCGAAGCCTATCCGGGCGACGTTTTCTACCTGCACTCTCGACTGCTGGAGCGGGCCGCAAAGCTGTCCGATGATCTGGGCGGCGGTTCACTGACGGCTCTGCCGATCATCGAGACGCAGGCCGGCGATATTTCCGCCTACATTCCGACCAACGTCATCTCCATCACGGACGGACAGATTTTCCTGCAGGTCGACCTGTTCGCCTCCGGACAGCGGCCGGCGGTCGACTCGGGGCTTTCCGTTTCGCGTGTCGGGTCGGCGGCGCAGACCAAAGCGATGAAAGAGGTCAGCGGTTCCCTGAAGCTGGACTTGGCGCAATACAACGAGATGCTGAGCTTCGCGCAGTTCGGTTCCGACCTGGACGCGTCGACGCAGAAGATCATCGCGCACGGCGAGCGGCTGACCGCCCTTTTAAAGCAGGCGCAATACCACCCGTTAAGCATGGCGGAACAGGTGTTGAGCCTGTATGCCGCCCGCTACGCCTATATTGACGACATTCGGACGGAAGACATCGGCGCCTTCGAGCATACTCTGCATCAGACCTTCAAGGCTTCCCATGCGGACATTCTGGCGGAGATTGAAGAAAAGGGCGTGCTGTCCGAAGCGCTGAAAGAAAAGATCGATGCAATCATGAAGGAGATCGTCCATACGTATCAGCTGATGCAGGGAGAACGGTAGTATGGCGCAATCGAAGCAGGCTTTGCGCTCCCGCATCCGCTCGATCAAAAATACACGGAAAATCACCAAGGCGATGGAAATGATCGCCAATGCGAAGCTGTTTAAACAGCGGCGGCGCATGGAAGAAAATCGGGAATATGCCGGCCGGTTACATGCGACCGTCAATGCGATCATGATCGACTGTCCGGACGTCGAGGCAAAATATGTGATTCCGAAAAAAAGCGAGGAGCGTTTAACGGTCGTGTTCTGTTCCGATCTGGGACTTTGCGGGGCGTACAACGCGAATATTTTCAACTACGCCCGTGAACATCTTTCGCTGACGGCGCCGGTGCTTCTGATCGGCACCTCTTTGTACCATGAATTTGCGGAATACGGTTTCCGGCTGCTGCAGGAGGAGCCTCTCGCGTCCGACAAGATGACGGCCCCGAAGTTAAAAAAAATCTTACAGCGGGCGATGCGGATGTATGAGGCGGATGAAATCGGCGTCGTCCAGCTGCTGTATACGCGTTTTGTCAATACGATGACCTTTACGCCCGTTATTGAACAATTGCTTCCGGCAATGGCGCATGTGGAAGATAGGGAACCGGAGAAGGGCGAACGAGTGTTGACATTGTTTGAACCGGACCCGGTGACGATTTTAGATCAATTGATTCCGATGATGATTGAAAATGTCACGTATGCGGCCTGGATGGAAACGACGACGGCGGAGCAGGGCTCGCGCCGGGTGGCGATGAAGACGGCCAGCGACAATGCCGATTCGTTGAGCGACACGTTATTGCTGGCTTATAACAAGGCGCGGCAGGCGGCGATCACACAGGAGATTACGGAAGTGGTCAACGGCTCCAATGCCGTCTAGGAAAGCGGGGAAAAGGTCTATGGGTGAAAAAGGAAAAATCGTACAGGTGATCGGGCCGATCGTGGACATCCGGTTTCGGCCGGAGAATCTTCCGGCCATCTTGAACGCGATTGAAATCACACGCGAAGAAGGCGGAATGGTCGTTGAAGTCGCACAGCACATCGGCGATGACGTCGTGCGGTGCATCGCGATGTCGTCGACGGACGGACTGGTGCGCGGAATGGAGTGCATCGATACGGGAGCGCCGATCGAAGTGCCGGTTGGGGACGGTATACTGGGACGGATGTTCAACGTTCTGGGCCAGCCGATCGACGGCCTTGGCGAAGTGAAGGCGGAAGAGAAACTGCCGATTCACCGTGAGGCGCCGACCTTTGCTCAGCAGCAGAACTCTTCGCAGATTCTGGAAACGGGCATCAAGGTCATCGATCTTCTGTGTCCGTATACGAAAGGCGGCAAGATCGGTCTGTTCGGCGGCGCCGGGGTCGGCAAGACGGTTCTGGAACAGGAGCTGATTCACAACATCGCCATCGAACACGGCGGCCGCTCGGTGGTGGCCGGAGTCGGCGAAAGAACGCGGGAAGGCAACGACATGTATTGGGAGATGAAGAACTCCGGCGTCCTGCCCAACACCGTGCTTCTGTACGGACAGATGAATGAGTCGCCGGGAGCGCGCATGCGGGTGGCGTTGTCGGCTTTGACAATGGCGGAATATTTCCGCGATGAAGAACGGCAGGACGTGCTGTTGTTCATCGACAATATCTTCCGATTTACGCAGGCCGGCTCGGAAGTTTCGGCACTGTTGGGCCGCATGCCGAGCGCCGTCGGTTATCAGCCGACGCTGGCGACGGAAATGGGGCAGCTGCAGGAGAGAATCACCTCGACGGACAAAGGTTCCATCACCTCGGTGCAGTGCATTTATGTGCCGGCCGACGACTTGACGGACCCGGCTCCGGCGACGACGTTCTCACATCTGGACGCGCGCCTTGTCCTAGATCGATCGATCGCGGCTCTGGGTATTTATCCGGCGGTCGATCCGTTGAGCTCCTCTTCCCGCGCCTTGGATCCGCTGGTCGTCGGTCAAGAGCATTATGAGACGGCCCGCAAGGTGCAGGAGATATTACAGCGCTATAAAGAATTGCAGGATATCATCGCGATTCTGGGCATGGACGAATTGGGCGAAGAAGATCGTAAGACGGTCGCGCGGGCGCGGCGTATCCGCAACTTCCTGTCGCAGCCGTTTGCGGTCGCCGAACAGTTCAGCGGTCTGAAAGGCGTCTATGTCTCGGTGGAAGATACGGTTCGCTCGTTTCGGGAAATTCTGGCCGGAACATATGACCATCTGCCGGAACAGGCGTTCCTGTCCGTCGGTACGATCGAGGATGTTTTGAAAAAGGCGGAGACCTTGAAATGACGTTGATTCATTGCCGCATCATCACGCCTCGCGGCGTCTATCGGGAATTTGACACCAGCATTCTGAATATCCCGACGACGGACGGCATGCAGGGCATTCTGCCGGAGCATATGCCTCTGGTGGCCATGTTGCGGATTGGAGAACTGTCGACGGTGGAAGAGGGCCGGCGCAAGGTGTATGCCATTGCCGGAGCGCTCTTTTACTATAAAGAAAATCAGGCGGAAATATTGACGGACGCGATTGAGGGGCAGGATGAGATTGATGAACAGCGTGCCCGCAACGCGAAAGAACGGGCGGAAAAACGTCTGGCCTCAAACGATCCGAACATTGATTTGAAGCGGGCGCAGGCCGCCTTAAGCCGCGCCATGGTACGCTTGCGGGTCTATGGGAAAATCCATTGAGCCGCCTGAAAATAAGACGAGAAGGAGGATGAAACATGCGGATTGCGGTCAGTTATGAAAAGGAGACGGAAACGATCTTTCTCCATTTTGGACGAACGGCGTTCTTTAAAGTTTATGACGTCGTCGACAATACGATTACGGCGATGCAGATTGTCGATACAAACGGACAGGGACACGGCGCGCTCGTCGGCGTCCTGCACGAATTGAAGGCGGACGTTCTGTTATGCGGCGGTATCGGCGCCGGGGCGCAGGCGGCGCTGCACGAAGCCGGCATTCAGCTGTATGGCGGCTGTTCGGGAAACGCCGATCAGGCGGTAAGGGATTTTCTTGCCGGCAAGCTGGCGTATCAGGAAGACGTACATTGCGAGCATCACGATGGAGAATGCGGCCATGAAGCCGGAACATGCGGGCATGGCTGTCATCCGGAATAAAAAAGTTCTATAAAAATGCCCCCAAAGATCAAACCTTGGGGGCATTTTTTACAGAAGTTTTTATGAAGCGCGATAGACGATCGTTCCGTCGATGACGGTCATCTGATTGACGGCCGTAAGATCCCGGGTCGGCAAGCCGTCATAGACGAGCAGATCGGCGTCTTTACCGAGCTTGACGGAGCCGACGCGGTCATCGACCAAAATCATTTTGGCGCCGTTGACGGTAATCATGGCCAGCGCCCGCAGTGGATCCATGCCCTTGCGGACGGCTTCTCCGGCCTCGTCGACAAGCACGTGATTGTTGGTGATCGGACCGTCCGTCATGACGGAAACCGTAACGCCGCGGTCGTCGAGCCCTTTCAGACAGTCGAAGTCCAGCTTGCACAATTCGCCCGGCATGATACCGGAGCCGACCGGCCCGGATTTTTTCAACGATGCCGGCCGCCTGCATCTCGGCGGCGAATTGCCGCGCCGCGCCGTTTTCTCCGGAATAATAAATGTGAACAACAATACTCATTTTAAAAGTCCTCCTGTTTACGGTTCGAGAAGCCGCCCGGCGTTTTCGGCGTAAATGCGAGGACGGACGGCGTCAAAAGCCGGGTTGGCGTCAAAATGTTTCTTTTTGGCCAGGACAACGGCGGCGGGAGAATGTGGATAATCACTGCCGTAGACGATATTGGCGTCTTCCGTCACCATTCGCAGCATGTTGAGCTGGTTCGGTTCGGGGTCGCCGGCAATATCGAAATACAGTTTTTGAAATTCTTCCTGAACGTTCATGGTTTCCATCATGCCCAATTTGGCCAGGATTCCGGATACGCCCGTGAAACGGTCGCGCATGTAGGGCAGAAACGCACCGCAGTGCGGGACAAGGAAGCGAATGTGCGGAAAGCGGGTCGGAATGCGGTTGGCGATCATGTTCAGCACCGCCCGCGTCGTATCGGCCGGGTATTCATAGATGGCCGCCACCGTTCCGGTAATGACGTTCTCCGGCCTTAAGCGGGCGCGGCACGGGTGCAGGATGACCAGTGCTTTTCGGCGGTTCCATTCTTCCATCAGCGAGTCGAACCGCGGGTCGCCCAGATAGATGCCGCCCATATTGGTGGCGGCTTTCATGCCGGCGGCGCCGAGAATGTCCATCGCATAAGCGGTCTCCGCGAGCGCGCCTTCTACGTCCGGCAGAGGAACACAGCCGACGAAGGCGAAGCGATCCGGATACGCCTGCACGATGCCGGCGATTTCGTCGTTGACCTTGCGGGCGGCTTCTTTCGCTTTGACGGCGTCGCCGTTATAAAGATGAGGAACCGGCGCCGACAGGACGGAAAAATCGATGTCGGCTTCCTGCATGAAGGCAAGCTGATCCTGAACGCTCCAGTCGGGAAGCGGAAAGCCGTCTTCCGCGATCGGGTCGATGCCGAGCGAAGAGACGGCCGCCCGAAAGCCGGCGGTTACGGGGTGCGTATGAAAGTCGACGCATTTCAACTGATCAAAGTTTTTCATATTCAAGCTAAAGCCCCTTCCATTTCAATGTGCTCTTTCTGTTTATGTGTCTGCGAAAGACAGCGTACGACTTCGGTATTTCGTAACGGATCGTTTTGGGCGGCCAAGCCCTTTTTGATGGAAAGGCGTTGCGAAATCTGTCGCCCTTAATAAAAGCTTTACTGTCAAAAGATCGGACAAGGCCGTCATGGCAGCCTGTTGCTTACCTCTTTATTTCGCGCTTTTTCTCCTTGGGAAGCGCTTCTTTGATATAAAGTTTTACAGTGCGGTAAACCTCCTCAAAAGGCGGCTTGCGGACGTCTCCCGTGAAGCGGAACTTATCATAGGAACGCTGCAATTCATTTTGTCGGTATAGAAATCCGCTGAATGAATCCAATTTTCTCCCGCTGTTTTCAAGTACCCGGATTATTTCCTCTTTTCTGAACGAAAATACCTTGGAAATATAATACAGGTCTACAACATCCTTGATTCTTCGGAACACCTTGTCCGAGGAGATTACGGACAGCTTATCGGCAATCATCTGAGTGGGAGACACGCCGCAGAAACGAACATCTTCTATCGTGTAAATTTTTGTCGGGGGCGCAGGTCGGTTCACATCAACATCTATGGTAAACAGCACTTCGTCCGTATCCTTATCAGTTAATTCAAATCCGGCAGAGCGTCCTTCTCCGTACATTCGGTAAATTCTTACTTTCAGATTGAGCCCACTTTTCTGAATCGCTTTTTCCAGAGACTCCACCATCTGTTGCCCTGTGGGCGGCGTCGCAGAATACCAGTTTGCGTCAATATCTAACGTATGTCGGACTTCGCCTGTGTAGCCTGCTTCCAGTAAGCAGGCCTTCAAAACCATGGAGCCTTTAAAATTGACCGGAATGCCACCGTCATAAATAGCTTTCATAACGGCATACATTCGTTTTTCTTCTGCTGTCAGGTTCACAATACCATTCCTTTAATTCTCATAATAGTCTATTGCGTCCTTGGCCAAACGCTCAAATTGCTGCTGATATTCCGGAGGAACAAAGATTCCCCGGAAGCTGTCTTCGTGCGCATAGTAATAGCGGCTGACAGCCTCCGTGATTCCCTGCATGTCCAGAATGGATTCATTGGCAAGCGCATCGGAAAGCGTCCTGTTAAAGTTTGTGAATGCAAGTCCGTTCTTGTTTTGCACATCAATCGGGTTGATTTGATTCCCCAGAACGGCGACGCCGTTGAACCGGGTTACACTGTCCGATCCGTATACCCAGACCAGATATTCGTCACTGCGTCCTCCAAAGCCGCCCTGACACATGAGCGCTTCATCCAACGCAAATACAATCGGCTGTCCGATGCAGTCGCGGATGGCCTGAAGCCAGGGAAAAGCGCCTACAAAATCGCTTCGCCTGGGAAGAATCGGCTTCTGCGGGTTATACTTCGGCAGCGTCCTTGTCTTCCTGTTTATCAAATCGGTCTGGATACGTTGTTCCAGCAAATTGAGCATATATTCCGGCGGTTTACGTACACCGGTTTCCCAGTTTTGTACCGTACGAAAGGGAATCTGATACCGCGCGGCAAATTCGCTCTGGGTATCGCCCAGCCGCATTCGCATTTCTCGAATATCCATGGTGGAGCACCTCGCCTATATAATACACCCATTGAGTGTATTCATCAACCGTTTTACAAATTGAAAGTTCCTCTTCCCTTTCCCGCAAGGTGTCGATAAAGAATATTGACATGTTTCAATTTTGCAAGTAGCAGGGTTAAATTCCCTCCCGCCGCCAGCAAAGCGCCCATTAGAAACAGGGTCATGGAACGATTGGAGGCGAGCAGGAAAGCGGCGCCGACGATCAGCCAGAGCGCCGCGATGAACATGTCCCGCTTTCGGAAGTGAAACGAAGCGAAGTTGTAGGCGCTGTCGGTATAAAGGGCGATAAAAAACAGAACTGTCGCCACGATCATCAAGGTGGCCGTAAAGTGACGCGAGCTGGCCGGATTTTCCAGAAGCTTGAAAGCCACCGTGATCAGGTTGACGGCGATGACGATGAAATAGTGGCTGAACATCAACCGCAGGCCGCGTTCCACGCGATGATGGTCGCAAAGATAATGAATCTGTGTCACGTAACAGCCGAACAGGGCGAGGAGGGTGGCGAAGATCAAAACAGGGCGCACGGAAAAGTTCCGCACGTCGAAGAAATCCGTCATACCGACGACGGCCTCGCCGAAAGTGATGATGGTGATCAGTTCGAAGCGCTCCATCAGGTGGGGAAAGCTGATGATGTGAACGTCGAAATTTCCGCGAATGAAGAACGGCAAAAAGGCGCCGGTCAACACGGCCGCCACATCCAGTCCGATCACACTTGTACCTGCCGTCATAGCGGAATCCGCAAACGCGGCGAGATAAAGCAGGCAGACGACGGTCAGAATAAGCAGTGAATTTTTGGCCGCGCCGGTATCTTGTTCGCGGCGTTGAATCTGAATGAAATACATCGCCCCTACGCACAGTAACATGACGAGCATCGCCAGATTGAAGGTTGAAGACATCGTGTCCCAATAGGGAGAAATGGTGTTGGCCATGTATACGGCCGCAAACATATTCACCGCCGTCAAGGCATATTCATACCACCTCCAGCCGCCGTAGCGGTTGACATAGTTGGTTAAATACAGCCATGCCTGCAGAACGACAAAGCAGGCGACCAGATAATGGAAGAAGCCGGACGGCGGAATGATTGTAAACCAAAACTCCCGGATAGTCCGGGAGTTCAGAGAAGGTTAACCGATAAGTCTCTGAAGTATTTCTCTATAATGAATTTGCGGTCCGCTAACTGCAAAACATTAAGGAGAGAATATGACAGAGACACATACATTATCGCATACAACGTGGAATTGTAAGTACCACATTGTGTTTGCCTCGAAGTATAGAAGGAAGATATTCTATGGAGAAAAAAAGGTGGAGATAGGAGCGATTCTGAGGCAGTTATGCAAATGGAAGGGAGTAAATATACTGGAAGCAGAAGTGTGCCATGACCATGTGCATATGCTAGTCGAGATTCCACCGAAGTACAGTGTATCTCAGTTCATGGGATATCTGAAAGGGAAGAGCAGTCTGATGATATATGAGAAGTGGGGGAACATGAAATATAAGTATCGGAATCGAGAATTCTGGTGCCGGGGCTATTATGTGGACACGGCAGGAAAAAATACGAAGAAGATACAGGAGTATATAGCGCATCAAATGGATGAGGATAAAGCCGCGGACCTGTTGACGCTGGATTTAGGGGACCCGTTTAACGGGAAAAAGTAAGAGTTTGCGAGTGGCGGATCGTACATGCGCCTCAGGGCGCGGCCAGTAATATGAGGGCTAAAGGCCCGTATTGTGAAAAACCACCAGCTAAGCTGGTGGATACTTATTATTGTAATAAAGAGCATTTTGTGCAGCCTGTGGGAACATTGATGGAGCTCCAGCTATACCACCTGCGACAGCCCCAAGGATCGGGTTTGCAAGATGATTATTCCGACGCTTGAGAGCCATTGAATCCGATATACAGAGCCACACGATCCGCGTGGCGGAGCCATTCGGATTCACCCCACATTCCAGCGATCATATTCCCGCGTATACAAGGCCAGAAAAATTTCTTCCTTGATCTTGAAGTAGTTGTAGATCGTCGGTCGCGAAAAAGAGGTGCTGTTTTCGATTTCTTTCAGGGTGATTTCTTTAAAACTCATCGTTCGATACAGCCGTTGGCAGGCGTTGATAATTTCCTCGCGTCTTTGCGCGACCAATACGGGCGATCCCTTTGTCATGTGTCCTCCTGACGCCGCGTCAGCAATGTCATTGTGCGTTTTGCTGACACGATGTCAATACAGAGATGACTTTTTATCGCCAGGCAGCGCGCGAAGGGTCATCAATGCAGATTTAGCCGATGCCTTTTTCTGCGCCGGGAAATGAGCGTTATAATAAACACATGACCAAGACGTATATCCGTTCCTTTACGGCCATGAAGTATTTTGTGCTTCTGCCGGTCGTCACCGGCATTTCCTTTATTTTTCTGATGCTCTTTTTCAAGACGCGTGCATCGTTGTTCCGCCTGCTTGCGCTGGCCGCGATCGCCTGCCTATTTGTCATCCTGATCGCTTATCGACTGGACAGATGGTATGCGGCGCGCTGTCTTTCGCGTTTGCAGGACTGGCGTGCATACGAAGACAGTATGGTGATCGGTCAGGCTTTTGTGTTGGCGGAACGCATGCTTGTCTACGATCGGCGCGTACAGGAAATACACTATGCCGATTTAAAAACCGTCGCCGCGCGTATCGGGAAAAAACGTACGGTTCTGGTTTTTAACGATCGTGTGAAAAACGCATGCCGTTCGCTTGCGCAGGCGCAGCGCTTCGCCGCGTTTCTTCAGGCGCAGAATCCGACGATCCGCTTTTCGGGAATCGAGCCGAAGGGCGACGGCCTGCGGGAACACATAGCGGAAGGAGACGGCCTATGATGACGGATACGATCGCCGCGCTCGCCACGGCGTCCATGCCGGGAGCCATCGCGGTTCTGCGCGTTTCCGGGCCCGCGGCGTTTTCGATCGTACAGGCGGTCGCTTCCGTCGATCTGACGGATGCCGAAGGCTATACGATTCATCACGGGTATATCATGGAGGACAACCGGGCGGTTGACGAGGTGCTGTTTTCCGTCTTCCGCGCGCCGCACAGCTACACGGGCGAAGACAGCATTGAAATCAGCTGCCACGGCGGGGTGTATATCGCCCGCAAGATTTTATCCCTGTTGTTCGGGGCGGGAGCGCGGCCGGCTCTGCGGGGAGAATTTACCCGTCGCGCCTTTCTCAACGGCAAGATCGATCTTGCGCAGGCCGAAAGTGTGAACGATCTGATTCAGGCAAGAGATGAAGTCAACGCCGAAAGCGCCATCCGGGCCCTGCGCGGATCCGTCGAACGACTGCTGACACCGTTTATGGAAGAACTGACACAGATCATCGCGCAGATTGAAGTGAACATCGATTATCCCGAATACGACGATGTCCATCAGCTCGTGCAGGAAGAGTTACTGCCGAAAGTGAAAGCGTGGAACGGCCGGCTCGAGACGATCGTTCAAGCGGCGCAAAAGGCGGTGCTTGTCCGCCGGGGTATTGACACCGTCATCATCGGCCGCCCCAACGTAGGCAAATCTTCGCTGCTCAACGCCCTGCTGGAAGAAGACAAAGCCATCGTAACAGACATCGCCGGTACGACGCGCGACCTGGTCGAGGGCGATGTGCGGGTCGGCGACCTGACGCTCCATCTGATCGATACGGCCGGAATCCACACCGCCGAAAATCCGGTGGAGGCGATCGGCATTGAAAAGTCACGGATGGTTTTGAAGAAGGCGCAGCTTGTTCTGCTGGTGGTGGACGGCAGTCAGCCTTTGACGAAAGAGGATGAACTTTTGCTGGACGAAACAAAAGACTGCAATCGGATTGTCGTATACAATAAGCGTGATTTGAAAGAAACGGGAGCGGCGGTTTCGATTTCCGCCGCCCAGGGTGATATCGCCGCCCTGGAGGAAGCGATTGTGGAAAAATATGCCGACGGTCTGCTTTCCGCGCAAAGCGACACCTTCAACAATGAGCGGCAGATCGCGTTGGCGCTGCAGGCCATGCATGCAATGCGGCAGGTTCAGGAAAGTCTTGAAGAGGGCGCAAGTGTCGATCTGGTCACGATGGATCTGCAGGACGCCTGGGAAGCGCTGAAACAGATTACGGGCGAAGCGGGGCGAGAAGACCTGCTGGATGAAATTTTTTCACGCTTCTGTTTAGGAAAGTAGGATACGGATGAACTTTTTGGATTCCCATGCCCACCTGATGGGCGAAGAATTTGCGGCCGATCTGGATGCAGTTTTAGAAAGAGCCGAAAAGGCGCAGGTCACCCGGATCATGATCATCACGCTGTCGCAGGCGGAGGCCGAGCGGGCGCTTGCCTTTGTGGATGCTCATCCGCAGGCGGGCTTTTCGGTTTCGACCGGCATTTTTGTCGATGAGGCGGGCACGTACACGGAAGACGACTGGAACCGCTTTGAACGCCTGGCCAAAGACCCGCGCATTTCCTGCGTCGGCGAAATCGGCCTGGACTATCATTGGGAAAAAGACGCGGCAGTACATCAGCGGCAGAAGGAACTGTTTATACGACAGATCGAATTGGCCAAAGCGCTCAAAAAGCCGATCGCCGTCCACAGCCGAGACGCGATGCAGGATACCTATGACATTTTAAAAGCCCATCGTGCACGCGGTCTTTTGCACTGTTTTTCCGGTTCGAAAGAGATGGCGCTGGAATTTACGAAGCTTGGCTATTATATCGCGCTGGGCGGAGCGGTGACCTTTAAAAACAGCCGGCACAGTCGGGAGGTGGCGACGGCTATCGACGGGCGCTATCTGCTTTCAGAGACGGACAGCCCGTACATGGCGCCCGAACCGGTGCGGGGGACGCGCAACGAGCCGGCCAATATTCCATATATCGTAGCCGCGCTGGCCGCTTTGCGCTCGGTTTCGACGGCGGAAATGGCGGCCTTGATTCAGGACAACTGGGCGCGCTTTCTGGAGCGGCAATGAAGACGCGCATTCAACAGGTTCTGGTGGTGGAGGGACATCACGATACGGCCGCATTAAAGAAATATTACGATTGCGATACGATTGAAACCGGCGGCTCGCATCTTGGCGGGGAAGTTCTGGACTTGATCCGACGGGTTCAGAAAGCGCGCGGTGTCATCGTATTCACCGATCCCGATGCGCCGGGCAATCGCATCCGGAATCAGATCAATCAGGCGGTGCCGGGCTGTCTGAACGCCTTTGTTGAAAAGAAGAAAGCGCGAACCGCCCGTAAAGTCGGCGTGGAACATGCGTCCAAAGAGGTGCTGGACGAAGCGCTGGGCGCTTTGGTCTGCTTCGAGGAACATCCGGCCGGCGAACTGTCGGACAGCGATCTGTATACGCTGGGCATTGCGGGACGGGCGTTCAGCGCCCGCCTTAGAGAATGGCTGGGCGGCCGTTATCACATCGGCATGGGAACGGCCAGGGCGATGAAGCATCGCTTGAATTGTCTTGGCGTGACGAAAGAGGAACTGACAAAGGAGGTTGAGCGGTGGGAGCGGACAAAATGATTGCGACGCCGTCGCGTACCAAGGAAATATTGGCGCAGTTTGATCTGCGGGCCAAGAAAGGACTGGGACAGAATTTTCTGGTTGACCCGATGCTCGTACGCCGTTATGTCCAGGAAGCGCAATGCGAAGGCGCCGTGATCGAAGTGGGGCCGGGGCTGGGCGCCTTGACGGAAGTGCTGGCGCTTTCCGCCCGGCACGTGACCTGCTATGAAGTGGACCCGGATATGGTGCGGGTTCTTTCTTCCACGCTGGCGGCCTATGCCAATGTGGAAATCATCCTGCAGGATTTTCTGACCGCCGACTTAAGCGCAAAAGTTGAAGAGCTGCGTGAAAAATACGGAAAGGTGAGTGTGTGCGCCAATCTGCCGTACTACATTACAACTCCGGTTCTCTTTAAATTATTTGAACAGCCTTTGATTGCATGCATGACGGTCATGGTGCAGAAAGAAGTTGCCGACCGTTTTGCGGCTTCGCCGGGGGAAGCGGAATACGGCGCTTTGACGGTCGAGGGGCAGTATCTCTATAATATCCGCAAGCTCTTTACGGTGCCGGGGCGCAGTTTCAATCCGTCGCCGGCCGTCGATTCCGTCATTGTACAATTTGTCCGGAAAGCGCAAACGCCCGCGGTGGATACGGCGGCTTTCTTCGCTTTCGTGCGCGGCTGTTTCGGACAAAGGCGCAAGACGATTTTGAACAATCTGAAAAACGGACTCGGTCTGCGCAGTGACGAGGCGCTTTCGGCTTTGCAAAAAGCGGGTATCGCGGAAAGCGCTCGGCCGCAGGCGTTGGATGAAACGTCGCTGCTGGCGCTCTTCAGGGCGGTAAAGGGGTGTATATGAAAGAGCGAGCTTATGCAAAGATCAACTTATGTCTGGACGTCCTGTCGCCGCGGCCGGATGGCTACCACGAGCTACGCATGATCATGGCGCCGATCGATTTTTATGACGTTTTGGAAATTGTCCCCGACGATCATCTGTCGATGGCGCTGGATCGCGCCTATCTGCCGGTTGACGAAAAAAATACGGTTGTAAAGGCGATTCGCGCGATGCAAAGGCGTTACGGTATTCGGGGCGACTATGCATGCACGCTGCAAAAACACATTCCGACGCAGGCCGGTCTTGCCGGAGGCAGCGCCGATGCGGCGGCGGCGCTGCGTATCATCAATCGCCTGGAGAATCTGCATCTTTCCGACGCGGAATTGATCGCGACGGCGAAAGAAGTCGGTTCGGACGTGCCGTTTTGTGTGTTCAACAGGCCCTGTCTTGTGCAGGGAGCGGGAGAGATACTGGAGCCCTTTGTCTGTCGGCCGAATTTTTTTGTACTGCTGGTCAAACCGCGCCGCGGTATTTCGACCCGGGCGGCATTCAGCGCTTTAGATCAGGAAACGTATATCCACCCGGACGTCGAGGGCATGCGCAGGGCGTTGATGACGCAGGACTTTTCCGGCGTCGTGTCGTGTCTGGGCAATTCGCTGGAGCAGGTGTCCATGCGGCTGGTGCCGGAGATACGGGAGGTGAAAGAACAGCTGGCGGAGTTCGGCTTTGAGGGGGTGCTGATGTCGGGAAGCGGTTCGACGGTCTTCGGCATCACGCAGTCGCGGCGCTTATTGACGACGGCCTGTGATCAGTTTCGGTATCGGAAGTATTTTACGCGGATGACGCGTATTCTGACCGTTTGAACGTATAATACCGGAGGGGAGCGGAGACGATGAAAAAGAATGCGATAGTGCTGGCGGCCGGCAAGGGGACGCGCATGTGTTCACAACAGCCCAAGGTTCTGCACAAAATATTGGAAGTACCGATGGCGGAGCTGATCGTGCATCGCCTGAAAGAAGCCGGGGCGGAAACGATCGTGACGATCACCGGGTATGGACATGAAGAAGTGGAAAAGGCGTTGCGGGGGCAGTGCGCATTTGCCTTGCAGCAGCCCCAGCTCGGCACGGGACATGCGGTGATGCAGGCTAAACAATTGGAACAGGAAGACGGCGCCACGATCGTCATCAACGGCGATGCGCCGGTGATTCAGACGGAAACGTTGAAGGCTCTGTACGACGGTGTTTTGGACAGCGACATGGTGATCTTGACGACGATACCGGCTGATGCGGCAAGCTACGGCCGCGTTGTGCGCGATGAGCAGGGGCGGGTACTGAAGGTGGTGGAAGCCAAGGACGCCGCCAAGGAAGAAAAGGCGATTCGCGAGATCAATACGGGCATCTATGCTTTTCAAAACCGTGCGCTGTTTGCGGGGCTCAAAGAATTGACGAATGATAATGCGCAGCAAGAATATTACATCACCGATTTGGTGGAGATTTTTCGCCGAAAAGGGCTACAGGTCAAGGCGGTTGTCGCCGCTGACCCGGAGGAAGTGCAGGGGGTAAACGATCCCGTTGAGCTGGCCAGGGCGTCGCGCTGGCTGCGTATGAAGATCAACCGTGCATGGATGAAAGCGGGCGTGACGCTGGTGGATCCCGCCGCCGCCTATATCGGTCCGTATGTGAAAATCGGGCACGATGTCGTTATTCACCCCGGCGTGTCGATCTATGGGCGCACAATCGTCGGAAACAATGTTACAATTTTGCCGGGAACAATGCTTGTGGACGCGGAAGTCTTAGACGACTCCACGGTCGGCATGCGTTAACGGAGGGGGGAGAAGAAACAGACATGGTTAAGGAAACAGTGCTTTTCGCGCTTACCAGTTCCACCGATCTTGCGGCGAAGATCGCCAAGAATCTGGGCTTGACATTGGGCCGCATCAAGGTCGATCATTTCGCGGACGGTGAAATCATGGTGACGCCGCAGGAAACGGTTCGCGGCCGCTCGGTATTCATCATTCAAAGTACCTGTCCGCCGGTAACCGAGCACTTGATGGAAGTCCTCGTATGCATCGACGCGCTTAAGAGAGCCAGCGCGGCGGAGATCAACGTCATCATGCCTTATTATGGGTATGCGCGACAGGATCGCAAAGCGGACGCGCATCAGCCGATCACGGCGAAGCTGGTCGCCAATCTTCTGCAGGTGGCGGGGGCGCACCGCGTCGTTACCGTCGATCTGCACGCGGCGCAGATTCAGGGCTACTTTGATATTCCGATCGATGATCTGACGGCGGTGCCGATATTGGGCCGCTATATGCTGGATAAAAATATTCCATGTGAAGAACTGGTTGTTGTTTCTCCGGATCATGGCGGCGTCGTGCGGGCGCGCCGTCTGGCCACGATTATGAAAAACGCGCCGATCGCCATCATTGATAAGCGGCGGCCGCGTCCGAATGAAGTCGAGGCGCAGAATGTCATCGGCGACGTGCAGGGCAAGATCTGCGTCATTGTCGACGATATATGTGATACGGCCGGATCGCTGTGTGCGGCGGCGAAGATTCTCAAAGACCATGGAGCGCGGGACATTTATGTCGGCATTACGCACGGCGTCTTCTCGCGGGACGCGCTGGAAAAAATCGAGGCCTCGCCGATCAAGGAGGTCGTCATCTCCGATACGATTCCGCTGGACGTTGAGCAAAGAAAGCGTACAACCAAGGTCACGTGTCTGACGATGGCGGATGTTCTTTCGGAGACGATCGACGCGATTCAGAACCATACGTCCGTATCGCGTGTCTACGATCGATACAATGAACATGAGCCTTCTTCCGGGCAGGACGACGCATAGGAAATTAAAATCCGGAAAGTAGCTTTTGATTTTTCCGGTATGACGGGTATGCCGCCGTCCGGTGGTGAAAGTCCACGAAGGGGAGCCGACGGATCCCATAGCGCTTTGCAAGGTTCGCGTCGCGCGATGCGGGCGAGAAGAAGCAAATGAGAGCGATCATTAAACAAAGCAAAAGGCAGGCGGTACGATAATCACCTGCATAGAACAAATCCCGAGAAAGCCCATTACGATCGCCTTTCTCGGGATTATTGCATGATAGATGTGTCAAAGATGGGATTCTATATTCTTAAATCATTTTGTAGGTTTAGGATGTTGCGGATTATAAAAATGAGAATAAGTATTAAATCGAATAAACAGATAAATTCCAATATTCAAAATCATGAGGGAAACAAATATCCCGTAAAAATCAATTCCTTCGGTATTAAAATCAAACAGCACTATTTTTAAAATCGCAACAGGTATAGTTAAGAGAAATAAATAAGTATATTTATTTTGAACATTTATCCATTTTTTCGTCTTCTTCGCCATTATACCCCTGCCGTGAGCGCCTCCTTTCGCATTTCTTTTACAACTTCATTCTATAAATTCCATAATAAAATACAAGTCTGTTATGAGCTTCAAAAAGCGTTACAATAAACGCATTGAAAGCAACATGCATGCACATGCCGAGACAGCCGATCCTATCTCGGTATTTTTATTGAAAAACATGCAGTACAATATATTGACAGAAAAGACATGCAGGCATAATAATCAAAAAGGAAAAGGAGGCTATCATGGATTTTAAAGATCAGGTTGTCATCGTCACCGGCGCTGGCATCAACGCGCAGGCATGGGAAAAGTACCATAAGCTCGGCATCGGCTGTGTGCTGGTACAGAAGTTTTATGAAGAAGGCGCCAAGGTCGCCATCGTGGACATCAACGAAGCGTTCGGGCAGGAAACCGTCCGGCATTTTAATCTTGCGAGCGATCGCTCCATCGTTATCGCGGCGGACGTGTCCGATGAAGGGGCGGTGGAAAAGGCGGTCGGAAAAGTCATGGAGAAATGGGGCCGCGTCGACGCGCTCGTGAATACGGCCGGCTGGGGCGGACCGCAGAAGCGGGCGGAAGATTATACGTTCGAATCGTTCCGCCGGGTTTATGAGATCAATACGTTTGGAACGTATCTGATGATGGCGAAGATACTGCCGATCATGCAGAAACAGAAAAAAGGTTCGATCGTCAACTTCGGCTCGGTATCGGGCATGTTCGGCTATTCGCTGGAAATCGGCTACGGTTCCAGCAAATGGTCCATCATCGGCATGACAAAGAATGCCGCGGTGGAAAACGGCAGGAACGGCGTCCGCGTCAATTCGGTTTCGCCCGGCTGGGTGGATACGCCGATGTTCGCCAGTGTGCTGGCCGGATATAAAGAAGACGGCATCGGCCATGACGGCTGGGATAACGTTACCGTCGGCCCGATGGGGCGTATCGCGGCGCCGGAAGAAATCGCCGATGTGGTTCTGTTCTTATGTTCGGATAAGGCAAGTTATATCAACGGTGCAAATCTGCTGGTCGACGGCGGTATGACGGCCGGCAACTGAGTACACACCAAGTAAAGGGGAAAATATGTCTGAAAATCAGAATAAAATGGAAAAAGAAGTTCATCTGACCCGAAAGATTTCGCTGGTGGCGATGATCGCGATGGGGGTCGGCTCCACGGTCGGTTCGGGAATATTCACGTCGGTCGGCGAAGTGGCGGGAGCCGCGGGAAGCGCGGCGCTGGCCATTCTTTCCTTTCTGATCGGCGGCCTGTTGATGATTCCGCAGAATCTGCTGTATACGGAGCTTTCGTCGGCTTATCCGGAAGACGGCGGCATGGTCGTTTATTTCCGCGAGGCGGGCTGGAAGTTCATGAGTTTTTTTATTCCTGGTCCTGTTTCTTTTCGTCCGACCCGATCGGCGAAGCGATCATGGCGATTTCCATCGGCAGCTATCTGTCGTATTTCACGCACTGGTCGGAGCTGACGGTTAAGATCATCGCGGTTTTGTTAATTGTCGGATTCGGCTGGCTGCATATTGTGCACGCGAAAACCGGCGCGAAAGTTCTGTCCGCATTGACGGCGGTCAAGATCGTGCCGTTTTTCCTGCTGATCATCATCGGCCTGTTCTTTGTGAAAGGCGACAATTTTGCGGCCGGCGTCGGCGGCTCCGGCGCGACCGGCCTCATGGCTTTATTGGCCGGCATATCCGCGACGACATGGTCGTATGACGGTATGTACGCCTCGTCCGTCCTTGGCGGAGAGGTTGAAAACCCGAAGAAAAATTTTCCGATCGCGTTGATTTCGACCGTACTGATCTGCACGGCGCTGTACACCGCTTTGACGGCGGCGGCGGTCGGACTGGTCGACGTCTCGACTTTGGCGGCTTCGGACGCGCCGATCGCGACGGCATTTGAACAGATTCCCGGCATCGGCTCCTATGCGGCGACGATCGCGGCGATTCTCGCCGTCTTTGTCGTCACCGGTTCACTGTGCGGCCTGATCATGTGGCAGCCGCGCATCACCTATAAGGCGGCGAACGAAGGCTATTGGTGGAGAAGCTGGGGAAAGGTGCACCCGGAATGGAACACACCGTACGTCGCCATGTTGTGGGAAGTCGGCGTTGCATGCATTCTTGTCTTTTTCTCTTCCATCAGCGATCTGCTCGGCTACTTCACGCTGATTTCATTGCTGCGCAACGCGCTGGGATTCTTGACATGGTTTATCGTTCGCAAGAAGAAAAACTATCATCCGACTTATCGGATGCCGGCCGGACCGCTGATGTGCATTTTGGCGGTCGTCCCGTCCGCGATCTTGCTCGTGTCGACCTTTGTCTGGGCGCCGAAGCTCGGCATTTACGCATCTATTTTCGCCATCGTATCGGCGGTTCTGGCTTATATGTACTTTAAAAAGGCAAATGCCGATATCATCGCCCGTCGGGAAAAAGAGCTGCAAGAGCAGGAAAACGAAGGCGATCAATAAGCTTTGAATGCTTTTCGGAGGAGAAATGACGATTCTGACAAAAATTGCCGCAGCGCTTGTGGCACTGGAATTTTTCTACATCATGTATCTGGAAACGATGGCGACAACGTCAAAGAAAACCGCATCGGTTTTCGGCATGAGCCAAGAGGAACTGGCGCGTAAATCCGTCAACACCCTGTTTAAAAATCAAGGTGTTTATAACGGCTTGCTGGCGGTGCTCATCCTGCTTGCCGTCTTTCTGTTTGCAAGCAAAACGGCCGTCGCCATTCTGATGGCATACATCATCATTGTCGCCGCATATGGCAGTTTGACGAGCAATCCGAAAATTCTGTTCATGCAGGGCGGACTGGCCATGCTGACATTGCTTTCCTGCCCGTTTTAAGCGATGGGTTCCGTCGCTTTGATCGGGACGGCCATATCGTTATGGAGCGACCAGATATAGGCTTCAACCGGAAGGCGGTAGATGTGCTCCAGGGCGTGTCGATAGGCGTTTAACTGCCGCTCATAACGGTATCGGAGCGTAGCGGCGTCGGCATTGTCGGTTTTGAAATCGACCAGAAGAATGTTGTCTTCGCCAAGCGCCACAAAGTCCATGACGCCATGCAGAATCGTCTTTCCCTCTTCAACATAAAACGGAAATTCCTTGCGGATATCCATCCGCAGGGATTTTTTATAGACGGAGGAAGCGCCGAAGGCCAGAACATGTTCTATGTCGCGCCGGGACAGCGTCGGATCTTGAAGATCCGCTTCCGTCCATAAACGATTTGGCAGACGGGCGATGAGTTCATGCATGAATGTTCCATAATCACTGCCGGACGAACGCTTT
>CAUVBZ010000002.1:0-39722 GCA_963550455.1 uncultured Erysipelotrichaceae bacterium
TAGTAATACTAAACTAACCATGTTAGTAAAGGGCAGCTAACTGTGAGAAAACAACACGATCCGACACCGAAACAAATGCTATACCTATGCGCAATCAAGCGTCTGGATACAAAAGGGCGCGGAATCCGCAGTGTTGCACTTGCCAGAGAACTGCAGGTGTCAAGGCCGAGCGTGCACGCCATGTTGAAGAAACTGGTTGAAGCCGGGTATGTGGAACAGGAACACTACGGCATTGTCTATCTTTTGGAAAAAGGCAATGATCTGGTGTGCGATGAGAAAGAGAGGGATAGCGATGATGCCGTTGATCTTTGCTGAAGCGGGCCGGCTCGTCCATGTGGCTCGAGTTACCGGTCAGCCGGACGTCAGGAAACATTTATCCGATCTGGGTTTTGTTGAAGGCGAGAGCATTCAGGTCGTCTCTCAACGGGACGGAGACGTCATTGTGATTGTTAAAGGAACACGCTTAGCGATTACCAGTCAGATGGCTTCCAAAATATTGGTGAATTGAGAGGGGGAAATGGATATGCTGACTTTAAAAGAAGTAAAGGTCGGGCAAAGCTGCCGCGTCCTGAAGATTAACGGCGAAGGGGCTTTGCGGCGGCGCATCATGGACATGGGCATTACGCGTCATACCGAAATTTTTGTGCGCAAGGTGGCGCCGCTCGGTGACCCGATCGAGGTGAAGGTCCGAGGCTATGAATTGACGATTCGGAAGTCGGAAGCGGACATTATTGAAGTGGAATTGATTGCAGAGGGGAAGTGATTCAATATGGCAAAAATAAAGATCGCATTGGCCGGAAATCCAAACTGTGGAAAGACGACATTGTTTAATAACCTGACCGGTTCCAATCAATATGTCGGTAACTGGCCGGGCGTTACGGTCGAGAAAAAGGAAGGCCCGCTTTTAAAGCACAAAGATGTTGTAATTCAGGACCTTCCGGGTATTTATTCCTTGTCCCCATATACAATGGAGGAAGTGATTTCCCGGAATTATCTTGTGGAAGAGAAACCGGACGCCATTCTCAATATCATCGACGGTACGAATATTGAGCGTAACCTGTATCTGACCACACAGCTGTTGGAAGTCGGCCTGCCGACGCTTGTCGCCGTCAATATGATGGATCTGGTCGAGAAAAGCGGTGATCACATCGACGTTAAGAAACTCAGCGCCGGGTTGGGATGTCCGGTAATAGAAATGAGTGCGCTGAAAGGCGTTTCCACGATGGAAGCCGCCGATGAGGCGATCAAGCTGACGCGGCAGACCGCTAAAAATGAGCTGCCGCACGTCTTTACGGGCAGTGTGGAGCACGCCTTGGCTCATATTGAAGAAAGTATTGAGACGCTGGTGCCGCGCGAAAATCTGCGCTGGTATGCCATCAAGGTATTTGAACGTGATGAAAAGGTATTGGAGAAGCTGAACCTCTCCGAAAGTGTGCGCGCACATATCGAGCAGCATATCGTCGATTGTGAGAAAGAGATGGACGATACGTCGGAATCCATCATCACGAACCAGCGCTATGAATATATCAAGAAGCTGGTCGATCAGGCGATTGTCAAGAAGCACGATAAAAACACCCTGACGGTTTCCGATCGTATTGACCGTGTCATGACCAATCGCTTTTTCGCTCTCTTTATCTTCCTGGGAATCATGGCTCTGGTTTACTATGTTTCCGTAGCGACAATCGGACAATGGGCGACCGACTGGACAAATGATGTGTTCTTCGGCGAATGGATTCAGCCCGGTGTAAGGACATTTTTGGAAAATATCGGCACTTCGCCATGGCTTGTATCGCTGGTTGTCGAAGGAATCATCGGCGGCTTGGCCGCGCCGATCGGTTTTACGCCGCAGATGGCGGTCGTCTTCTTCTGCCTTTCCGTACTGGAAGATTGCGGTTATATGGCGCGTGTCGCCTTCATCATGGATCGTTTATTCCGCCGCTTCGGTTTGTCGGGTAAATCGTTCATTCCGTTTATGATTTCCAGCGGTTGCGGCGTTCCGGGTATCATGGCGACGCGAACGATCGAAAATGAGAAAGACCGTCGTATGACCATGATCACCACAACCAATATGCCGTGCGGAGCGAAACTGCCGGTTATTGCCTTGATCGCGGGATATATCATGGGAAATAACTGGCGCATCGCGTTCGCCATGTATGTGCTGGCTATCGTGGTCATCATCTGCTCCTGCATTATTTTGAAAAAGACAAAATACTTTTCCGGCGATCCGGCGCCCTTTGTCATGGAGTTGCCGCCGTATCATATCCCCAGCTTAAAAGGTGTTCTGCTGCATGTCTGGGAGCGGGTATGGGCATTCTTGAAAAAAGCCGGAACAATCTTGTTTGTCTGCTGTGTCGTCATGTGGTTCCTGGCAACATTCGGTATTCAGGACGGTGTCTTCGGACTGGTGGACACGGAGCAGTCTTTCTTAGCTGTCCTTGGCAGCTGGATTGCGGTTATCTTTACACCGCTCGGCTTCAATACGTGGCAGGCCGTCGCTTCTTCCATTTCGGGTTTCGTCGCCAAAGAGGGTATCGTTTCAACCATGGGCGTTCTGGCCGGCCTTGGCGAAGTGGAAGAATACGAAATGAGTATGCGTCAGGCATTCTCCGCGTTTTTCCCGTCCAATATGGTCGCCATCTCCTTCCTGATCTTCAATTTGTTTGATTCGCCCTGCCTTGCGGCTATTTCAACGCTTTCAAAAGAGATTGGAAGCCGCAGATATTTCTGGTTTGCGATTTTGTTCCAGAATATAACCGCGTATCTGCTGGCGCTTTTGTTCTATCAGATCGGCGGCTATCTGACGGGAGAGGTTGCATTCGGGCCGTGGACCGTGTTTGCGTTCGTCCTCGCCGTCGCTGTGCTGTATCTTCTGTTCCGTCCGGATCCGTATAAGAAAAAGGAAGCAGTCAAGGCTGCGTAATGCGTACTTCGATTGTTCTGGCGCCGGCGGATATTGCCGTCATCGTCGTATTGCTTATTCTCGTTGTGGCCGCGATCGTATGCATAAAAGGTTTCTTTCACGAAGCGAAACCGGCTAAGAAACAAGAGGGCATGATCGAGACGGTTGTGCAGCTGGACGGGATGAGCTGTGCGATGTGTGAAGCACATGTCAATCATGCGATCCGTTCCTTGCCTGTTGATCATGTGTCCAGTGACTGCAAAACGAATCGGGCGGTCATTCTGGCGGATCATCGGGTCACGGAAGAAGAATTGCATCGTGTACTGGATCCCATCGGCTATCGGGTTATTTCGGTATCCGGAGAATGATAAAGAAGAAGCTGTCAGGAAATGTGGAACTTGCATCTCCGACAGCTTTTTTTGACGTTTCAATACCGGATTGGGAAGCGATCCGTGTTTTACAATCGAAGGAAACATGGGCGCTTGAAAGAGGACGTCCTGCTTTTGACTATTCGTTGTGTTTACAAAAATGGTTCTCCTTTATGTACTTATATGCTATCTCATTTTAAAAAAGTTCTTGAAAAAATATAAGCGCTTACATATAGTATAGGAGGTGAGTGTAAACGTTCCCGTAAACGTTTCCATCTTGACGGAAATATCCGGGGCAACACAACACTGGAGGAAGACAAAATGAATAAGAAGTTTATGGCATTCGCGCTTTCGGCGGTGATGCTGGCAGGCTGCGGTTCAGCAGGCTCTGCTTCAACCACACCTGCCGATTCAACGACGGCGTCCGGCAAGGGAAAAGTCTATTACCTGAATTTTAAGCCGGAGGCAGACGAATACTGGCAGGAGCTGGCGAAAGAGTATACGGAAGAGACCGGCGTCAACGTCACGGTATTAACGGCTGCTGCGGGCGAGTATGAACCCACTTTGAAATCGGAGATGGCAAAGGGCGAAATGCCGACGCTGTTTCAGGTCAACGGCCCGGTGGGATTGGCTTCATGGAAAGATTATTGCTATGACTTGTCCGGAACACCGGTTGACGGAGAGCTGACCAACAAGGCTTATGAGCTTAAAGACGGCGACAAGGTTGCCGGCATCGGCTATGTCACCGAGTGCTATGGTCTGATCACCAATAAGGCACTTTTGGAAAAAGCGGGGTACACGGCGGAAGACATTAAGAGCTTTGAAGATCTGAAAAAGGTTGCGGAAGATATCACCGCCCGCAAAGATGAGCTCGGCTTCTCGGCATTCACTTCCGCCGGTATGGATGGCAGTTCCGACTGGCGCTTCAAAACCCATTTAGCAAACCTGCCGGTTTATTATGAGTATCAGGCGGACGGAATCAACGACACCGATGCAATCAAGGGTACTTATCTTGATCAGTACCGCGCCGTTTGGGATCTGTATATCAACAACGAGACGATTGATCCCAGCCAGATTTCCACGGCAACCGGTGATCAGGCGGAGTCGGAATTTATCGACGGCCAGGCTGTTTTCTTCCAGAACGGAACATGGGAATACGATAAGGTAAAAGCGATCGGCGATGAAAATCTCGCTTACCTGCCGATTTACTTCGGTGTTGACGATGCGACGGAAGGTCTCTGCATGGGAACGGAAAACTACTGGTGTGTCAACAGCCAGGCATCGGCTGACGACATTCAGGCAACGTTGGATTTCATGCATTGGTGCGTAACATCGGAAAAGGGTGTCGAAGCGATGACAAGTGGCGATAAGATGGGTTTGAATATTCCGTTTAAATCTAATCCGGAATCTACAAACACACTCTTCAAACTTGCTAACGAGAACACCGGCACACCGGTATCCTGGAACTTTACGACAATGCCTTCGGAAGAATGGAAAAATCAGGTCGGTCAGGCGCTGACGGTATATGCGGCTGATCAGACGGATGCGAACTGGGAGCTTGTCAAGCAGGCGTTTGTTGATAACTGGGCAGTGGAAAAACAGCTTTCCGCCGCAAACTGAAGCATCATATTTAAAACAGACGGAGCCTCGCCCGCTCGGGCAGGCTCCGTTTGTTCTTCAAAAGGAGTTCTATGCAAAATACAATTAAAAAGTATTGGTCTATTTTCACTCTGCCGACAATCTTGGCGTTTCTGATCGGGTTTGTTATTCCTTTTATTTTGGGTATCGGCCTGTCGTTTACGAAATTCACAACGGTAACGGACGCTAAATTTGTCGGCTTTAGAAATTATATGGCCGCTTTCAGCGATCGGACCTTTCTGCATTCGTTCTGGTTTACGGCGGCGTTTGCGCTTGTAACGCTGGTCATCATCAATATCATCGCGTTCGCATTAGCGATGGCTTTGACCAGAGAGCGGAAAGGGACGAACGTATTCCGCACCGTTTTCTTTATGCCCAATCTGATCGGCGGTATTGTTCTGGGTTACATCTGGCAATTGATTTTTTCGGGTATTCTGGTGCACTTCGGCACCGCGCTCAACCTGAACTCGAAACTCGGCTTCTGGGGACTCGTGATTCTGGTCGCGTGGCAGCAGATCGGGTACATGATGATCATCTATATCGCCGGCCTGCAGTCGATTCCGCCGGATGTTCTGGAAGCGGCGGAAATCGACGGCGCGGATAAAACCTCAAAACTTTTCCGGGTCACGATTCCGATGATGATGCCCAGCATTACGATCTGCACGTTTTTAACGATTACCAACGGCTTTAAACTGTTTGATCAAAACCTCGCCTTGACCGGCGGCGCGCCGATGAAGCAGACGGAAATGATGGCCTTGAATATCTACAACACATTCTATGGCCGCGTCGGTTTTGAAGGCGTCGGACAGGCAAAAGCGGTACTCTTCTTCCTGCTTGTTATCGTGATCGCCGCTATTCAGCAGAAACTGACTAAGGAAAAGGAGGTTCAGCAGTAATGGAAAAGAAAGGGAAATGGTACGGCACAACTTTTCTGACCTTTTTATGTATCTTCTGGATTTTCCCCGTTCTCTGCATCTTCTGGAACTCGGTGAAAGATAAAGGTTCCATCAACCTGACGCCGTTCACACTGCCAAGCGGAGAAACTTTTGTCGGCTTAAGCAACTATGCGCAGGCGATCGGAAAATACGGCTTGTTACAATCGGTCGGCTGGACCGTGTTCATCACCGTCGGTTCGGTAGCCGCGATCTTGATCTGCTGCAGCATGTGCGGCTGGTTTATCACACGTGTACAGACCTGGTGGACCAAACTGCTGTATGCATTATGCATCTTTTCAATGGTCGTCCCGTTTCAGATGGTCATGTTTACTCTGTCGCTTGTCGCAAATGCGCTCGGCTTAACGACACCATGGGGAATTATTATTGTGTATCTGGGCTTCGGCGCGGGTCTTGCCGTCTTCATGTTCACGGGCTTTGTACGTTCGATTCCGGTTGAAATTGAAGAAGCGGCCATGATTGACGGCTGCACACCGTTACAGACGTTCTTCAAGGTTGTTCTGCCGATCATGAAGCCGACATACATATCGGTCGGCATTCTGGAAACCATGTGGATCTGGAACGACTTCCTGCTTCCGTATCTGGTGCTGGATATCAAGAAATACAAGACGATTTCCATTATTATCCAGTATATGAAGGGAAGCTACGGATCGGTTGATATGGGCGCGATCATGGCGGCTCTTGTTTTGGCCGTCATTCCGGTTATCATCTTCTATTTACGCGCACAGAAGTATATCATAAAAGGCGTTGCGGCCGGAGCTGTAAAAGGTTAATCAGACAGAAAGAAGGGAGAGCACATGACGACGATCAAGGATATTGCCCGTATATCCGGATACAGTATCGGAACGGTTTCGCGTGTGCTGAATCATCATCCCGATGTCAGTCGGAACACCAGAGAAGTGATAGAAGCGATTATCGCGGAGCAGGATTTCCATCCCAATTCCAACGCGAAAATGCTCAAACAGCAGGTGGATTCATCCATTGCCATTATCGTCCGCGGATACGGAAATATATTTTTCGGAGTCATTCTGGAGCGGGTTCAGATGCACCTGCATCAGGCTAATGAAAATGCCACGGTCGTTTTTGTGGATGAAAATGCCGACGAGGTGCAGACGGCGGTTCAGCTCAGCGTTACGCACAAACCGAAGGGCTTCATTTTTCTAGGCGGCAATATCCGCTTCTTCCGCGATCAATATGCACGCATACCGGTTCCCGGCGTATTGTTGACAAACGACGCCACATCGATTTCATCCGGTTCTCTTTCCAGCTTTATGACCGATGACGTCGTTGCAAGCGCCCGTGCGATCAGCTATCTTTTAGAACATGGTCATCGCCGTATTTCCATTGTCGGCGGCTGTTCAGATGATCGAAACAGCCAGGTCGGGGCGCGTCGTTTAAAAGGCTGCCGTCAGGCTTTAGAGGCATCCGGACTGTCCTTTAATGAAAAAAGAGACTATGAACCCTGCAGCTTTTCCATGGAAGACGGTTATCGGGCGACGTTGGCGGTTTTAAAACGCAATCCGGGCTGCACGGCCATCTTTGCCCTCAGCGACACCATCGCCTTAGGCACCATGCGGGCGATACGCGATCTGGGACTGCGCTGTCCGGACGATATCAGTATCATCGGCTTCGACGGAATTGACGTCAATAAATATACGGCGCCGCGTTTGGCCACAATCCATCAGAATACGGATCTGCTGGCGCGCAAAGGAGTGGAAGATTTGCTTCTGCGCTTACGCTATAAGCGGGCGGCGGTGAATGAAGTAATTCCGTTTACATTGTGGGAAGGAGAAAGTGTCAAGGCACTTTCATAAATTAGAAAGGCTTGGAAACATGGAACGTCGGGCAGGTATTCTGATGCCGATCAGCGCTCTGCCGTCCCCTTATGGGATCGGTACAATGGGCGGATGGGCACGCCGATTTATTGATTTTCTGGAAGCAGGCGGGCAGACCTATTGGCAGCTTTTGCCGATCGGACCGACCGGATATGGCGATTCGCCCTACCAATCGCTTTCCGCTTTTGCCGGCAATCCTTATTTTATCGATCTGGATGAATTGAAAAAAGAAGGATGGCTGAAGCGGTCGGAATATGAAAAACGAAATTGGGGAAAAAATCCTGTCCGCGTCGATTATGGGACATTGTATACACAGCGTTTTGCCGTTTTACGTATTGCGGCAAAGCGCATGCTGCGAAAGCCGCCGAAAGCATATGCTCTTTTTCTGAAAAAGAATGCCGCCTGGCTGGAAGACTATGCGTTGTTCATGGCTGAAAAAGATGCACATGGCGGTTTGTCCTTTATGCAATGGGAGGAACCGTTGCGCCGCCGTCGGCAATCCGTTCTTGCAAAAGAAAGGAAACGACTGCAGGCGGATATCGCGTTTTATCAGGCGGTGCAGTTTTTCTTCGATCAACAGTGGGCGGCCATGCGTGCATATGCGCATGCGCATCATGTGCAGCTGATCGGGGATATGCCGATTTATGTTTCGCCGGATTCCAGCGACCTTTGGGCGCATCCCGAACTGTTCCAGCTGGATAGAAAAGGCAAACCTAAAGAAGTTGCCGGCTGCCCGCCGGACGGCTTCAGCACCGTCGGTCAATTGTGGGGGAATCCGCTATACAACTGGTCATACCTGAAAAAAACCGGCTATGCATGGTGGGTTGAACGCATTCGGGAACAGCTTGAAAAGATCGACGTTTTGCGGATTGATCATTTCCGGGGCTTTGAATCGTACTATGCGATTCCATACGGCGAAACGACCGCATGCAACGGAAGGTGGCGTAAAGGGCCGGGTAAAGAGCTGTTCACGGCGGTGGAGAAAGAAATCGAGCATCCGCGCATCATTGCGGAAGACCTCGGCTTCCTGACGCCGCAGGTACGTACCATGATTCAGGAAACCGGCTATCCGGGCATGAAAATTCTTGAATTTGCATTTGATTCGCGTGATGCAACGTCCGATTATTTACCGCACATGTATCCGCGAAACTGTGTCGTTTATATCGGGACGCATGACAATGAAACAATCATGGGCTGGATGAAGAGCGTGCCGAAAGACAATCGCCAAAAAGCCGTCGACTATCTGTATCTGAATAAGATCGAAGGCTACAACTGGGGATTCATGCGGGGGGCCTATGCAAGTATCGCCGATCTGGCAATCATCCAGTTTCAGGACCTGCTCGGTTTGGATAATCGAGCGCGGATGAATACCCCGTCGACAATCGGAAGAAATTGGGTGTGGCGTGCGAAACAGACGGATTTTTCGCACTCGTTAGCCCGTAAGTTGTATCACCGGATGGCGCTTTATGACCGCCTGCCGGAAAAGAAAGCAGAGGAATGAATATGGCAACGGTATCATTAAAACACATTGAGAAAGTATACACGGACAGTGAGCGGAAGAAAAAGAAAGCGGGAGCGGGAGTCAAAGCGGTTGAAGACTTCAACCTGGAGATCGCCGATCAGGAGTTTATCGTATTGGTCGGACCGTCGGGCTGTGGGAAATCGACCACGCTGCGCATGGTAGCGGGACTGGAGGAGATTTCCGGAGGCGATCTGTACATTGACGAGAAGAGAGTGAATGAGATAGCGCCGAAAGACCGCGATATCGCGATGGTTTTTCAGAATTATGCGCTTTATCCGCATATGACGGTAAGGGAGAATCTGGAGTTTCCGCTGAAGCTTCGCCATATGGGCAAGGAAGAGATCGAGCAGAAGGTGAATCAGGCGGCGGAGATACTGGGAATCACGGCCTATCTGGATCGCAAGCCGAAGCATCTTTCGGGAGGCCAGAGACAGCGGGTGGCGATCGGCAGAGCGATTGTACGGGAGCCGAAGGTGCTGTTGATGGATGAGCCGCTGTCGAATCTGGACGCGAAACTGCGGAATCAGATGCGGGCGGAGATCATCAAGCTGCGCAGCCGCATTCATACGACGTTCATCTATGTCACGCACGATCAGACGGAAGCGATGACGCTGGGGGATCGGATTGTAATCATGAAAGACGGAATCATCCAGCAGATCGGGACGCCGCAGGAAGTGTATGAACATCCGTCGAATCTGTTTGTGGCGGGATTTATCGGAGTACCGCAGATGAACTTCTATGACGGAGAGACGGACGGGAAAGAAGTGAAGATCGGGAAAGAGACGATCGCGCTGGAGAAAGAGCAGCAGGAAGCGCTGGCGGGTTATGAAGGAAAAGAAGTAACGGTCGGAATCCGTCCGGAGCAGGTTGAGATGACGGAAGGCGAGGGAATTGAAGGAAGAGTGGAGGTGTCGGAGATGATGGGATCGTCGACGCACCTGCATGTCAATGCGGAAGGGAAGGATACGATCATCGTGGTAAACAGCGGGGAAGGGGTATATCATACCGGAGCGCAGATACGCTTCAAGATTCCCGCGAAGCAGATGCATCTGTTTGATCGAAAGACGGGTAAAAATCTGTTGGTAAAGTGAGCCGGAGGAAATTCCGGCTTTTTAAAAGAGCGTTTTTTACCCGCCCACTTTGAAAACAGATACAATAACAGGTGAGAGGAGTATTCGTGGATATGGATGTAAATCTTCGCAAAATAGCGATTATCGGATGTGGCGCGGTCGGCGCGGCGACGGCGTTTTCTTTGATGGAATCAGGGCTGTATTCAGAGATCGTAATGGTGGATGTGAATAAAGATAAAGCGGAAGGAGAGGCCATGGATATTTTGCATGGGACGTCTCTGATCACGCCGATGCGTATTTATGCCGGTTCTTATGAGAATATTGCAGATGCGGCCGTGGTTGTGATCACGGCGGGCGCGGCGCAGAAGCCGGGAGAAACACGGCTTGATCTGATTCACAAAAACATTGCGATTTTCAATCTGATTTTAAAAGAGATACGTCGGGTAAAGCCGAAAGGGATTTTGCTTGTCGTTGCAAATCCGGTTGATATTCTGACTTATTATACGGCGCGGATGTCGGGCTTGCCGGAACGGCGGGTTTTTGGATCGGGAACGGTTTTGGATACGGCGCGGCTTCGTACCTTGATCGGCTCCAAGCTGAATGTGGATTCACGGTCGGTACACGCGTTTGTCATCGGCGAACATGGAGACAGTGAAATTGTGACGTGGAGTCACGCCAATATCTCCGGAGTTCCGCTGCCGGATTTTTATGCTCTGCGGGGTATGAATCTTGACGATCTGGAGAAGATCGAAGAAGAAATCGGCAATGACGTTCGCAACAGCGCGTATGAGATTATCCGGCGCAAGGGGGCGACCTGCTACGGCATCGGTGTGAGCGTGCGGCGAATCTGCTCGGCAATCGTGAAAGATGAAAAGAGTATTTTGCCGGTTTCAACTGTATTGCACGGGACGTATGCCATCGAGGGGTGCGCATTATCCGTTCCGGCTATTGTCGGGCAGGAAGGCGTCGAGGGTTTAGTTCCGGTGGCGATGAGCGAGACGGAACGTATCAACTTATTGAAAAGCGCGGGAATTTTAAAGCAGAATATGGCGGATATCACCTATGATTGATCGCCGCCGTGCACGAGAGCGTCTTTATTGAGCGTGCAGGGGAGATGTACTAAACTAATTGAGCTGCGGACACAAAGGCAGGAAGAAGAAGAAAACAAATGAAGACATTACACACATTTGGCGTTGCGGCACTGGCGTTGGTTCTGACGGCATGCGGAAACACCGCTGCTCCGGCGGAATCGACAGCTGCGGCAGCAACAGCGACACCGGCGGCTTCACAACCGGCTGAAACAACGGGGAAGTATACGATTTACAACAATTCCGGGGAGAATATCAGTGAGCTTTATCTGTATCCGACAGGGGCGGCGGATAAAGGCGAGAACCTTGCGACAGGGCCGCACGGATTCGGCATCGGCCACGCTCTGCTGGCTACCTATGACGACGGAAGCGCGGACACAAAGCTGACTCTCGAATATACAACCGATTCGGGCGTTACGGGCAAGTTTGAAACCTTGAACGTGGAAACGGTTCCGATTTCGATTATTGCGGAAGATGCGCGTACCGGCGCTACGCCGATCGCATTTGAGGCGATGCCGGCTGTTTACGATATTTATAACGTTACCGGCGAGAGCGTCACGTCGCTTTATATTTATCCGACAGGTTCTGCGGATAAGGGCGAAAACCGGATTAAAGAGGCGGGCGAGAAAGACGGACATCAGGTCGTTACATTTGATGCCGTTCCGGAAAACCTCGTCATGGATAATAAAGTCGGTCAGTTCACGATTGAATTTACGACAGAATCCGGTTATACGGGCTCGTTTGATAACCTTTCTTATGAAACGGCTTCGATTTCACTGCTTGCGGAGGATGCGAAGACAGGTCCTACCGGCATTTCACTCACTGCTCCTGAAGAGTAAAATTAGCCATTGTGTGTCATGTAGCGGCGGTCATCGGTTGACCGCCTTTTTGTATGCTGAAAAGATAATCTTGCTTATCAAGCCGACCCTGCATGCGCCTCTTTTAAGAGGTGTATTTTTTGGATTGTACAATTCCGATACGGTTCGATTGGTCAGCCGTTAAACTTTGCCTGCATGTATAGATCGCCATGTATGGTAAAAACCGTAAATCCGTCACGATTTAAGATACCGTAGGTTTTAGGATGCCCGCCTTTTGGAAGGGAGAGGGAGCCGGGGTTAAACAGCCATATGCCGTTTTCCTGTTCGGCGGTCGGAATATGCGTGTGCCCGCTCAGGAAGACGGAGCCGGACGCCAGCGTCGGTAAATTTTTCGGTCCGTAGATGTGTCCGTGGCTCATAAAGATACGTCGCTTTTCAATAAAGAGAGAATTATAATCCGCAGTGATGGGGAAATGCAGAACCATCTGATCGACTTCCGCATCGCAATTGCCCCGCACGGCAGTGATTTTGTCAGAAAACAGATTCAGAGCGGCGATGACGGCTTTTGGATTATAGCTGTCCGGCAGAACATTGCGCGGCCCGTGATACAGGATATCACCGAGGCAGAGAATCGCATCCGCTTCAACGGCGGTCAGAATATGCATCGCTTCCGCATCACCGTGGATATCTGAAATTACGAGATAGTTCATAGAGATTCCTCCGAGACATATTGTAACGTTTTTTAAAAGATACGGTTATAATAACGATGTTGAGCATGTTTGATTCGCCACATCCGAAGCGGAGCGGCAGGAGGAGAAACATGAAGGATGAATATAAAACAAGACGACTTGTTTCAGGCGCTTTTTTCGTTGCGATTGAAATATTGCTGTCGGTCACGCCGCTTGGGTATCTGCCCGTCGGCGTACTGCATGTAACGACCATGCACCTGCCGGTTATTTTGGCCGGTCTTACCTTGGGACCCGGATATGGCGCCGCGATCGGCTTTGTATTCGGACTATCTTCCATGCTGCGGGCGACATTCGCCCCGAATCTGACCAGTTTCTGTTTTTCACCGTTTATTACCGTCGGCGGCATACAGGGTAACTTTGCCTCGCTGCTCATCGCTTTCATTCCGCGTATTTTCCTCGGCGTCTGCGCCGGCTTTCTTGGGAAAAGAAAACGTTCGGCATGGCTCGCCGGTTTCGGCGCGGGTTTATGTACGCTTCTGCATACGGTATTCGTCATGAGCCTGATCGGCTTGTTTTTCGGCGAGCCCTATACGGCGGTCACCAAGATGCGCATCGATATGATTCTTATTTCCGCCTTGTTGTCAAACGGGATCGCCGAGATCATCTTGGCGGCTTTGACTGTGCCGCCGATCTTAAAAGCATTGGAAAGGACGGGGAAAAAGCATGGATAAAACACCTTGTGTCATCATCGGTGTCGGCGGCGGTATCGCGGCATATAAAATATGCGCGCTGGTTTCGAGCCTGGTACAGAAAGGAATCGAAGTACACGTGCTGATGACAAAAGCGGCGCAGGCGTTTATAACGCCGCTGACTTTTCAAACCTTGAGCCGGCAGAAAGTTGTCACCGATATGTTTTCAACCGCCTTTGAACCGCGGGTGGAGCATGTTTCTCTGGCCGAGAAAGCCGATCTGTTCGTTCTGGCGCCGGCGACGGCCGATCAGATTGCCCATGTGGCGAACGGCTTTGCGGACGATATGGTAACGACAACCTTTCTGGCCGCTTCCTGCAGGAAGCTGATTGTTCCGGCCATGAATACCGGAATGTTGTCCAATCCCGTAACGCAGGATAATTTAGAAAAATGCCGCCATTATGGAATGCGTATTTTAGAAAGCGAAGAAGGCATGCTCGCATGCGGAACAAGAGGAAAAGGCCGCCTGATGGAACCGGCAAAGATCGAAGATGCGATTTTTGAGATGCTGGAAACAGATCGTTTTCTTGAAGGCAAGCGTGTTTTGGTTACCGCCGGCCCCACGCGGGAGGCGATTGATCCGGTACGCTTTCTTACCAATCACAGTACCGGGTCAATGGGTTACGCCCTGGCTCGTCAGGCTCGGAATATGGGGGCCGCCGTAACTCTGGTATCCGGGCCGACGCAATTAGCCGCCTTGTCCGGCGTTCGCTTGAAAACGGTCAATTCGGCCGCGGAAATGGCCGCCGCCGTCTTGGAGGAAAGCGATGCGCAGGACATCATCATCATGGCCGCCGCCGTCGCCGATTTTACGCCGAAACACGCGGAGAAGGAAAAAATACATAAGCGGGCCGCCGCTTATTCTTTAACGCTGGAGCCCACGCCGGATATTTTGAAAACAATCGGGCAGAGCCGAAAACCGGAACAGATTGTGATCGGCTTTTCGATGGAAACGGAAGACCTGCTGGCAAACAGCCGCCGCAAGCTGGAAACGAAGAATTGCGATTACATTATCGCCAACAGTTTACGGCAGGCCGGCGCGGGCTTTGGCACGAAGACGAATCAGGTGACGATTCTTTCAAAAGATAGGACGGACGCTTTGCCACTGATGACCAAAGAAGAAACAGCACGTGAAATTTTACGCCGCTGCTTAAAGGAGAAGACGAATGCTGCTGACAATTGATGTCGGAAATACAAACATCACCTTACAGCTGATGGAGGGTGAAAAGACGGTCTCAAGCTTTCGCCTGACAACACAGACGCCAAGAACAGGAGACGAGTTTGCGATCGCCCTGCGCAGTTTTTTTACCGTTGCCAATGTTGAGAACGATGAAATTACGGATGTCGTGATCTCTTCGGTGGTACCGAAAATCATGCAGACGCTGGTGGAGGCGATTCGTCGAACCGTCCGGAAGGAGCCGATGATCATCGGCCCCGGTATCCGCTCCGGTATTGAAATTCGGACGGAGAATCCGCGGGAAGTCGGCGCCGATCGGATTGTCAATGTCGCCGCCGCCTACTATACCTATCATCGTTCCTGCATCGTCGTTGATTTCGGTACGGCCACCACGTTTGATTATGTTTCGGAAAAAGGCGTATTTTCCTATACCGTGATTGCGCCGGGCATCGGGATATCGGCGGCGGCGCTGACCGCGCAGACGGCACGGCTTCCGGAGATTGAAATTCAGAAGCCGGCAAGCATTCTCGGCCGCAATACCGTGCACGGCATGCAGGCCGGCGTTGTGTATGGGTATATCGGGCTGGTCGAATACATTATCCGACAGATGAAAAAAGAACTTCATGATGCGGATGCTTATGTCATTGCGACCGGCGGACAAGGTGAGGTGATTGCGGCGGAGGTTCCGTTGATTGATCAGTATGATCCGGATCTGGCGGGCCGCGGCATGGCGATCATCTACGCGAAAGAACGGAAGCGGTAAAGCATATGCGCAATGTGCACAGTATCTATCAAATATTTGTCCGCAACTACAGCAAAGAAGGAACGCTGTATGCGGTTGCGAAAGATCTGAACCGGATTCGTGCCATGGGCTTTGATTATATTTATCTTTTGCCGATTCATCCGATCGGTATCGCCATGCGAAAGGGAACGTACGGTTCGCCTTACGCCGTTCAGGACTATATGGCGGTCGATAAAGAGCTCGGCACGATGTCGGATTTTCTGCATCTGATCAAAGCGGCGCATGCGAAGGGATTAAAAGTCATGATGGATATCGTCATTCATCACAGCGCCGTCGATCATTCATGGGTAAAGACGCATGGTTCTTATTATGCGGCCGATAATGCCGTCGCCGCATGGAGTGACGTCAAAGACTTTGATTTTAAAAATGAGCAGCTGCAGGACGCTTTACTGCGCATGCTCGTATTTTGGGCGGAAAAAGGTGTAGACGGCATGCGATGTGATGTGGCTTCGCTTGTTCCGGTGACATTTTGGGAAAAGGCCCGCTCCATGTGTCGGCGTATCAATCCCCGTTTTCTGCTGTTGGCGGAAAGCGTGGAGGCGGCCTTTATTCTGCAACAGCGGGCAGCCGGGCATATTGCGATGAGTGATGGAGAACTTGCGTCGGCTTTTGATGACCTGTATCCATATAGTATTCGCGAAGAATTTGAAGCGGCTCTGCGCCGAAAAGAATTGCTTCCGTATGAGCGCGCCGTCAATCATCTGATCGCTTCATTGCCGGAAAGCACCAATGAGGTATGGTATCTGGAAAATCACGATCGTCCGCGGATTTATAAACAGCTTGGAGAAAATCGTTGCCGGGCGTTAAACTGGCTGGCCTATTCGTTTTTAATACCCGGAACCGCATTTGTCTATAACGGACAGGAAACATGGGCTTTGCACGCGCCGCAATTGTTTGAAAAAGACCCGATTGATTGGACGAAAACAGATCCGCGCTATATGAAGCTTGTGGCGCAATATAACGCTTTGCGTCATACGTACATGCCGCTTGTGCAGGGTTATCGACTGTATGAAAATGAAAGATGTCTGGAAGTCTATGCGCAGCGATGTGACGGCAGGAGCAATTTCGGCGGCTTTAATGTGAACGGCTGCCACGGTGAAATCGATGTTCATCTTGCGGACGGCGTTTATCGCAACCTATTGAATCAGGAAGAAATCAATGTTGTCTCTCAAAAGATCGACAGCCGCTCTTTCCCGTATTGGATTGAGGTATAGAAAAAAAGAATCGGATCGCTCCGGTTCTTTTATGTCGTTCGCATTTTATTTCCAGAGAACGTCCGGATAGACGCCGCTGTCTTTCAGCTCCTGTAAACGTTTGACGACGTTCGGTTTGTCTTCTTTGTAGGTGACGCCGAACCATTTATCTTTTGAAGACAGCATGTGCACGCGAATTTTGTTTTGCCTGATCAGTGCACCGACGGCCGTCGGAATAACATGCTCGCATTTAAGCGGATTTTCCGCCAGCTGATCTTTGAGAAATTGCGTGAAAAGCGGGCTTATTTCTTCGAAAATATGCGGCGTAAATCCCCAGAAGTTCATGGAGACCAAAGCGTCGTCCGCAATCGGACACCAATTTCCGTCATTTTCATAAACGGCGTGGCCGTCATGAAGAGCGATTTTCTGAATTTCGCGGATTGATTTCAGATAGCCGTTTTGTTCTTCGCAGAGCCCGCGGGTAACCGTTCCGTTCTCGGTCAAAGTGTTGAGGCAGCGAAAGCCGACCATCGCGTAGTCATCGTCTTGAATGTTTTCACACAGGTCGTTATAGAGAACCTGATAAGCGCTGCGGCCATAGAAGTCGTCAGCATTTATGATGGCGAACGGCTCCTTGATCTTATCGCGGCACGCTAAGAGCGCGTGGGTCGTGCCCCATGGTTTTTCGCGGCCTTCCGGAACGGAAAAACCTTCCGGCAAATCCTGCATGTCCTGAAAAGCGAAGGAAACTTCCATGCCGTTTGCCTGTATGCGGTCGGTCAGCGCTTTTTCAAAAAGCTCTTTATGTTCGCGCTTGATAATTAAAATGACTTTGCGGAAGCCCGCCGCATATGCATCATAAATGGAAAATTCAATGATCGGTTCGCCATGACTGCCGACGCCGTCGATCTGTTTCATGCCGCCATAGCGTGAACCCATTCCCGCCGCCAGAATAACAAGTACTGGATTTTGTTTCATCAATCGGATTCCTTTCTGTCTTTGACATTATAACGCCTTTTAAACGGGCTTTCCTGCTAGAATAGTAAAAGCGAGGTAAGGCATGGCGAAACAGTTGATTTTAGCCAGTCAGTCTGCCCGCCGTCGGGAACTTTTGGCGAAAGTTGGGATTCCCTTCGTGGTGGACGCGGCCGACATTGAGGAAACAATTGATCTAACAAAACCGATTGAAGAAGAAATTCAGCACTTAGCCTGGCGTAAAGCGAAGGCGGTATTGCTTCGGCACGAGGAAGATGTGGTGATCGGTTCGGATACGGTTGTGGTACTGGGCAAAGATGTATTGGGAAAGCCGAAAAATGCCGCAGATGCGGAACATATGTTACGGCGATTATCGGGGAAAACGCATCGGGTGATCACGGGCTTCTGTATTTTATCGGCATCACGCTGTCATCAGGAAGTCGTTGTTTCAAAGGTGACGTTTGCCGAATTAAGCGACGAAGAGATTCATGCCTATGTTGCCGGCGGCGAACCGATGGATAAGGCGGGAGCGTATGCCATTCAGGGGCAAGGTGCCTGCTTTATTACGGAAATTCAGGGCGATTATTATACGATCATGGGATTGCCGGTACGGCGGGTGTACGCAGAGTTGAAAAAGTGGAAGTCGATATTGATTTAAAACGCTGTTTTTTGTATGATGAATGCGCTGTCGCCGGATTAGTATAACGGTAATACAGGCCCTTGGTAAGGGTCAGCCGGCAGTTCAACTCTGCCATCCGGCACCAGTGTATGTAAAGCTGCATAAACATGCGGTCAAGGGCGTAAACCTATTACAAAATGGTTTGCGCTTTTTTTGATCCGTCAAGAGCTCATGGAACCTTCCAGAAAAATACCTGAAAGAAACCCGACCGACTTTCCCGGCCAAAGTTGAATGACAAATAAACTTTCAAAAAGTGTCTGTTTATGCTATAAATAAACAGGCGCTTTTTTGTTGCGCCGTAGAACTCACACGATGGATTCGTCATCCCGTGTGCACGGGCTCTGAAAATAGAGCTATGCGTGTATTGATGACGTCGGAAATCGTGCCTGGAAACTGAACGGAAAGGAAGACAAAAAAATATGACCGTTATCTCCATGAGGAAAATGCTTGAAAACGGTGTTCATTTCGGACACCAGACTCGGAAGTGGAATCCGAAGTTTCGCCCGTATATCTATACGGCTAAGAACAGTATCTACATCATTGATCTGGAAAAGACGGAGGCGATGCTGGAACGCGCTTACACGGCTCTGAAGGAGCTGACTGAAAACGGCGGCAAGATTCTTTTTGTAGGAACGAAAAAACAGGCGCAGGCGCCGATTTTGGCGGAAGCGCTTCGCTCCGGTTCATTCTATGTGAACCAGCGCTGGCTGGGCGGTACCCTGACCAATTTCCGCACCATTCAGAAATCGGTTAAGAAGCTGGCGGATATCGAAGAAATGGAAGCCAACGGCACGCTGGCTGTTTACACGAAGAAAGAACAGGCCGAACTGCTGAAGAGGAAAGAAAAGCTCGAGAACTTCCTCGGCGGCATCAAGGAAATGAAGAAACTTCCGGACGCGCTGTTCGTCGTCGATCCGATTGAGGAGCATAACGCGGTCGCCGAGGCTAGGAAACTGCATATTCCGGTATTCGCATTGGTGGATACGACGGCCGATCCCAGCGTCATCGATTATCCGATTCCGTCCAACGACGATGCCGTCCGTTCCATCACGCTGATGGTCGGCGTTGTCGCGGATGCGATCGTTGAGGCGCGCGGAGGCGTTCTGGAATTTGCACATCAGGAAGACGAGTCGCAGGCGGATATCACCATGAAGGATGTCATGATCGAGGTGGATCGTCAGGCTGCTGAATATGAAAAGCGCAAACGGCAGCGGTATGAAGAGTGCCGTCAGCAGATGCAGGCCGCCCGCAGCGGGAAATTTGCAAACGGCGAGCGCCGGGTGTTCCGTCGGAACGACCGTTTCGTTACACCTGCGGCTACAGCCGCGACTCCGGCCGCAAAGCCGGAAACGACGGCTGAAGAAGGGAAGTGAATATGACAATTACAGCGGCAATGGTTAAAGAACTGCGCGAGCTTACGGGCGCAGGCATGATGGACTGCAAGAAAGCACTTGTTGAAACCGACGGCGATATGCAGAAGGCCACGGACTGGCTGCGCGAGAAAGGTATTTCCAAAGCGGCGAAGAAAGAGGGCCGTACGGCGGCGGACGGATTGTCCAAGGTCATTGTAAACGGCGACAAGGCAACGATTGTCGAGCTTAATTCGGAAACCGATTTTGTAGCGAAAAATGAGCGCTTCCTGGAGCTTTTGGATCATGTGACGCAGGCGATTTCCCAAGCCGATCCCAAGACGGTGGAAGAGGCGCTTGCGCTGACGGTTGACGGAAAGACGCTGAACGACGAGATCATCGAAGCGCGGGCGATTATCGGCGAAAAGATTTCACTGCGCCGCTTCGAAAATCGGACTAAGCAGAGCGATGAAATTTTCGGGACGTATATGCACAACGGCGGTACGATTTCGGCTGTCTGTATTGTCCGCGGTACGCAGGACGCGCAGGTAGCCAAGAATATGGCGATGCAGATCGCGTCCATGGCGCCGGAATATGTGTCCGGTAAAGATCTGCCGGCGGAAATCATTGAGCACGAACGTCAGATTCAGACGGAACTGATGAACAACGATCCGAAAAACGCCAACAAACCGGAGGGCATCAAGGCGAAGATTATCGAAGGTAAGATTTCCAAGGCGTTGGAAGATATTTGCCTGGTCGATCAAATCTTTTTCCTGGATCAGGATAAGAAAGTCGGCGCCTGGCTTAAGGAGCAGAAAGCGGAAGTCGTGTCGTTTGTTCGCTATAAGGTGGGCGAAGGCATTGAAAAGAAGCAGGAGAATTATGCCGAAGAAGTCGCCAAAATGGCGCAAGGCAAATAAGACGGAAGCGAAAAAGGTTCGTACAGCGGTGCGAATCTTTTTTTGTGCCTTTGCCGCGAACAAAGCGTAAGATTTCATTTTTCCCATTTTTTAGCCGAATGGTCTATGAATAAAGGGAGGTTGAAAATGTGGATGCGCATGATCATCGGAAGTATGGCGGGAAGCTGTATGGCCAGCTTTGTCTGCTGCATGGCGCCGCGGGCGGTCACACACGATCGTACCGTTCATAGTCACTGTCCGCATTGTCAAAAGCGGATTCGCCGGTATGATCTGATTCCGATTTTCGGTTATCTTTTACAAAAGGGTCGCTGCCGTTATTGTCATCATCCGATCCCGCCGCTTTCTTTTTCCATGGAGATTTTATTCGGCATTCTCGGTGGCTGTCGTATTTTGGCGTACGGGCGAAGAGGAATCGTTGATCTCTGCCTGCTTTCGATTTTGCTTTATGCCGCGCTCTATGATCGGCTGACCTATGAAATACCGGATTATCTGCACGGCTTCGGCGTCTGCCTATTTATGATCAGCGGCAAGACTCCTCAAAACGGTTTCGTACTTGCTTTGGCGGTCTCTTTGCTTGCGTACCTCTATGGCCGCTGTCGCAAGACGATCGGCCTGGGCGGCGGCGATTGCAAATTGTTGCTGTGGATGGGCTTATTTTTTACACTTTCGCAAATGTGTGTTGTTTTATTGATCGCCTGCTGCATGGGCATGGTTTATTGCGGCCTTCAACGTTGCCCAAAAATCGCTTTTGCGCCCTTTCTGCTGTTCGGTGTTTCGGTGCTTCTTTTCCTTCAAGTTTAAATCGTTTAAAATAAGAAACATGAAAGCAATGGCGGAAACCATATTATGGATTGTGATTCCTTGCTACAACGAGCAGGAAGTGCTGCCGATTACGGCGCCACGTTTTTTAGAAGAGCTGGAGCGCCTGATCGCCAAAGGCAAGGTCGCGGATTCTTCACGTATCTTATTTGTCAACGACGGCAGTAAAGATGCGACATGGTATCTAATCGGCAAGCTGGCGGAAGGCAATCCGCATTTCATCGGCATTTCGCAGTCTCGCAATCGCGGTCACCAGAATGCCGTGCTGGCGGGGCTGATGGAAGCGAAAGATCAATGCGACGTCACCATCAGTATCGATTGTGACGGACAGGACGATCCGAGAGCGATGGAGGCGATGATCGACGCCTATCATGAAGGCTGCGAAATCGTATACGGTGTGCGTTCCAATCGTGCCAGCGACACATGGTTCAAGCGAACGAGCGCGCAGTCTTTCTATAAAGTACTGAATCGCATGGGTGTTGAGACGGTTTATAACCATGCCGATTATCGCCTGGTCAGCGCGCGCGTTCTGAAACATTTTGCCGATTATCAGGAAGTGAATATTTTTTTACGGGGCATGTTCCCGCTGGTCGGCTTTAAAAGTACGTCGGTTTATTACGAGCGGCATGAACGTCTGGCCGGCAAAAGCCATTACCCCCTGCGGCGCATGATCGCTTTGGCCGTAGACGGCATCACGTCTTTGAGCATTGAACCGATTCACATCATCGCCCGCGCCGGACTTGTCTTTTCTCTGCTCGGCCTGCTCGGCATTCTTTGGGCCGTCGTCCGTTGGCTGAGCGGTCATACGGTAGCCGGATGGGCGAGCCTGATGGTTGTACAGTTTCTGCTGGGCGGCGTCATTGTGCTGTCCCTGGGTGTGATCGGCGAGTATGTCGGCAAAACTTACCTGGAAACAAAGCGCCGCCCGCGCTACATCATTTCCGAAAAAACATATAAGGACTGAAAGACAAACCCGTCCGCGGTTTTGTAAACGGAGAAATCGCGGGAGACCGGCGCATACATAAATTCGATTTGCCATAGCGTCTGATAACGGCAGTCGGCCGTGGAGAAAAGGGCATTATGACGGCAACGATCGGGACGATCACTTCGTATAAAAAGATGACGGCGGCGATTCAAAACTGCGGCTTTTTGCCGTTGTTTGCAAACGCCGTTCCGGGATTTTCGATTGAAGAACACACGCCTTCACGCTATTGGTTTTCGGATACGGTCGACGGTCCGTGGGAATGGAAAGGGCCCGCCATTCGGGAAAGCGACTGTGTCTACGGAAAATTTTTCGGCGGCAAGACCGGCTTTATCAGCCGCGAATGGTTTCCGGATTTTGCCAATTACCGCCGCGACGGCTACGATTATGACGCGCGCTATGAAGAGGGGCTCGCCCCGTATGGCGATAAGATCGTGTATGATACGCTCGCCGCACGCGGTTCATTGCTTTCCAAAGATCTGAAAGTGTTCAGCGGTTATGCGCACGGGAAACGGCAGAAATTTGAAACGATCGTCGCGCGCCTGCAGGCCGAGTGCTACATTGTCATTGAGGATTTTCAATATGAAATCGGCCGTAGCGGCGCCCCTTATGGCTGGGGAGTCGCCCGTTACACAACGCCCGAGAAAAGATACGGCAGAGCATTTACATCGCGGGTCTATCGTTATTCTCCCGAGCAATCTAAAATGCGGATAATCAAATACCTGTCCAAACAACTGCCGTATGCAGAACCGGCACAAATTTTAAAATTTCTGAGATGAACGATGACGGAACTTGAAAAATTGGAAGCGGGACCGGAAGAACACTACGACAATGAAAAAGTCGCGGCGCGCAGAGAAAACCCAATCCGGCAGTGACCGGAAATACACCGCGATCGACGCTTCCGATTATGCGCAAAAGCGGAAAATCAATCCGCATGCGCCAGCAAATACCCTTCGCGTACGCCGCATGTTGAAAGGCGTATCGTTTCGGCACTGAAGGCTTTTAAAATGGCACAGATCATGTTCAGGCCGGGCAGGAAAACAGCTTGCCGGCTTGTCGCGACTGCTTCTTGCATGCGGGCGACGCTGTCCGGATCGTTTTGTTTCAGACGATCACGTAGATCAAAAAGAGCCGAGGCATGCGTGCACTGCTTCGAATGCAGAACACTTGCGGCCGCCCGACATGTACCGCCGATGCCGATGACGGTTGCGGAAGGAACCGATGTCAAACGAGGATGATTTCGGAGCGTGAGCCGAATGGGCGTATCGACCGTCTCGTCGGTAACGGGCAATGTCTGCAGACGAACACAGCCTAGCGGAAGCGATACGGCTTCTAATACCTTTTCATTTTGAAAGGCGATCAGTTCGGTTGAGCCGCCGCCGACGTCAAAGGCGATCCCGGTTTGTATTCGGGCGCAGTCCATCCGCGTACCAAGATAGTCATATGTCGCCTCCTGCTCGCCGGAAAGCGCATCGACATTGAATCCGGCCTGCTGAAAGGCGGAAAGAAGCTCGGAGCGATTATCAATTCTCCGCGCCGGTTCGGTGATGAATGCGTAAACCGTATCGACGCGCTGTTCCCATATTTTATTTTGATAGGCATGTAATACCGTCACGGCCGCCTGTATACCTTCTTCCTGCATGTGTCCGCTTTGAATATAACGGACAAGGCCGACCGGAGCGGAGTGTGACTGCAATAAAGATAAAAGAGCGTCTTTTTTTTCATAGATGTTCAAGACAACGGTATTTGAACCGATATCGACAATGGCAATTTTTGACATGTATTCCCCCTGCATATGATATCGGAAAAAGAATCTTTCGCCAATGAGATGAAACCATTATAATGAATGCGGAAAGCGGAGGGAGCTTAACGACAATGTATAAACGAGTTTTACTGAAGCTGAGCGGTGAAGCTTTGCAGGGAAACGAGAAAAATTTTGACCCGATCGTTTTACGCCAGATCGCCCGGGAAGTGAAGCAGGCGCATGAACTGGGCGTGGAAGTTGCGATTGTCGTGGGCGGCGGTAATTTTATCCGCGGAAAAACGGTCGCCGATATCGGCATCGATCGTGTTCAGGGCGACTATATGGGGATGCTTGCGACCATCATCAATGCGCTTGCGATTCAAAGCGCGCTGGAAAAGGAAGGCGTCGTGACCAGAGTGCAGACAAGCATCGACATGCCCAAGGTCGCCGAGCCGTTTATTCAACGCCGCGCCGCGCATCATCTGGAAAAGGGCATCGTCGTCATCTTCGGCGGCGGTACCGGCTCACCTTTCTTTTCGACCGATACGACGGCGGCACTACGGGCGTCGGAGATCAAAGCGGACGTTATTCTGATGGCGAAAAACGGCGTCGACGGCGTCTATTCCGCCGATCCGAAGAAAGACGCATCGGCGATGAAATTCGACCGCCTGACATATATGGACGTATTGAACAAGGGACTGGCCGTCATGGATTCGACCGCAACCAGTATGTGCATGGACAATGCCATTGAACTGCTGGTCTTCAATATGAACGAACCCGGCAATATTGTAAAAGCGGTGCAGGGAACGGTGAACGGAACGATTATCGGCGGCAAGAATTAAAGAGAAGGAGAAAATATGACATACCCGATTATTGAATCATCACAGGAAAAGATGGAAAAGCAGATTGCCCTTTTTAAAGAAGAGTTGAATACGGTGCGTACCGGCGCGGCCAATGCGGCTATGCTGAACGGCGTCGAGGTAGATTATTACGGCTCGCCGACCCCGCTGAATCAGATCGCCGGTATCAAGGTGGAAGAGGGGCGGACGCTGGTGATCAAGCCGTACGATCCTTCTTCACTCAAGGAAATCGAAAAGGCGATAAACAAGGCGAATCTTGGCATCGCGCCGCAAAACGACGGCAATGTCATTCGCCTGGCCGTGCCGCAGCTGACGGGCGATGTGCGTAAAGAAATGGCGAAGAAAGTATCCCGGCTGGCCGAGGACGCGAAAATTCAGGTTCGCAATATCCGGCGTGACGCGATGACCGTCATTAAAAAGGATAAGACGGTCGACGAAGATACACAGAAGGATATGGAGGAAGAGACGCAAAAGCTGACCGATCGCTATATCGAGCAGATTTCGTCACTTGCGGATAAGAAAAATCAGGAAGTGCTGAAAGTCTGACGCCCTTGCAAAAGGGCATTTTCAATTGGGCGATGGTATAATCGTTAAATGAACGAGGAGATTTCAGCATGAATCAATGCCGACATATCGCGATTATCATGGACGGCAACGGCCGCTGGGCGGTAAGCAGAGGCCTGCCGCGCACAGCCGGACATCTGGCCGGAGCTGAAAACGTACATACCATTGCGCTTGCGGCCGATCGGCTCGGCGTTCAATATCTCACGCTTTATGCGTTTTCAACGGAAAACTGGAAGCGAAGCCATGAAGAAGTCGATTATCTCATGAAACTGCCGGCCGTTTTCTTTCGAAAATATATGCGCGAATTTATCGAGCACAATTTCCGTATGCATATCATCGGTGAAATGGACGCGCTTCCCAAAAATACGGCGAAGACTCTGCACGATGCGGAGGTGCAGTCGCAGGAAAATACGGGAATGTGCTTGAATATATGCATGAACTACGGAAGCCGCCGCGAAATTACGCTGGCCGCCCGCGCTTATGCGAAAGATGTTCTGGACGGCAAGGCGGGACTTGATCTGGAGGAGTCCGGTCTGAACGCCTACCTGATGACAGGCATGTTCCCGGATGTCGACCTTCTGATTCGAACAAGCGGCGAACAGCGTATTTCAAATTACCTGCTGTGGCAGCTGGCCTATGCGGAACTGGAATTCGTTCCCGAAAACTGGCCGGAGTTTACTCCGGACAGGCTGAAACGCTGTATTGAAGAATACCGGGCGCGCGATCGGCGCTTCGGCGGCGTGAAAGAAACGCTGCCGGATAAAAGCGATCCGGCTTAAAGGAAGGTGGGAGGATGAACAAGATGCTGAAAAAAACATTTGTGGCGATTGTATTGATCCTGCTCGTTATACCGCCCTTTATACTGGGAAATTGGCTGTTGGAAGCACTGCTGGCGGTGATCACGGCCTGCGCGGCGGTGGAGATCGCTTCTCTGGAAGACGGCCGGCGGCATTATTTGTTCGCCGTGACGATTTTTCTGGCGATCGTCTTGATGACGCAGACGCAGGATGTGACGGTATCCTTTTCCATCAGCGCCTGGCTGATTTTCATGTTTGCCTGTGATCTTGCGCTGGAGTCGATGACAACCGACCGCATTGCCTATACGTTTATCCTCACGATGATCATCACGCTCGCATGGCGCGGCGTTCTTCATATTTACGATGACGGCTTCAACGGATTGACCATGCTGTTTGTCGGCATCGCTTGTTACGTCTGTGATTCGGCCGCTTATTTTGTCGGTAGCCTGATCGGCAGACATAAGATGAATCCGCGCATTTCGCCACATAAGACATGGGAAGGAGCGATCGGCGGTTATCTGATTGCGGTCGTCGCGGCGCTGCTGTGGGGTTATCTGGTGATAAAACGGTTTGCGTTACAGCCCCTGCCCGATTCCCTGCTGCTGGTTTCCTCCTTTGTTCTGCCTTTGATGGCGGAAATCGGCGATCTGGCTTTTTCCGCGATCAAACGCCGCTGGGGGATTAAGGACTACGGTTCCTTACTGCCGGGACATGGCGGCGTATTGGATCGTGTCGATTCTCTGCTGTTTTGCTTGATGGCCTTTAACGGCTTGTTGATCCTGTGGGGATTGTAGACGATGAAACATCTGATACTTTTAGGCGCTTCCGGCTCTATCGGCCGACAGACGCTTGATCTTTTAAAAGCGGATAAGGAATCCTATCGGCTGACGGCGTTCAGCCTCGGCCTGCACGTTGAAAAAATTCCGACGATCCTGCACGACTTTCCGTCGGTCGATACCTTCTGCGTTCAGCGCCGGTCCGATGCGGAAGCTTTACAGGCGCAGTTTCCGCATCATTGCGTTTTGTACGGAGATGAAGGCCTGCTGACGCTGGCGAAGCGAAACGATTATACGCTGCTTGTCAATGCGCTGGTCGGCTTCGTCGGCTTCGCGCCGACGCTGGCGGCGATTCAGACCGGTCACGATGTCGCTTTGGCGAACAAAGAAACATTGGTCTGCGGAGGCGCCCTCATTACCGAAGCGTTGGCAAAATACGGAAGGCGGCTGTATCCGATCGACTCGGAACACAGCGCCATCCAACAATGTCTTGCGGGAAATAAAAAAGACCGCGTTGCCCGCTTATGGATTACCTGCTCGGGCGGCCCGTTTCAGTCCTATACGGACGCGCAATTGCGACAGGTAAAGGTGGAGCAGGCTCTGGCACATCCCAAGTGGTCGATGGGCGCGAAGATCACGATTGATTCCGCCAACCTGATGAACAAGGGATTTGAAGTCATTGAAGCCCATTGGCTGTTCGATATTCCTTATGAACAGATTGAAGTTCTGATTCATCCGGAAAGCATCGTACACTCCATGGTGGAATACGTCGATCACAGTATCATCGCCCAGATGGGCGTTGCCGACATGCACATTCCGATTTCGTATGCGTTGAGCGGCCTGGAACGACAGGCTCTGCGCGATGTGGCGTGCCTTGATCTGATTGCATCGGGCGCCCTGCATTTCAGCCGTCCGGACACGAGCCGTTTTCCGCTGCTGGCGCTGGCGTATACGGTCGGGAAAAGGGGCGGCAATCTGGCGGCGATATTGAATGCGGCCAACGAAGTCGCCAATTTTGCGTTCCGACAGGGAAAGATTTCGTTTCCGCGCCTTGCGGAGATCGTGCAGGAAACGGTTGCCGCGGCCCCCTTTGAAGAACTAAACGATGTGGAAACACTGCGGCGAGCCGATGCATGGGGCCGTCGGACGGCGATGAAATTGATGGAAGGAAAAACATGTTGAGAACGATATTGACAATCCTGCTGTTTCTTTTAATGTTGACGGTGATCATCTGTCTGCATGAAGCGGGACATTTATTGGCCGCCAAGAAATTCGGCGTTTATTGTTACGAGTACAGCTTCGGCATGGGGCCCGTGCTCCGCCAGTGGCAAAAGGGCGAGACGCTCTACAGCATCCGTGCTTTGCCGATCGGCGGTTTCGTGGCGATGGCGGGCGAGACGGAAGGCGATGAGGCGTACCCGAACGTGGCGGTTCCCGACGGACGCCGCCTGACGCAGCAGAAAACATGGAAGCGGATCGTGATCATGCTGGCCGGCATCTTCATGAATTTTGTGCTTGCGTATGTGATTTTCTGCGGCTTGTCACTGTACAGCGGAAGATTTGCAGAACCGCAAAAGCCGATCGTACAGGAAGTGCTGCCGGCTTCTTCGGCTGCCCGCGCCGGCCTGCAGACACAGGATGAAATCATCAAGATAACGTTTGCGGACGGCTACAGCAAGAAGATCCGCACCTTCTCGGAAATCAGTTATGCATTGCTGGAGTCGGAAAGCGATGCGATCACCGTGACCGTAAAGCGAAACGCGGAAACCGTCGACCTGCCGGTCACGTTGACGAAAGATGAAGAAACGGGGACGTGGCGGCTCGGTATCCGCGGGCCGCAGATCGAGGTAAAATCCGTCAACCTGCTGAATTGCTGGAAGTATGGCGGCTTGGAATTGACGGATATGACGAGGACGATGCTCTCCACTTTGAAGCGGCTGCTTCACGGCAGCGGATTTAAACAGCTCAGCGGCCCGGTCGGTATTTATCGGGCGACGCAGGAGACGGTTTCGCTGGGACTTGTATCGTATATTTACATGATCGGGCTGTTGTCTTTAAATGTCGGCATCTTCAATCTGTTGCCGCTTCCGGTACTGGATGGCGGGCAGGTCGTTTTGACGCTGGCGGAACATCTGTACGGGAAACCCCTGAATGCCCGATTTAAGACAATAATTATGATCGGAACGTGGATTCTTCTGTTAGGATTGATGGTGGCGGTGACGTGGAATGACGTCCTGCGGCTATTGCGTTAAGGAGGCGGAAATGACGACGATTCTTGTAACAGGCGGAACCGGTTATATCGGTTCGCATACATGCGTATCACTGATCAAAGCCGGCTATGATGTTGTTGTGCTGGATAATCTGTACAATTCCAGTCGGGCGGTGCTGAAGCGGATTGAGGAATTGACAGGGGTGATGCCGAAGTTTTATGAGACGGATATCTTAGACCGCAGCGGTCTGGAGCGCGTCTTTGAAGAAAATAAAATCGACGCGGTCATTCACTATGCCGGCTATAAGGCGGTCGGGGAGTCCGTTGAAATTCCTTTAACCTATTATCAAAACAATATAGCCGGATCGCTGAATCTGTATGAGATCATGGCCGCGCACGGCTGTAAGACATTGGTCTTTTCTTCAAGCGCGACCGTTTACGGAAATCCGGAGAAGTGCCCGATACCGGAAACCGCCAAGGTCGGGGGCACGACGAATCCCTACGGTACAACCAAACTGATGAATGAACGTATCCTGGAAGACGTCGGCAAATCCGACGCCGCATGGTCGGTGCTCTTATTGCGGTATTTCAACCCGATCGGCGGTCATCCCTCCGGTCTGCTCGGCGAGGTTCCCAACGGTATTCCGAACAATTTAGTGCCGTATATTGCCCGCGTTGCCAACGGGCGTTCCGCCTATGTCCGTGTGTATGGCGACGATTATCCGACGCCAGACGGAACCGGCATCCGGGACTATATCCATATCTGCGATCTTGCCGACGGACATGTCAATGCGATTCGCTATGCCTTGTCGCACCATGGCGTCGATTCGATCAACCTCGGCACCGGCCGCGGTTATTCCGTATTGGAAGTGATCCATGCCTATGAGAAAGCATGCGGGAAGCCGATTCCCTATCGAATTGAGGCGCGGCGTGCCGGCGATATTGCGGAATGCTATGCGGATTGTACGAAGGCGAAAGAACTTCTGGGCTGGCAGGCACGCTATGATATTGAGGCGATGTGCCGCGACTCATGGACCTTTACCGAAAAAAATCCGGACGGAATCAAGTAGGAACGAAACGAGCCTTGTCGGGCTCGTTTTGCTATAATAAAAAATAAGCGGGAGGACGAACTTGGAAAAACGGAAGCGCGTGCAGTTACGGATTTTAATCGGCGTCATCGTTGTGCTTTGTGCCGGCATTGCGGGCCTGCTTCTGTTGATCAGCCGGCACGCCGCTTCCGATTCAACGCAGATCGGCAAGCCGCCGGTCATGGCCACGGCCGGAGCTCAGGTTAAGCCGAGCGCGAACAGCGATCTTCACGACTTTTCGGTTGCGGTCGTGGATTATCGTACCTTTGCGTTTGACGATCTGGATTTTAATTTCATCGTCGCCACCGTACAGGTAAAAGGAACCGGTTCTGTACAGATGCCCCTGTCGCACTTTAAGACAAGTGAAGGGACGACGCTGGACCGGGTGTCTTCCTATGTCGACCGGCTGGAAGCGAAGAATTATTATCTGGGAAGGCAGAATGTGTATTATTCGATTATTTCCGACACGCTTCCTTACAACGTCAATATTTTCATTCCGGTATTGGACAAGAAAGCCGACAGCCTGACGGTGATCGCCGATTTCGATACCGCACATCCGCTGAATTTCAAGCTGAGCCCGGCGACCGGTACGAAAGCGATGCTCACGTATACCGACGGCGACGTCATCAGCGACGGCAAGACCTATCAGATGACGGTATCCAAGGCGTTGAATATTACCGGCGATCCTTTGTATGAGCTGATCGACGGGCAGGAAAATGAATATCTGCTGCCGTCGACGACGGAGGTCTATGCGTTTCAGGTCAACGCGGTGTCGCTCTGGGGCGATGCGGTTACGATCGAGGATGCGGAATATGTGCCGGAAGGGACAAAGGATACGTTTAAAGCTTTGGGTTCCTCCATCTATTCAATGAAATATGCCAATATCATCGGGCGCACGATCCTTGATCAGGATCAGGCGTATGTGCTCTTTTATGCCTACGATCCGGCCGCGCATCCGATCACGTATCACGGCCATCTGCGCCTGAAGGTAAAGGGGCAGGAGAACTGGATTCATATTGATGTGAATCTGAATTAGAAAGGAGCGGCGAACATGAAGAAAGTAAAAAGAATTTTTCTCGGTTTGACGTTATTCTGCTCCTTGTTCCCGATAACGGCGCGCAGGGTGCAGGCGAAACGCGTGGGCGAGAATCTGTATCCGATGAGCTGCAGCGCGTTTGAGGTCGATCGCGCTCTCGCTTCCGGCGGAAAGGTGTACTTTGAAAAAGTCGCTTGTACCGCAGATTGGAATACGGCCAAAAAAACGATGTACGATTTGGGAGACGAAGGCGTTATCCGCCATGCGTACTCCTGGTCGCCGTCCAAGATTATCAACATGACGGACGGCGTCGTATACACCTATCCGCAGCGGGATAATTCAAACGTTGTTCATGTACAGCAGGTCTATGATCTTTACGGCGGCGCCGGGGCGCCGTCTGGAACCAAGACGATGGGCGTTACACTGCATCGGGAAATGAAGTTCGACGGGCTGTGGACGATCCCCAATGCGGAAGGACATGCCAAAGTACGCGTGAACGCGTCGGGCTTTGACGGCTTTGTCGACCTTAAGGATATCGATCTGGTGCCGATGTCCGTCATTCGCAACAATCAGGCGCTGTATCTGGGCGGCAATGATTCCGAAAAATATCGGGAAGAACCGTTTCTGATCTATCCGCAGCAGCAATATTATCGTGTTGAAAGAAACGGAAATTACGTCGATCTGGTGCTTCATTATTTTTCCGGCTGGGCGGACGCTTCAACAAAACCGCGCGCGTGGGTTTCGGCGGTGGGACCGGCCGCCGACTGGATGCACGAAGGCGACGTATATTACAGCTACGATAATTATACGTTTTATACCGATCGTGCCTGCCGGAATCAGGCCGGCATCTATTATCCGTATTATCAGTTTGTTTTTCTGCGCTCCCGCACCGGTATCAAGGAAGAGACGTTCAATCGCTTTCTGTCCGTAAAAGGGAAAAATAACCGGAGCAAGCTTTGGAACACCGGCGCCGTCTGGCTCAACGCGCAGGCGACCTACGGCGTCAATGCGGCGGAGATTTTCGCCATGGCCTGCTTAGAGTCGGGATATGGCATGAGCGACTTTGCGCAAAATCGCAACAATCTGTTCGGCTGGAACGCCGTCGACTCCGATCCGGGACAGGCGAGCTATTTTAAAACGGTCGATCAGGCCATCTATGAACATGTCGGGGTCAATCTGCGGGGCTACCTGAATATTCAGGATTATCGTTATTTCGGCTCACATTTGGGCAATAAGGAATCCGGCTTCAACGTCAAATATGCGACGGACAACTATTGGGGCGTAAAAATAGCTTCGATCGCGTATGAGCTGGATAAGTGTGATAACAATTATGACGGCCGTCTGACGGATTTCAACCGCGTGGCGCTCGGCATTGTCAAAGACGATCAGATGACGAGTATCCGCAAGACGCCGGGCGGCGCGGTGTTGTATGAAACCGCCTACGGGAAACGGTACCAGAAAAATCATACCTTGGCGATTTTAAGCGAAGCGGGAGACTGGTATCAGGTGCAGTCCACCAATCCGCTGGATGCGGCCGGAAACGCGATCGTTTCTTTTCAAGGCGTCGGCCTGCGGCCTTATGCATGGGACAGCGCCGTTGGCTGGATACGGAAAGATCAGGTCACCGGTATCAACGACGCCCAGATCGCGGCAAAGGGCCGTAAAGCGACCGGCGAACCGGTGCGGACCGTAACCGGATTGACGTGGAATCCGGACGGAAGCCTGCATCTGCGGGGGCTGAATTATGTGCCCGGTATTTACGCCGATCAGGAAAATGCGGCCGTTCAGAAACTCTATGTGCAGAATATGCTGTTTGACGATGTGATCGAGGGGAACCTTTCCCTGACGGTACAGAATCTGGAACAGATCACATGGGCGGGCGACTTTGACGTCACGAAGCTTGAAAACGGAAAATATTTCTTCCGCATGGCGTCGACGTATGCGCTCACCAAAGAGTATGACGCCGTCTACCATCTTGAGGCTCTGGAGAATCCTTTGGCGGCGCAAACGTATAAAGGGCGCACCTATGCGTTCAATAAAGAACAGCTGGACGGTAAAGAGGTGCTGACCTTGTCCATTACGGATCTGGAATGTGGCAAAGGAAGCTATTATGACGCCGATCAGGATGCCTGCGCCTGCCTGCCCGGTTATCAAAACTGGACGCAGGATGAGGGCTGTTCGCTGATTCAAAAGCCGGAAGAAGAGGTTTCTCTTTTGAAGAGTCTGGATGACGCCGCCTACGGTGCGGGAAATAAAACCATCGTGCTCAAGGGCATGGCGTTCCTGAAGGGAATGGACGCCATGGAGGAAGCGCGGATCGAGGTTATTCTGCGCAGTCTGGATACCGATGCGGAGATCAAGATTCCAACCGACGTCCTTCCGGCGTCCGAACCGCTTGAATTGTATGACGGGCATACGTATTCGCACGTTCTTTATCAGGCGGTCATCGATCCAAAGATGCTGGCTAAAGATAACTATGCGATTCGGATTCGGGTTGAAAACGGCGGTATCCAAAAGGAAGATGCGTTATTTTCGATCAAGGATACGATCGATCTTTCCGAAACGAGTGTCAACGAGAATGTCGTCCGTCTTTTCGCCAATCCGATGTACAGCTATCGGATGGAGCTGGCGGTTGAAACGCCGTCGATCGATCGCGGTTTGATACATAAGCCGCTTCGTTCGGCGTCCGTTTACGGCGCGAATCGGATACAGATTCAAAACGGGATTCTGTCGATTGACGGTTACGGACTGATCCGCAATACGCCGATCGGCGCCGCCGATCACCCGGTTTATTCCATACTGCTGGTCAACGCGAAAGGCGAGATCGTAACACAGACAGCGGTGAATAAATCCTGCGGTATCGATCTTTCCAAGCTGTTGGGAGTGGATTACAGTTTGGATCAGGCCTGCTTTGACGTCGACATCGACCTGCGCGAACTGGATGAAGGAACATACGGCATGTTCCTGGATCTGCAGACGGATGCCGCCCGCGACATCTATGAGATGTATGATATCCGCGAGATGAAAGAAGTGAAGGAGACGATGCAGGGTCGTATTTATACCTTATCGAAAACGGCCGTGCATGACCGTTATGTATTGACCATTCAGAAAGAAGTGGACGAATGATGGAATTGACCAAGACAACCAAAATATTGCTGATCGCCGTGCTGGTTCTATCGGCCGCCACCGGCATCGCCGGTTTCGCTTATTTCAGCCTGGCCTCCAAAAAGGTGGAAGTGCCGAATTTTATCGGTAAGGAAAAAAAGGATGTCGAGGCGTGGGCTCTGGAAAATAAAATCGCCTCGAAGCAGCTTGCCTATAACTATTCCTTTGATGAAAACAGCGAAGAGGATACGGTGTTGAGCCAAAGCCTTGAAGCAAATTCGGTATTGAAGAAAAACGACGTGCTGACCATCGGCCTTTCTTCCGGCCCGGATCCGGATTTGACGGTCGCCTTTCCGGATTTTACCGGTCAGGAACAGCAGAAGGTGGAGACGTGGTTTCAGGACAATCACTTCACCGATGTCGCTTATGCGTTCATGCCCGATGAAAAGATCGCCAAGAATATATTTCTGAAAGCGTCGGTTAAAGCCGGCGATTCCGTCAAGCGTTCGGATGCGCTGACGGTGACGTTTTCCTTCGGATCGAAAAATGCGGAAGCGGCGGTGACCGTGCCTGATTTTTCGACGTACAGTCAAAAGAATATTCAGGCATGGGGCGTCACCAATCGTGTGACGGTGCAGTTTTCTTTTGAGGGAAGCGAGAAGATCGCCAAGGGAAAGGTGATCAGCCAAAGCGTGAAAGCCGGGACGACCGTCAAGGCGGGAAGTAAAATCACGGTTGCCATTTCTTCGGGGCGGCTTGTGTCCGTCAGCAATTTTATCGGCAAGTCCAAAGCGGCGGCCGAAGACTGGATTAAGAAAAACGGTTTGAAAGCCAATTATCTGGAAAAATACAGCAGTAAGGAAGCCGGTGTGATTCTGGAGCAGAATCCGTCGTCACAGACGCTTGCGGAAGGCGGTACCGTCGTCTTCACGGTTTCCGTCGGCAAGGTGAATCTGGCCAATTACACCGACAAGAAAAAAGATGATTTTTTGAATTATATCCGTTCTTTGAATACGGGATACAACGGTTCCGCCAATATTAAAGTCGATCTCGGCGAGCGGGAAAGCGATAAGCCGGTCGGCACCATCCTTTCGCAGTCGGTAAGCGGGAAAGTGGATCCGGGGACAAGTGTAAAAGTCGTCGTCGCCGTAGGCAAAAAGGTGAATGTTGTCAATAAAGCCGGAAGCACTTTAGAAGCGTTTAAAAAATATATCGGCGACAGCGGGCTCAAGGTGGGCACGATCACCTATGCCTACAGCGATACCGTCGCCAACGGCTGCCTTCTTTCCAACGACACCGGCACCTATACGGCCGGCAGTACGGTCAACTGCGTGGTTTCCAAGGGCACCTATGTATGGAATCCCGGCGGGCTGATCAAGGCGGGCGCACGCTGGCAGACGCTGTATGATCAGTCGGCGGAGGCGCGGAAGTACGGCTACACGGTTACCAAAACCGATGTTCCAAGCGAACAGGAAGAAGGAACGATCGTCAACGACTGTCAGGTAACCGCCGGCGGAAAGTCAATCGCCTGTCAGGTCGCTGTGCCGATTATGATCACGGTTCCGGATGTCAAAGGGCAGGATAAAGATGCGGCGCAGGCGACTTTAACGGGCCTGGGACTGACGGTGCAGATGCTTGAAAATTCCGATTACAGCGAACAGCCGGCGGGACAGGTGATCGGCCAGAGCATCGCGGCAAATACGAGCGTGCGTAAAGGGACGGCCATTACGCTTACCTATTCCAAAGGGCCCAAGCCGATCGTCACGAAGGCGGTTCCGAAAATTTATGCGGCTTTTTATGACGGCGAATCGGCGGAAAAGATTATTTCCGGAGTGACGCAGCTGTTGAACAGCGCCGGTTTCTACAATCTGAATTTCGTGGCGGAAGACACGACAAACACCTCGAATAAGAAGGGGATCAAATCCGTCACGCCGGAAACAGGTACGGTCATCAATGTGGAAGATACCGTTACGATCGTCTATTATACAAGCCGGAATTAAAAGTACTTTTATCAAAAAAAGACATCGTCGCTTGAGGTAGCATCGGTGTCTTTTTGATTTCCTTTTCAATATTGTTTCGGACCGTCGGGCGTATCAATGACGACCGGAGCTTTTTTCCAGTTTACATTGACCATCCAAAGCCACAGGATAAACCCGATGCCGAGATAAAGGAAGAAGCATATCCATGAACCGGCGCCCTGTCCCAGGGTGCAGAAGAAGGCGACAATCAGGGCGATGACAAGCGCCAGACAGCGTGTGAAGTTGCCGCCTTTGAGCTTGTAGGTTGTCCATTCGGGATGCTGACGGTGCATGCGTATCGCGGCGATCATCGTAATCGCATAAGCACACGCACAGCCAAATGCCATCAGGTTGAAAAAATCATTCATGAAAGTGCCGGCATTCTGCAAAATGAGAAACAGGATGGAAACGACAAGCAGAAGAATGTTCGGCAGAATCGGCTGTGCATGTTTATTTAATTTGGCAAAGCCGGCCGGCAGAAAGTTGCTTTTCCCCATCGCATACAGCAGGCGGACGGTCGAGAGCCAGAAGCCGAGCAGGCAGGTTCCGATGGCGCATAAGATGGCGGCGAAACCGAAGACAACCGCCCAGAAATTCCAGCTTCCGCCAAGCTGTTCCATCATGGAAATGGCCAGAAAACCGTTGACCGCGCTGCCGCCGCTTTCGACAAGCGGCTGACAGGGCATTCCGCCCAGACCGATAAAGAAGATGACGTAAACGACGCCGCATGTGACGACGGAACCCCAGATCGCCTTGGTGCTGTCGGTTAATTCGAAGTTTCCTTCCTCGATCATCTGCGGTACGGTTTCAAAGCCGAAGAAAGGCGTGATCAGAAAGGCCAGACCGATCAGCCAGCCCGGAATGCCGAGGTGCGGTTGGGTCTGGGTGTAAAAGAAGTTTTGAAAATTGGCAAGACGCCATTGTCCCGAAAAGATAAATCCGACCGCCGCCGCGACACAGCCGAGAATGGCGCACGTCAGCATGACGAGCTGGATTTTCCCGGATATCTCGACATTTTGAAGACTCAAGATAAAATAGCCGATCAGGGCGATCGCCGCCACGATTTCAACCACCAGAAAACTGGAAGAGAAATGGAAGATGTGAAACAGCCACTGTACGATGGCCATGACGGCCGCCGGAGGCACGGCAATCCATGCGGCCATGATCAGCCATGCGCTGAGAAAGCCCATGTGTTTATTCAGACCGACGGTGTTGTAGATCAATTCGCCGCCGGCTTCGGGGAAACAGGGGGCAAGTTCACAATAGACGAATGCGATCGGCAAAATCAAAATGGTCATCAGGATAAAGGCCAGCCATGTGCCCGGACCGCAATTTTCATAGAAGATGGAATCCCAATAGCCGATGAAGGTGAAGATGGCGCCGGTCGCGATGGCGTAGACGTATATCAATTTCAATGAGCGCTGAAGCCGTGCCGGCTTTGCTGTTTTATTTTTCTGCATATTTTTTCTCTTGAAAAACACTTGTGCTTCCGGAGCGGAAGCACAAATGTTCATGCTTTCTTTTGAATGTCAGAACTTTTCTTCACCATCGGGTGTTTCAATGATGACCGACGATTTCTTCCAGCGTACATTGACCATATACAGCCACAGAAGCACGCCGACACCCATATAAACGGCAAAGGAGATCCATGAGCCGGCCCCCTGTCCCAGGGTGCAGAAGAACGCGATCAGCAACATGATCAGCATCGCCGCATATTTTGTAAACGTGCTGTGTTTCAGCATGTTCGGACTCTTCCAGGTCGGGTGCTTTGCCGAGATACGCACGGCGGAAATCATCGTCAGCGCATAGGCGCATGCACAGCCGAACGACATCAGATTGAAGAAATCCTTCATGAACGACGCCGCGTTCATCAAAAACAGGAATGTTAAAGAAATGACGAGCAAGAAGACGTTCGGAAGAATCGGCTGCTGGTGTTTGTTGACTTTCGTGAAAGCCGCCGGCAGGAAGTTTTTGGAAGCCATTGAATAAAGCATGCGCACGGTGGACATCCAGAAGCCCAGAACCGAAGCGCCCAGGCCGATCAGAATGGAGAAGATTCCGTACAGCAGGGGCCATGTTTTCCAGCCCAGAATACGCTGCATGTTGATGATGGTTAAAAAGCCGCTCGCCGCGTCGCCCGCCATCAGGTTCTGATAGCTGTCCAGCCCGGCTACGCAGAAGTAGAAGAAGACATAAATGATGCCGCAGGTTAAAACAGAGCCGCAGATCGCTTTCTTGGTGTTCTTGATCGGGAAATCGCCCTCTTCCACCATCTGCGGAACGGTTTCAAAGCCGAAGTACGGTGTGATGAGAAGCGCCATACCGATAATCCATCCCGGAATTCCGTTGACCGAGTCCATCGTGGTCTGGAACAGAGGCGCCATGTTGTGAATGGACCAGTGACCGCTTGTCAGCAGTAAGACGCCGGTGATCACGGTCGATACGATGTTGACAAACAGACAGGTCGCCTGAATTTTGGTCAAGGTTGAAATGTCCTGCAAGCTCATGAAGAAGACCAGCAGCAAGATGGCAATGCCCAGCGCCATGATACCGATAAAGGAAAGATTCGCGCCCAGAAATTTGGAAACATACGTGGCGATCGCCATGACGATCGCCGGCGGCACGGCAATCCATGCGGCCATAATCAGCCAGGAAGCGAAGAAACCGGCATGCTTGTTGAGACCGACCGTGTTATAGATCAGTTCGCCGCCCGCTGTTTTAAACAGCGGAGAAATTTCCGAATAAACAAGTGCGGTCGGTAAAATGGCAAGCGTCATTAAGCCGAACGCAAGCCATGTGCCCGGTCCGCAATAGCCGAAAAAGACAGAGTCCCAATAACTGACCCATGTGAATATAGAACCGGTTGCGACGGTGTAGACAAAAAACACTTTCAGCGTTTTCTGCAGGCCGGCCCGGCTTTCATTTTTATTGACAGACATAAAACCCCTTTGCTAGCGGTGTCGATGTTATGTTGTTTCCTATCCGTCTTTTATTGTAATT
>CAUVBZ010000003.1:0-33481 GCA_963550455.1 uncultured Erysipelotrichaceae bacterium
GCTTCATACTGACGGGCAAAAGATACCGGCGCCGACGTTTCGGCAATCGTCGTTTCATCGCCGCATTCGTCAAACAGATCGCATCCCTGCGCCGTCGCCTGCGGCTTTGCATAGGGCTGTGACCCACACCCCGCCGCCAGGATCACGCTGATGATCAATAAACTTTTTACATAGTTTTTCATTTCCATTCGCCGCCTCGCTTCTCTTTTTTCTCAAATTGCTGACGCATCGTATGTACCAGCCGCTTATACGCCAACGGCTCCAGAGATTTCCGTAATAAAGCCATGTCGTTTATTTTCACTGCCGGGCCGCCCTTGGCATAGATGCGATCAAGGTGACGAATCGCCTTTCCCTGCGGCAGTAACATCCGCAAAAAGGTCTCCAGATCGGCTGCGGCCGCCGTGAAGCCGGCGTCATCCGTATCCAAAAACGGCAACTGATAAAGCAGGTAGCGGAACGTTTCAAACATGCGATACCAAAACATATCCGGAAGCGGATGAAACGCTTCCGCCTGCTCCAGAATGGATTTAAAAACCAGAATCTGGGCATGCATGCTGGCGGCGCGGATATCGGTCATCGTATTGCCGGCGCGGTTGATCAGATAGTTGGCCAGCGACTGATCGGTATAGACAACCTTTTGGGCACGAAGCAGGCTGAGATAAAAAAGCATGTTGTCGGTATAGCCGACATGTTCCGGGAAGGAAATGGAACGGGCCAATTTTGTCTTATACAATTTCGCATGCGGGCTGGGGTTGATAAACCAAAGTATCTCCCCATCCTTTTCCCGCGGGCGATAAACCGTATCCGGCTTCAAAGTCCCGAATTCTTTATTGAAGCACGGATCATATGTACGCTTTGAACTGTCCTCGTACAACAGTGTCCGGGCGCCGATCGTGATATCGCTGTCCGCCATCTTCGCCATGGCCAGCAGTTTTTCAACCGCATTTTCCGCCAGCGAATCATCCGGGTCACAGACCAGAAAATAAGGCGTATCCATTTTCTGCACGGCCAGCTGTAAAACCGAACCGTAGCCACCGTTTTCTTTCCGTATCCCGTGTATTTTATCGGGATACTGCGCTTCATAGGCGTCGATGATCGCCTGCGAATGATCGGGAGAACCGTCGTTGACGGCAAGCACGGTGAAGTTTTGGCTGGTCTGCTGCAACAGAGAATCGAAGCAGGTGCGCAAGTACGGTTCAACTTTATAGATCGGTACGAGAATCGTCACTTCTTTCATTTCGGTTTCTCCTTTCTTTACGCCGATAGCGGAATGTCAAATACAGGCGTAACAGCGCGTGATTCATGTATATCCAGTCATACTTTTCTTTGTACAGCGCATAACGGCACCATGGAAAATGCGGCCACGTCGTCTTGATATAGGCGAACGCCCGATCGACAAAGGCAAATGCCAGGGCGTGATCTTGCGCATCACGGGTTTTTTTCAAACATTCCATAATGTTGGTACAGCCGACATACATCAGCTCCTGCCGATATTGCGCGTACAGACCGTTCTGCTTATAAAAGGAAACGAGCAGCTGCACCATGTCCAGAATATGCATGACTTTTTCATTAAAGTCGCCGGTGATGTTCCCAGGGCGGTCTTTGCGATAATTATAGAGCGGTGCATTGACGAATGCGATTTCTTTCGCCATCGCTAACAGCCGGTAGGTCGTCCCCAGATCTTCATAATAATAGCCTTTCGGGAACAAAATCCCAGTTGTGGAAAATAAGGAGCGTCGATACATCTTATTCCATGCCGCATTGGCGATGCGGGTCATCAGCGCCTTGTTTTCGGAAAGAACATACGTGCGCGCATCACTGTACGAATTACGGATTTCTTCGCGTGTTTGAGTCGCGGAATAATACTGAAAAAAGTCGAAGATGACAAGATCGGCGCCGGTTTCATCCAAGCGGGCGGCGCACTTTTCCAACAAGGTCGGCGCGATGAAATCATCTCCGTCGATAAATTGAACATATTCGCCTACCGCCCTCTTTAAGCCGTAATTGCGCGCATCGCTCAGGCCGCCGTTTGTTTTATGAAAGACGCGGACGCGGTGATCCTGAGCGGCAAATCCGTCCGCAATCCGGCCGCTGCCGTCTTTACTTCCGTCATCAATCAGCAATAATTCAAAATCCGGAAAGGTCTGCGCCAAAACCGAGCGGATGCATTCTTCCAGATAAGAAGCGATATTGTAGATCGGTATGATGACGGAAACCTTAGGCATGGAGCCGGCTCCGCATTTTTTGTAAGGCGGCGGCCGCAAAAGGTTCGCGGCAGATGCGCAGCCAGCCGAAATAAAAGAGCATTCCGACCAGCACCTGCAGCAGAGACGCCCATGCTTTGGCGGGCATGTTCAGATTCAAAAACCGCACGATTCCATACATCAGCAGAGAACCGCCGATATAGATCGCATACGATTTCTGCCGGAAATCGATATGAATCTTTTTCCGAATCAAAAACAGCTGTAAACCGGTCACCGTCGCCTCCGCGATCAAAGAACCGACGATGGCGCCAAGTGCCCCCAGGCGGGGGATCAAAACAATATTGCAGATAAAGTTGACCACCGAACCGGCGACAACCGAAGCGGTGTACTGATTGAACATCCCGGTCGGCACCATGTATTGAATGCCGGTTACCGTCGACATGGAAATGAAGATGATGATCGGACAGCCGGCCGTGACCAGGGTGGCGATCATGGGGTTTTCCGGCGTATACCAGGCGATAAAATTGACCGCGATCGCCATCATGCCGAAGCACATCGGCCAGGCCAGCAGATTGACGAATTTCATGACCGTATTGACCAGTTCCTGCGCCTTTTCTTCCCCTTTGGCGTCGTTGTAAAAAACATTGGTCACCCGCGGCAGCGTGACGGTGCCGATCGCCGTGATCAGCGAAAGAAACATTTTGACGATATTCATGCTGATCTTATAAAGCGTCACCGCTTCGCCGGAATACAGGACGCCGACCATCGTCGTATCCAGCATGGTATATACGGAAATCGCGATCGTCGGAATAAACAGCTGAAAGGTGGCGCGGAAATGATGCCGATACGCGTCGGCCAGACGCACCGGCACAGGATGAATATACTGCTTCAGCTGGGCGAACATGATGCCCTGTCCGACCAGTTCCGCACCGACGTTGATCAAAATATAAATCCACAGATCCTGCGGGGAATGAACCAGAAGAAAGATGGAGATGACGCCCAGTATCTTCACGAAGATGTTCCGCATGGACGCTTTTTTAAAATCCTCCACGCCGAAGAAAAACCACGTGATATCCAGGGCGGAGGCGATCATCGTCAAACCGGTCAAAGCATAATAAAACGTGTTCGTATGCACAAAGACGAGAATGTACAGATAGAACAGAACCATGCCGATGAAGACGTTGCATATCTGCATTTTCAGAATTTCAAAAAAAGTCCGGCTCAGCGCCTGCCGATCATCGCGCACCTTGGCGATCTGCCGGTTTCCATACGTATTGACGCCTAAAACGCCGAACAGGATAAACCAGTTCATAATCGCGCCGGCAAAATCATAGATTCCCAGCGTTTCGGTGCCGATATGCGAAAGCGTGTACGGAACGATCACGAACGGCAAAATAATCCGTACCAGCTGATACAGCGCATTATAAATATAATTTCGAAGTATCTTGCGATCCACGAAAAAACTTACCCTTTCCGATGCCGCCCGTCCTTTTTTGACGAGCGGATTTTATCGGCGCTTACTGCAACGATAAACTCATTCATGTTTCCATCTCCTGTTTCCGATGTGACACACGTTCCCATTATAGCAAAGTACGATTACGGCCGGTCTTTGTACATGGCGGCGTAATAGGTCTGATAAGCGCCGGAAAGAATATGATCGAGCCACGGCTGATGGGTGTGATACCAGTCGATCGTCTGCGCAATTCCGGTTTCAAAGCGATAGACCGGTTTCCAGCCCAGCTCGGTTTCAATCCGGGTCGGATCCATCGCATAGCGTAGATCGTGCCCCGGCCTGTCTTTGACAAAATGAATCAGGCTTTCCGGCTTATGCGTCAGGCGCAGGATCGTCTGTACGACCTCCAGATTCGTCTTTTCATTGTGACCGCCGATATTATAGATACAGCCGTCCTTTCCCTTTTGCAAAATCAAATCGATCGCCCGGCAATGATCTTCGACATGAAGCCAGTCCCGTATGTTGGCTCCGGTTCCATACACCGGAATCGACTGATCACTTTCGGCGCGGGAAAGAACGAGCGGAATCAATTTTTCCGGAAACTGGTATGGCCCGTAATTGTTTGAACAGCGGGAAATCGATACCGCCAGACCATAGGTGCGCGCATAAGCCATCACCAATAGATCGGCGGACGCCTTGGAGGCCGAATATGGCGAAGATGCGCAAAGCGCGGTATCTTCACGGAACAAAAGATCGGGACGGTCGATGGGCAGATCGCCATAAACCTCGTCGGTCGAAACCTGATGATAGCGGCGCACACCGTATTTGCGGCAGGCGTCCATCAGAACGCCGACGCCGATGATATTGGTCTCCAAAAAAATCTGCGGGTTCGTGATCGAGCGGTCGACATGCGATTCGGCCGCAAAATTGACGACGACGTCAAAGCGCTCCTGCATAAACAACGCGTCAATCAAGGCGCGATCGCAGATATTTCCCTTCACGAATTTAAAATGCGGCTTATCCTGCAGGTCAGCCAGCGTTTCCGGATTGCCGGCATAGGTCAAAGCGTCCAAGACGACGATTTCATCGTCCGGATATTGGCCGCTCATGTAATAAGCAAAGTTGCCGCCGATAAATCCGGCCCCGCCCGTGATCAGATATTTCATAATGCAAGCTCCTTTCGTATGCGCTGTGCCTCCCGCCGGATTCCTTCCGTTAAGGAAATCGTCGGCGCATAGCCGGTCAGCCGCTGCAGTTTCTGAATCGATAAGACGTTGTATTCCACCTGGGGAACCGCACTTTCCATCTGCCGTATCCTTAGCTTTTTATGGGTCTCCGTCTCCACGCAGGCGATGACTTCCGCCAGACTTCTGCCGCAGCCGCTCCCGACATTCAAGACGGTATTGTCGAGCGCGGCATCTAAAATCCGTTGCAGCGCCTGCGCCAGATCGGTGATATACACATAATCCCGCACGCTTTCCGGCGTGGTAAACAACGTAAATACTTCGTTCGTATAGATTTTCTGCAGCAGAATGGGAATAACTCCCTGCTTTTTCCCGTTCAGCTGATAGCCGCCGTAGGGATTGGCCAGGCGCAGAATGACATAAGGCAGACCGCTTTCCGCCACGATCTGTTCCAAAAGCACTTTTGAGCGGGCATAGAGGGTCTGCGGCCGCAGGGGAGTTTCCTCATCCACCGCTTGGCGATGTGAGCCGTACACCGTTCCTCCGGAAGAAAAGAAAATCAGCTTGCCGGCGCCGCCGTTTCGTAAAACCCGCAGCATCTTCCGATAGGAAGCGGCAAGATTCGACAACGCTTCTTCCTCCCGCTCGGCACGATCCACGCTGGCGATCGGCGCGACGGTATCCACGATAATTGCGTCCCGCACATCCATCTTGGCCAGCTGCTCCGTGGCAAAGACATCGACGATCTCCAACCGCTCAACATGTTCGGCGTATGGAGAAGGCAGTCCCCAGATTGAAACATCCGTCGTATTCCGCAGCAGATTGCAGAGGTTGCTGCCGAGATACCCGCATCCTAAAAATATAAGCCGCATGTGCTACCCTTTCGCGTTGAAAATCGAGCGGACATTTCCGGAAGCGATCGTCCGCAGATGTTCGCCATAGGGTGACTTACCGTAGCCTTCGGCCGCCTGCCGCAATTTTTCTTCATTGATCCAGCCGTTGTAATACGCAATTTCTTCGGGAACGGAAATTTTGATGCCCTGCACCTGCTCAACCATGCGTACATAATTCCCCGCTTCGCCGAGCGATTCGATCGTTCCGGTATCCAGCCAGGCAAAGCCGCGGCCGAAGATCGTGATATCCAGCGCGTCGGCTTCCAGATAGCGGCAGTTCAGATCGGTGATTTCCAATTCTCCGCGGGCGGACGGCTTCAGTGAGCGGGCCAGAGAGACAACCCGGTTGTCATAAAAATATAAGCCGGTGACGGCGTAATTCGATCGGGGCTTCGTCGGTTTCTCCTGCAGAGATATAACCTTGCCCCGCTCGTCAAATTCGGCAATGCCGAAGCGTTGAGGATCCTGCACATATTTGCCGAATATTCTGGCGCGGCCGGTCGCTTCCGTATGCGCAACCGCCTGTCTGAGCATGGTGCCGAAGCCGTTTCCGTAAAAGATATTATCGCCGAGAATCAGACATACCGAATCGTTGCCGATAAATTCCTCGCCCAATAAAAAAGCCTGCGCCAGTCCGTCCGGACTTGGCTGCACCTGATAACAGAAGCGAACGCCGAAAGAACTGCCGTCGCCCAGCAAGCGCTGAAAATTCGGAAGATCCTGCGGGGTTGAAATGATCAAAATATCGCGGATACCGGCCAGCATCAGCGTGCTCAACGGATAGTAAATCATGGGTTTGTCATATACCGGAAGAAGCTGCTTGCTCGTGACGCGCGTTAACGGATATAAACGTGTTCCGCTTCCTCCTGCCAAGATAATACCTTTCATCTCCGTCCTCCTTATCTGGGCGTCGTCGTTTCCGAACTCTCCGCTGGCGACGCTGCCGGTGACGGGGAGGGTGACGGTGAGGATTCCGGAGAGACGACGGGAGGCGCGGGCGGCTCCGCGGTCGAAAGCGGCTTCTCTTCGGGTATCGGCACCGGGGTCGCCTCCACGTATCCGCTGTTATCGACAACCGTGACATTGATGGAAACAATCGCATTGATCGGCGTTCCCTCCGGAATATCCTGATAGATAATCGTTCCGTCCGCCTGACTTGAGTCTTGTACCGTGGTCTGATACACCGCGATGCCCAGTCCCTGCGCCCATGCCTGCAGGGCGGAAATGTTGCGCCCGACATAGTTGCCGATCGTCGTCGGCACTTCCGGAGCGACGACGGTTTCGTTATAGACTTCATTTGAAATCGTCGGCTTGTTGAAAACCCAGTTTACGCTTGCCTGCATGCTGTGCATCGGCGTGATCGTGCCGGTCATCATCAGATTTCGCTCGATCGCTTCCTTCGTATCCGCAAGCGAGCCGTTCCACAGGCGATAGATATATAACGCCGACTGGGTCGCGTCGCTCCACAAAGAAGAACTGTATCCGGTCACACGCCAGCCCTCAATATCCAGAACATGCTCCGGATGATCCTGATCATAGAAGCGGTTGATCTTCTGCATGGTGTAGGTCATGAAACTGATCATCTGATCCATGGACATATTCGTCTGCAGATTCTTCCCGGCCGCATCCATCACGTTCAAAAACGTATTGACGTCCCGCGTCCGCAATAAAGAGCGCATCATCGCCGCAATCACTTCCTGCTGGTGCGCCTGGCGGGCAAAGTCGCCGGTCGCAAACAGATGCCGCTCGCGGGCGAAGGCCAGCGCCTGTTCGCCGTTGAGTTTTACATTATCTCCTTTCGGTACCCAGACCGTATAACTGCCGCGATTGCTGGAAGCGTTCTGGCCGACAAATTCCGCCGGCGAATTGACGACGATACCGCCCAGCGCATTGACCACATCGACGACGCATTGAAAATTGACGTCCACATAATAATCGATTTTTACGCCGACCAGATTTTCAATCGTCTGCATCGTACAGTCGATGGAAACCGCGTGCGCCGCATTCAGCCGGCTTTGTCCACCGTTGTAACAGCTGATCGGAACATAGGAATCGCGGGCAAGCGACGTCATCGTGACCTTCATCGAAATCGGGTTCACCGAGCATAAAATCATGGTGTCGCTCAGCCCGTCCGCGTTCCCGACCAGCAGAACGGTAAACGGCTCTTTGGTGATGTCCTTATCACTGCCGCTGCGTTTGGTGACGGTGATCGTGTCGCTGTAGTCGGCAATTGATTTTGTATTGGTTAAAAACTCGGCCAGACCGGTTTCATTCTGAAACATCGCCTGATAATTCTGAGGCAAAATCGCCGCCTCGATCTCATTGGAAAACAGCCCCAGCGCAAGACTGCTGTAATCCTGATATTCCTTATAGGAAATCTTCGCGCCGGTGGCGTTCAGATTGTTTTTACCGATCTCCGCGACGCCGGTTCCCGTAGCGAAACCGACCGTTTTTCCGTCCAGCTCGGACGGTTCGGCAACGGCATAGTTGCCCTGGGCGTCATAGACGACCACCGAAGCCATGATCGACTCCGTCGCCGTCGTGGAGGTGATCTGATCGACGTTGCGGTTGATCTTCAAAATGGCGAACGTTCCGTACGAACCCAGCGCCAAAAACAGGGCCAACAGGACGCAGGCCGTAGCGAACGTTCCCTTTTTGCGGGTCATAAAGGCGCGCATCAAAAGGAAATTCAGCACCGCCAGCAATACCAGCAGGACGATGTTGACAAGAATGAACGAACTTTTTGAAAGCGCCGAAAACCGCGTCGTATGGAACATGAAATAGACGATGGACGCATTGGCGACAACCGCCAGAACGGTTACGAGAATATAAACCGGCACCATGTTTTTTTGAAAACGAGAAGAGCTTTTCTTTTTCACTGTCATTCCTGCGCCTCCGAAGAACCGTGTTCTTTTTCCCATTCTCGCACCGAATCCATATCATAGAACTCGACGATCTCCATGCGGCCGTCATGGTCGACAACCAAAAACCGCATCGCATGTATAAAATCACCGTCATTCAGCGCCGTGCCCATCGTATACGTCCAGGAGACTTCCACCTGATAGCAGGGCCACACCGCCGGCGGGTCCATTGTCCGGACGTCAAAATCTTCCACCTTTTTCGTCGGCACGTCGACCGTGATCGAAGCGACCGCCGGCAGATTGTCTGACCCGTACTGCTTGATATAGAGGTCGAGGTCTTTATAGTAGTTGTATCGCGACCAGTCGGAAAACTCGACGAACTTATCGGCATAATAATATTGCAGACCGCCGACTTCATAATTTCCGTCCTTGTTTGTCCACGTGAAGTAGTCGCTCACAAAACACTCCACCACCGCTTCCGCCTGCTCTTCTTTCGTTCCCGAATTTAACGCGTCCGTCAGCTTCTGAAAACATTCTTTTTCAAACTCCGTCGGGTTGTTTCCGATCTGATACAGATCGTTTTTCATATCCCGGTTCGTGTCGGTGGCGGTATCGGTATTCGCCGCCGGCGTCTGTTTCCGTAATACAAAAACCATATTCACGATAATGGCCGCCGCCATCAGAATCGTCACCACAAACAGGCCGACGGAAAGTCGGCGGCTGATACGCCGCTGCCGACGAACGGCCGGATTTATTTTCTTTTTCATCTTCTTTGAAGAAGACACCCTTTTTTCTTCACTCATTGACCGTCTCCTTCTTCTTCATAGACATTGCGGATAATATACATCGGCCTTCCCCGCACTTCATCGTATGTTTTGGCCAGATAGACGCCCACGACGCCAAGTGCCAGCAACAGGATGCCGCCCAGAAACAAAAGAACGGAAAGCAGGACGGCGTTGAAGGAAACGACGTTTCCAAAACAGCGCATGATCAACATCACAAGCAGAACGAGCGTCGCCGCCGCCGTTAAGACGCCGCCGACAAAAACCGCCCCCCATAACGGCGCCATCGTATATTCAATGATACCGTCCAGCGCGTATTCCACCAGTTTCCAAAACGACCACTTCGTCTCGCCGGCGATCCGCCGTACATTTTCATATTCCACGTATTCGGTTTTAAAACCGACCCAGACAAACAGCCCCTTCGAAAAACGATTGCGTTCCCGCAAAGACAGGATCGCCTCGACCACGGCGCGCTTCATCAGTCTGAAATCGCGGGCGCCGTCGACGATCTCCACTTCCGCATAGCGATTGATCAGTCTGTAAAACCGACGGGCGAACCATGAGCGTATCGGCGGTTCACCGGCTCTGGAAACCCGCCGCGTCCCCACGACGTCATCGTTGTTTTTCCGCATAAGCGCGAACATCTTCGGCAATAAAGACGGCGGATCCTGCAGATCGACATCCATCACCGTCACATACGCTCCCCGGCTTGCCTTTAATCCCGCCAGCAGGGCCGCTTCCTTGCCGAAGTTCCGGCTGAAATCGATCACCCGCACCGTATCGGGATGTTCCCGATGCAATTGCAGCAGACAGTCCAACGTCTGATCTTTGGAGCCGTCGTTGACGAAGATCAGTTCAAACGACATCCGCAAAGACTGCACGACCGGTATAACGGCATCATAAAAAAATGAAATCGCCGCTTCCTCGTTGTAACACGGTATAACAATGCTCAGCTGCATGCAGAACCTCCGCGCATAATACCAGATGATTATAAAACAGATCGATACCGGCGGCAAACTTTCTAAACAATCACTTCCTTCGCCTTTGCCAAAGCCGCCGCGATCGTCTTATCCATATCGTAATAGCGATATTCGCCAAGCCGACCGCCGAAAATAACGTTCGACTCATCGGCGGCAAGAGCGGCATAGCGCTCATAAAGCGCCTGATTTACGGCGTCGTTGACCGGATAATATGGTTCTTCCCCCGGCTTCCACTCCATGCTGTATTCGCGAGAAATGACGGTGTGCGGAATGGCGGCGCCGTTTTCGTCCTTGCCGAACGTGAACCACTTGTGTTCGATGATGCGCGTATAAGGCGTCTTTGCGTCCGTAAAATTCATCACCGCGACACCCTGATAATTCGCTTCGTCCAGATCCTGCGTTTCAAAGCGAATGGAACGATAGGCCAGCGCGCCGAAACGATACGCATAGAAAGCGTCGATCGCGCCCGTATACAAAGTCGTCTTCGCCATGTCGGCATATGCGGCGCGCTTATCCAGATAATCGGTGTTCAGACAAACCGTGCATCCCTTCAACAGCGTGGCGATCAGATCGGTATAGCCGTGCTCCGGTATTCCCTGATACAGGGCGTCGAAATAATTGTTGTCATACGTCAGGCGAACCGGCAGGCGCCGAATGATCGCGGCGGGAAGCTGCCGGCACGGACGCCCCCATTGCTTTTCGGTATAACCTTTGATCAGCTTTTCATAAATATCCCTGCCGACCAGAGAAATCGCCTGTTCCTCCAGATTGTTCGGCGTCGTGATTCCGGCTTCTTTTCTTTGCTTATCGATAACGGCCTGCGCCTGGGCCGGGGTGACGACGTTCCACATCCGGTTAAAGGTATACATGTTGAACGGAAGCGAATACAGCTCACCCTTATAATTTGCCACCGGCGCGTTGGTAAAGCGGTTGAAACGGGCAAACCGCGTCACATAATTCCATACTTCCGTATCGTTCGTATGAAAGATGTGCGCCCCATATTGATGGACGGCGATACCGCCGACCTTCTTCGTGTACAGATTGCCGCCGATCTGGGGACGACGATCAATGACCAGTACCGTCTTTCCCTTTTCCCTTGCCTGCTGAGCGAAGACGGCTCCGTACAGGCCCGCTCCGACGATCAGATAATCGTATTTCATGATTCCTCCTGCCTTTTTATTTTTCCCGCAAGATGAAACAGCTCCGCGAACAGATAAATCGTATGCGCGTTCATCATCCGGAAGATGCGGTTTTTCAGACCTTTTTCCGTACGCAGATAGGAATTGGCATGCCAATCCGGAAACTGCGTCTGCAATAAATTCCAGCCCATGCCGATCGTCCGGCGCCGATCAATTCGATCGTCAATCTGCGCGGCGCGATACAGGTTGTTTCCCAAAAAGAAGCGAATCGTAATATATTCCAGCGCCTCTTTGTACGCGGTAAACCGCTTCTGTTGACGGTAATAATCCAGAATCACCGTGAACACATGCACCATATTCTTGACCTGGTCATTGTTCGTATGAGTAATACTGCCGGCATGTTGCACATAGTGGACATAAGGCTTTTCCGTAAATGCCAGCCGCTGTACATGCATGGTCAGGCAATACAGAAAGCACGCGTCCTCATAGCGATAGCCCTTTGGAAAGCGCACGCCGCTGTTTCGTACAAACGTCGTGTCAAACAGCTTGTTCCACAGTACCGCAAACAGATGCGTCATCATATCGGCGCCCGGCTGATACGGCCCGTCTTTCTGAATCGTCTCCCCGTTTGTACGCGTCCAGTAAAAATCGGAAACGGCAATCTGCGCCTTGCGGCTTTGAAGCGCGTTGTACAGATCGTTGAACATCTCCGGATCGGCGTAGTCGTCGCTGTCCAGAAAACCGAAATACGGCGTCTGAACATGATCAAGGCCGAAATTGCGCGCCTCCGCAATGCCTTCATTGGGCTTGGACAAGATACGCATGGACAGCGACGGATGCGTTTTCTGATAGGTTTGCAGAACGGCCAGGGTCGCGTCCGTACTGCCGTCGTCGATAGCCAGAACGGTTAATCCCGCCACGGTCTGGGCGGCAAGCGAATCCAGCGCTTTCGGCAGAGAAGCGGCGCAGTTATAACAAGGGACGATGACCGTAATGATTTCAGGCATGGCGGCTCTCCTGTATCCGATTGACCAATACGCCGATCAACAGGGCGCAGAACATGGTCGTGACGAACTGATCGAGCATATGGCCCGACAAATACGCCGCCCCCATGCCGGCGCCGACGGAAACCGCCAGGATCATATTCGGCAAAACCGCCAACTTCCTGAAACGGAGGATAAACGCGACGAGACCATAGAGAATCCAGGCCAGCCATGGAAAGACAAGCAGTGCGAAGCCGACATAGCCCAGCAGATACGTCTGCATGACAAAATCCCGCTCCAGGACAATGCCGCCGGCATTGAACGTACTGTAGCCCATGCCGAACAGTTTCTGCACCGCACTCAGGTTCCGGTATTTGTATTTTGTAAAGATCGTTTCAATCTGCCGGCCGTTCACCCGGTCATAGACGTCCATATTCATGACGTCGACCCAGAACTTCGGGTCGTGCTGATAAGAATAATAGGTCGTGTAATAGACGCTGGGCACCGACTGAATGTAGCGCCCGTTGATGCCGTAGGCTTCAAACATGTACACGTAGAAATTGATGTATTCCGGCGTTCCGGGAATCAGCTTGCCTTCCATTTCCTTCAGCTTGCCCAAGCCCTCCTGCGCGGCGCCGTTATGCAAAAGAGCCGTGTCATTGACCGCATCGACATGCTGATTTTCAACGGCCGGCGTATGCGGCAGGATGATGGCGAACAGGGCCGCCGCCGCAAGGCATGTCAAAACGGGACGCCAGCTCCATTTCCCTTTCTGCAATACAAAGTCAAACAGATAAACCGCCAGAAAGACGAGCGGCAGGACAACGGCGCCATATGTCGCGACGCGGGTCGCCAGCATCTGCATGGCCAGACTCTGCAATAAAATAAGCGCGCCCAGACGGCGGCGCTTTTTCGCCTCCGTCTCCACCGTCAGGAAATAATACAGCAGCGGCAAGATCATAAACAGTAAAATGCCGATCGTATTGCCTTCGTGAAAGAAAAATTTCGAGGCCAGCGTCCGCGGATGATACCATTGATAAATTCCGGTAAACCAGGAAAACAGATTGCCGACCGTATTTCCGTAATAGGTGCTTTTGCCGAACACATACAGATCGCCCAAAACGATGGAAACGGAAATCAGGGCGCTTTCCAGACAGACGACCTGCCGCACTTCTTTCATCGTGAAATTTTCCCGCCGAATCGGCTCGATCATGAGCACGGGAATCAACAGCGTCAGACAATAAGTCAGCTCGCGCCACGAACGGTACGTGAAGTTCTTCGTAAAATCCAGCGCGGCGGCCAGGGCGACCGCCTGACGCTGATGAACATAAAAATACGTTCCAAACAGCAGCAGATAAACGCCCGCTAAAAGCGCCGTCTTCTTTTTATTCTGTTCGCGTAAAAAGAACGACGCCGCGATCAGCAGCGGCAATACGACAAAGCGGACGACGGTCGCCAAGCGCGGCAGGCCATGCGCATGCAGAAAAGGATAAAGCAGATAATCCAGGTCGATCACCGGCTGCAGCAATAATAGAAACAAGATCGCTTTGTGCAGCCACGAACGGTATGTTTCGTAACGCATGTTCCCTCCCGTCAAAGCACTTCCATAAACTGTCGGACGATTTCCTGATTCGGATAGGAATAACCGGCAAGCTGTTTTTTCATCGCGGCCAGGCGCGAAGGATCCTGCAGTGCCTGCAGCAGGCCGGCGTCCAGTCCTTCCTGACTGTTTTCCACCACCCAGCCCATATAGGGCGCGACAATCTGCTCGTCCGCCCCGGAAACATCGGTGGACAGCACGGGCGTTCCGACGATCAGCGATTCGCTGATCACCGTGGCGAAGCCTTCATACAGGCTCGGCAGGACAAAGAGATCGGCCTTCTTCATGGCGCCGTACGGATTTTGCCGATAACCCAGAAAGACGACATGTTCCATCCGCCGCTTTTCAACCATCTTCCGTAACTGCGCTTCTTCCTGCCCGCCGCCGATCAGATACAGCTTGTGCCGACAGCCGCCGACATAGGCTTTGTGCGAAGCCAGAAGAAGCCGGGCGACGGCTTTCTGGGGATGAAAGCGGGCGACGCAGATCAGATTGGGAAAAACGGAGGTTTCGATCAGAGGACTGTCGGCATCGGCCGCCGCCTTTTGCTCGATGGCCCTGACGTCCATCAGATTATGAATGGTGACGCTGTTGCGGACCTTGAAAACCGTATTGTAGGCGATCATCGCCTGGCGCGAATCGGCGATGTTCAGATCGATCTGCCGCAGCGCCTGCTTCACCAGCGCCATGTGGTTTTTGGAATAATTGCACACGCTGTAATCCGTCAATACCCAGTTCAATTTCCGTCTGCTGTCGCCGCAGGCGGTAAAAATCGTACAGAATCCCTCTTTGGCCGCAAACTCGATATCATACCGCTTCGTCAGTATCTTCCGCCGCTCATGCTTGATGCGCGGAATGATGAGACGCGTCTTCATTGCAAACAGCAGCCGCAGTTTTTTCAACAGCTCCCGTATGTTTTTTGTCTTCCAGATCATGGCCAGCGATTCATCGACCGGTGAAAAATACGGCGTGCCTTCCAGAATACGGACGTCCTTCGGCACCTCCTCCAGTAACATGCCGCGCTTGTGCAGAACCAGAAGATCGACGGTGTACCGATCGCGCGGCAGACTCGCCATCAGCGTATTTAAAACACGGGCGACGCCGCCCATGCGCATTTCATCGTTGACGAATAAAATCGATTTCTTACCGTTTTCCATATAGCCGCATCACCATCGCATACTGCCCGCAGGCCAACAAAGACCAGATCAGTTTTTTTCGGAAACCGGCTTTTTGAAACCAGGTATCCTTCCGATATTCCGGATATGCCCGCCGCAGATGCGCCATGTTTTCAGCCAGCAGTTCTTCCGGCCGCAGCGTATCGGTCTCCATATCTTTGATCTTCAGCGTGATCGCATCCAGACCGTGCGTGATATACAAATGTTTCAGCGCCGCTCGGATTTCTTCTTCATCGCCATGCTGACGGACATAGGTCAGGCAGCGGCCGATCGCGTCATAAATATCAAAGATGCGGCGCGAAATCGTATGCCGGATACTGCCGGAACGCTGGCGGTAGGCATATAAAGGCGCATTGACCTTCACGACGCGTTCCGCCTTATACAACAGGATCGGAACCGTCGCCAGATCTTCATACAGCATGCCTTCCGGAAACGGACAGTCGTCAAATAAATCCGTACGGAAGAGCTTGTTGCAGGCGCTGTTGTTGATCGTGACCAGCGAAGGAAAAAGCCGCGCGTTCGTATGAGAAAAAGCGCCGCCGTCGGAAAAAGAAACGGAACCGTCTTCCGTAAAATACGTCATATCCGAGACGGCGATTGACGCCGCTGAAGCCGATAAGGCGCGCTGCAATTCTTCCACATAGGTCGGATGAACGCGGTCGTCGCTGTCGATGAAGCAGACCGCTTCGCCATGCGCCTCTTTCATGCCGCGGTTGCGCGCCGCGGCAAGACCGGCATTTTCCTGTGTGATGACCGTAATGCGCTCATCCTTTGCCGCATAGGCTTGCAGAATGGAAGCGCTGTCGTCCGTACTGCCGTCATTGACGCAGATGATTTCCAAATCGCCGTAGGTCTGCGCACAGACGGAATCAAGGCATTCTTTCAGATACGCCTGTACGTTATAAACCGGAACGATAACGCTGATCTTTTTTTTCATACGGATACTATTCTACCAAAATTTCATCGCCGCGACATTACTCGCACTGCCACCCGTCACAGCCGTTTTTCCAAAACCAGCGCGAGGCATAGTCGATTCCGATCGGATTAAACCACCGCCCGTCTTCCGGCATAAACACCAGCTGCATCTCCCCCGGCTCCGCAATACTTTCATCGTCGATCAAAATATCCGTTTCCGTAAATTGATACGTATGTCCGTCGAAGATGACGAAAAACGGTTCCCTGCTTTCCTGTACGATACGGCCGTTCTGTATCAGCGCATAGTAGTCGTTCTGATAATTCTCATGCAGATCGACACTGACGCCGGCCACCTGCAGAATCTGCGCCTCATACGTGTCCAGGCCGCGCCGACGATTACCGCGGAAACGAATCGCCAGACGACACGGATAATGCGCCGCGGCTTCCAGAAGCGTATAAACATTGATGTTGTTCCAGCTTAAAAGACTGACGGCGTTCGCCTCTTCCACACCGCGCACCAGAAGATTGAGCGTCTCATCCTCCCGATGCGGACCGAAATAGTCGTTCTCCAGCGCAAAGCGGGCATAGTCGCAGGTTACGATTTCCGCTCCCCATGAATTGTTGTGCGCCGTATCTCCGTGCATATTCAAAAACCAATGTTCATTGCTCGCCTTCACTTCATCCAGATAGGGAATATTCCGCGCCTCCAGATAGGCCCAGACGGCCTCTTTTTTGTCGGTACTGGCCTGATCCATCAGATAAGGGGCACAGGTAAAGACAAGATGGACGCGCTTTTTTTGACACAGGTCGATGATGCGATCGATTTCCCGCTTCTCCCGTTCGGTCAAAGCGACCTGTTCCTGCACCGGCAAGATCGGCAGCGACGTATACCGAAAATCCGTCGGCTCCTGCCGCACATAACCCAGACTTTCATCATAGCCCGAAAATGGATGCCGGTTTTCCGCCAGCGCTCGAAAATCCATCTCCTTCCAATAATCGTGATTCATGTACAGATCGAAGCGATACATCCATCTTGTCTTCGTATCCAGGCCGACCGCTTCGGCAAGCATCGCATCGCGGTTTCTTCCGCTCAAAAGATCGCCCGCCACATAGTACACTTCATCGGCATAACAGTTCTGACTCTGCGGCAGAAGCGTATAAATATCCAGATAGACGACCGACGGCGACTGATGCTCAAAGGCTTCCTTGATGACCCAATAGCTGGCGTCAAACGGCTGACAGACGCTCCCGTATACATACGCATACTTCCCTGTGTAGGCGTAAAATGTCCCCGGATTAAAGGCATATTGCATGTGCGAAGAGCCGACCGCAAGCGCATCGATCGTATGCGCGGGCAGATTGCGGAAATGATCGCCGTCCGCTTTCCGCTCAAGCCGGAAGGAAGGCGTCAGGCCGAACCACGATAAAAGAAAGAGGCAGGCCGCCAGCAGGATGTTAATCAATATCTGTACAATTCCCCATCTTTTCTTTTTCATATCAGAACCTCGAATACACAAAGGACGACGCGTGGAAGCCCGGTCCGTAAGCGCCGAAAATGATCGCGACCGTCAAAAGCAGCCAGATAAACAAAATCCGCACCGGCCAACGGCGGCGCTGTAAAAACGCAATCATATCGGTACGATCACGCAACACATCGAAAAGAATCAGCACCGCCAGCATGAGCAGCCCCCATACCCATGTATTCCGCGTGAGGCCGACGCTTGCATAATCGACGGCCGGCGCCCCTTGAACGATCATGAACGCCCGCCGGTACGTATCCAAAGCCGCCCCCATCGAGGGACTGCAGAACAATACCCACAACAACAGCATCAGTATATCATTGCCCAAAATGCAAAGGCCGCGCAGTTTCGGACTTACGGGAATGGACTTGGCCAAATCCTGTTCGATCAGAATCACCAGCCCGCAACCCAACCCCCAGAAAATGAACATCCACGTGCTGCCGTGCCAGATGCCCGAAATAAGAAAAACGATGAGCACGTTGAGATGTTTCCGTCCCGCCCCTTTCCGACTGCCGCCAAGCGGAATATAGACATAATCCCGTAACCACGCCCCCAGCGATATATGCCATCGCCGCCAAAATTCGCCCATGGAAGCGGACAAATACGGCGAGCGGAAATTTGCGGGCAGATGGAAACCCAAAAGCCGGGCGACGCCGATGGCGATATTGGAATAGGCGTCAAAGTCCGCGTATAAATAAAAGCCGTAAAACAAGATGCCGAGCACCGTATACCAGCCCGTTTGCGCGGTATCTTGAAAGGCGGCGGTCAATTCCTGCAAAATACCGGCGATCACCAGTTTCTCAAATACGCCCATCGCCGCTAAAAGCAGGCCGTGCATCTGATCTTTATATGAAAAGACAAAGGGCTTTTTCAAGGCATCGAAAAACGGCTGAGCACGATGAATCGGGCCGGCCATAAAGGTTGGAAAGAAAGCGATATAGGCAAAGATCGCGGCCGGGTTTTTCTGCGCCTTTGCATGGCCGTTACAAACGTCCAGAACATAAGAAACCGCCTTGAACGTATAGAACGACAATCCCAGTAACATGATATGGGAATGCCCGATCACCCCGCCATATTTGAAAAAGATCAGAACGAACAGCGGCAGGCCGATTCCCGGTATGGCAAAAAGACGGCGAAGTCGGGGGAAAGTCGCCTCCAGCAGGGCTATGCCGTAAATCCACACGCACAGCATGACGACGTACAGCCATTCCCACATCCGCGCCCGTAAGAACCATAAAAAGATGCCGTTCACCAGCACGATCCAGAACAGGCGCCCGCGGCGGGCAAAAAGCCATGCCCCCAGCGATGCCCCTAAAGTCAGCAGTGCATAAGCGAGCGACAGAACATTCATGACCACGGCGTCCTTTCTTCTCCTTTGACAAGATATGCTTTTTCCGCCAGCATGGCCAGCGGCGCGTCACTGCGGGAGTCGCTGTAAAATGCGGCGATCGGTGTTTCGTTGAACGCTTCCCGAAAACGGCGCACTTTCTCCGCCCCGTGACAGTTCTGCCCGTGATAGCGGCCGGTATGCATATCGACGTCGGAAGCCAGAACCCGGCGAATACCGATGCGGGCGCAGAAGCGGCTGATCAGAAAGAACGGCGAAGCGGAGATGACGACATCGTCCGGCTTCCGCTGTTCTTTATACCATTGCTTTACGTGATCAAGATGGGTATCGACAAAGCGATCCGTAAACTGTTCCATATCGTCGATCCATACGAACATATGATACAGATTCTGCTTAAACGTCAATTTCCGCACCACGCCCAGCCCATACAAAAGGCCGAAAAAAATTGTCCGCGGCAATGACAGCAGTGTCAATGGACGATGCACATAGGCATACAACACCAGGCCCAGCGTACTGTCGCCCCGGTAAATGGTGCCGTCCCAGTCGTATACGTTCATGTCCGCTCCCCCCAGATGCTGCCGGCATCGTATGTCGGCAAGTAATAAAAGTGCAGGTCGACATCATCCGCCAGACCATAATACCAGCGGAAGGCGTCCGCGTGCCTTTGATCATCGGGAAGAACGTCGGGCGAATGAATCAGATCGTCCGGATAGCCGATGAACCACGCCTCCTTTTCTTCCGGGTTCGCCTTGTAATACGCGATTTCCGAATCGCGCTTCAAAGCAATCTGACGAACGGTATGATAAATCTGAAAATAACGCGCGGACCATACGCCGCTGAACCCGACCGCCGCCGCCAATACGGCCGACTGCGCCCATTTGCCAAAAGACAGGCGGTGGTAAAGCATCAACGCCGCGATGATCCAGAGATAGACGGTATAGATCGCACTGCGGCTGTCAAAAATCGGCGACATCAGCATAACCAGATTGGCGCCCAGCGCGCAAAGAACAATAAAGGGAAGCGTAAAGCGGCGCTCCTTGAGAGCGATGCCGATCGTTCCGATCAGGACCGCCAGAAGATCGAGCACGCCGTTTTGCAGGACGGCGGCGAGCAGGAAAAAAGCGAAGACGCCGATCCGCTGCAGGATGGAAGTCGAGAACGTGGCGCCAAGAACCGCCCCGAACAACAGCAAGATACATGGCGTCAAAACAGAATTGTCCGTAAAGGTGCGGGCCAGAAAAAGCGGCCCGTTCTGCGCGATCTTCTGGATAAGGGAAAGAGACATGAAAGACGCATGATCCATCGCCCGCATATGGGCGCCGGGCGAAAGCAGAATCACGAGACTTCCCAGTATCGCACAGCCTAGAAAAAGCAGGTGCACACGGATATTCTTTTTCCCCGTACACCAATCCTGCAGAAGCCACAGCAGATGAGCGCCGACAGCCAGCGCGGCGGCATTTTCCATATACAGCGGAATACAAAAGGTCAAAAGAGAGAGGCATGGAATCCATTTTCGCGCCTGCGTCTTTTGAAAACGGCGCATGCCGTACAATAAAAGCAGAAACAGGAACAGCGGTACGACATAAGTCGTCCCCATCATCCATGTATACGTCTGCATGCGCAGGCGGTCGGGCACCGACAACATCAAAGCGGCCGCCAGAAAAAAATCCGTGACGGTCCATTGTTCCCGACGGCCGACGCCGAGCCGTAAAAGCAGAAAAAGAATAGCCGTAAACAACCCGGCGTTCACCACATTCCATACGCTTTTATGAACGACGACCGTGAAGCCCCATAATTCGCTGAGAAGACGGCCCGACCAGATCTGATACATACGCCAGGTCAAAACAAACGGATTGTTCCAGCGGCCCGCCGAAGCGTAAACCCAATCATCTCCGGCCGCGGGCGACCAGCGGCTGATGGTATAAAAGCCGATCAGAAACAGGGCGAACAAAACGACAAATATAATCTGTTTTCGCTTTGCTGTGATTTCCATGTCGTTTCTCAATTCTCCTGCTCCGCATAGATGCGGATGCCGTCCCTGCCCATATCTTTGTTCCAGGTGACCGCGTCCAGAATGCGGCCTTCCACCTTATCGAAAGCCACAACGGTTATGCCCTTTTGATTGTTGGAACATTCCTGCCCGTTGATCAAAATATCGGCATGCCCCCCGTCGGCGGCCGACGAAACATAGAAATACTGTCCGTACCGTGTCGCCTCAACCATGCCCGGCTTTGTCCCGGCGGCCAGTATGGTATCCTCTCCGTCTATAATTGCGGCAATATACTCATCGTCCGTAACCGAAAGACCCAGCGCCGCCCGGACGCTTTTTTCGCCGTCTTCCGGTGCGCTGGAAACCACCAGCAGCAGCGCATCTTTTTCTCTTGCTTCCGCAAGCCAGCTTTCCACGTCCCGGCAATTCATCAGCTGCGGATCGCCGGTACGATAGATGCGCCCCCATTGTTGGGGGTTCGTCGCCGTGACGCTTTCAAGATCGTGCGTCAAGGCATAATTGACATTATTGACGAACGTCGGATAGGACAGGATATCATGCAGTCCCTTCATCGCGTTGTAGGATGTGAAAAATTCACTGTTGATCTCCGGAATGACCGGATTCCGGTTTCCCTCCTCTTTCATCGCCTCGACCCAGCGCTCGCGCAGACGCCATTGATAACGCGTATAGCCAAGATCAAAAACCGCCGCCATATAGGCGAAGGCGCAGAAAAGAGCCAATACGGCCCCCAGAACGCGTTGCGCCGTTTTTAAAACGACATCGCCGTCTATACAATAGCCCAGCGTCATAATCCCGACGACCACGAAGATCGTCGCCCCGAACATGGAGCGGTCAAATAAAACCGGAACCGGCGACAGTAACATCGCCCCGACGGCCAACGCCCCGCAGATCGTAAACGCCGTCCCCGTCCACTTCTGCCTTGTTCTTGGCGCAAGCGCAAAGAGAATGACGAACAGCACCAGCAAAACAAGCAGACCCGGTTGCTGATCGAAAACATGCAGCGTATTGAACAGACCGTGCGTCGTCTTGTACGCCAGGCCGCCGTTATCGACAAAATCCAGCGCCCGAATTCGATTGCCCGGCGCCAGCAACAGAAAAAGAAAGCCGATCAAAGCGCCCGCAAGACCCGCCCATTGTCTTAGCGGCGGCCGCCGGCGGCGCGCATATGGAAGAGCGATGAAAAAAAGGCATGCCAACAATAACGCGCCGCCCGTATTTTCATTTGTCCAGCCCGCCACGATACCGATGAGAAACAAAACCGGCGCATTGACTTTCGCCCGACGATACAGGTAAAGAAAAAATAAGATGATGGTCGTCGTCCATAAATAATTACAGCTGCCGGTCTCCCATAAAACGGTCTGTCCGAAAACCGGCGCGAACAAAAAGACAAGCGCCGCGCTCACCGTCAGACCAAGCGGCTGAATCGGGCGGGAGTCTTGCGAGGCATGCAGATTGATCAGCGTGATCAAAGCGGCGAACATCAGCGCATTTGCGACGTCGAAGACAAGCTTGGGCATTGTCAGAAAGAAGCGGGCGAACAGATGCGCGACCGTCCGTCCCGTCCACGTCATGTACTGTACATATTCGCGATGCAGAATATCAATCAGGCCGTTGGAAATCGAATAACCCAGATCGTCGCTGGTCGGCACCGTCAGTATATTCAGGAACAATGCCGCAAGAACGATCGCCGCCAACGCAATGATGATCGCTTTATGTTTCGTATAAACGCTTTTAATCCCCTTCATCCCCCGCTCCATATCTCTATATTTATTATACCCGCCTGTGCGCCGTTGGGAATTGGTATAATGTTGGCAGATGAAAACGCGAAACCGAATGTGGCCGTGCGCCCTGTTTTTATGTATCAGCCTGATCTTCGCCATGAATGTTCTTCCCTATCTGATTCATGGAAAGGCCTTTATTCTGGGCTGGGACATGCGCACCATCTACTCCAGCAACTTTGAAAATCTGCGGACGATGTTAACGGCGTGGCGGACGGAAGGCGCCTTGCCTTTTTGGAGCTGGTGCAGTTTTTTGGGAAATGATTTTTATTCCAGCAAGCTGTTTTACTTCAACGATTTCTGGGAATATTTTTTCGCCCTGACCTCTATGCCGTATATTCGCGCGATCATCTGGATGACGTATCTGCGTTTCCTGACGGCCGGCTTCGGCTTTTATGCCTATGCCCGCTATAACCGCTATTCGCAGCGCACCGCTTTTTTCGGCGCTCTTTTCTTTACCTTCAGCGCGTATCTCCTGCAGATCATGCGCGACCCGTTTTTCGCCAGCTACATCACTTTCCTGCCCTTGTATTTTCTAAGCGTCGACCATTACATTTTAACCAAGAAACACGGTTTCTTTTTCGGCATGGTTCTCTTCATGGTCTTCAACAGCTATTACCTGTTCTACATGACCTCCGTTTTTACAATCGTTTATTTCATCTGGCGCTGGCATATGCAGTATCGAAGCAACGCCGGCATGTGGAAAGCCGCCCTGCGGCTGATTCTCTATGATCTGCTCGCCATCGCCTGTACCGGCGTCATCTTTCTGCCGCAGGTCTACAACGTCCTGCACAACGCCCGGGTCGGTCAGCGGTCGATGATCTGGTACTATCCGAGCCCAATTCCCTATCTGGAATATTTCAGCGGCCTTTTTACTCCGGTTTCCATGGTCGCTTACCGCGGAACGCCGCTTTCCGACCTGTATCTTTGGCACACGCCGAACCGGCAGATTATGGCGAACTATGTATGGGTCGGCTCAAGCGCCGCCCTGCTGCTGCCGCAGTGTCTTGGCAAGCACAGCGAACCGTGGCGGCGAAAACTTGATCGACGCATCTTCATCTTTGCCTCCGTGATTTCTCTGATACCGTTCTGTTCTTCGCTGATGCACGGTTTTTCCGAGCCGAGTTTCCGCTGGACGGCGAATCTGTCCTTTCTGCTGCTGGCCATGATTTTACCTTATCTGGAACAGCCGGCAAAAATCGATCGAAATCTTTTAGCCCTCACCATACCGCTGCTTACGGCGGCCCAGCTGCTCATTCCCTTTTTAGGCGTATGGCTGACCGGAACCGCAACCGCCTCGCTCTTCCCCGATTACCGCCTGTTATTGATCTCGGCCGGCTTCATGGCAGCGATCGGCTATACCTTGTTGCGGAACAGGCGGCGTCTTTTCTTCCTTTTCGCCGTCGGCGAACTTTGTTTCGTTTCCTTTTTTACCTACTTCGGCAATCCGACGCAATCGTCTTTATCCAAAGAAGACGCCGTCCGCATGACCGACATTCTGGGTGAAAAAGATGAATTCAATCGCTGGACGCGGGCGCTGAGCCCCGAAAATGAAACGGCTTTTTACCGCATTTATGTTGACCCGGTTTCGGTCTATTGGAATCTGGGCACCAATTACAATATGGATGAAAATATCCGCGGCCTGATGATCTACGATTCAACTTATCTGGCCAGTACGAACGATCTCGTTCAGCTTGACCCGGAACATGTCGTCGACTACCTGCCCTGGACGTTCAATATTCAAAGTCCGGACATCATGACGCTGGTATCGACAAAATACGCGGTTCTGGCGCCGGAACAGCCTTCTCCTTTTACCCACAGTCGTATCGTCGGTACCTATGCCGATGCATGGGTTGTCTATGAAAATGAGGATTATCAAAATCTGGGTCATACGTATACCCGGCTGATGACGATCGACGACTATACCGTACAGGACATTGCCCGCATCAACGATACAATTATCGCGCACGCCGCGGATGAAAAAGAAATCCGCTCCATGCTGGGCGGCGAAGAAGTCGGCTTTTCTTCCGTAACGACAAGGGGAAATGTCTTATACGCCTCCATAACGACCCGGGAGCGCGGATTTGCGGTCCTCTCCGTCCCCTTTGATAAAGGCTGGCACGCCCAGGTCAACGGAAAAGACGTCACCACATTTTCCGTCAACGGCGGCATGACCGGCCTGCCTTTGGAAAAAGGTGAAAATACCGTCGTGCTGAATTTTTATCCGGTCGCTCTGAAAGAAGGAAAAATACTCTCTCTTGCCGGCTTCAGCGCTTTTCTTCTGTTGACGCTTTGGGAACGTCGAAAGAATAACTGAGCGGAAAGGTTACATAGGTTTTTCGTAATTCCTCAAAGCGTCTTTCAATGACGGCGTATAATTCGTCCACACAGGCCTGATCATACGTTTTACCGAGGCGATTTTCCCCATCCGTCGGATCGGCCTGCCGATCGTAGATTTCGGTAATCCGATCTTTCGTCAGCTTCTGTGCCAGCCGCGCTTTAACGACGATTTTGTACCGTTTGTCAAAGCAGGCGAAAAATAAAACCTTTTCATCCAGATCCGGCGAACCGCGGCCGGGATACTCCAAAAGCACGCAAGGACGGCCGGCAGACGTTTGTACGTTTTCGCCGTTCCAGCTTGCATGCGGCTGCCGTTTCAGTATTTCCGTAACAAGCGTATACGGTATATCCCGCTGGGCGCGCAGGCCGTCGTCCTTTCGTCCCTTTGTCTGTCCGGCCTCATGCAGGATAAACGGAATATGAAAGTTTTCGCAGAACAGGTTGCCGACGGAATCGTTGCGGAAATGCGTATACGAGTAGTAATAACCGTGATCCGCCGTCACGACAATCGTCGTATCGTCTAGGGCGTTCCGCCGCTTCAGCTCGTCAAAAAATGCGGCGATTTTATGATCGACATGACGGATGCCGAGATCGTACAGGATATTGCCGTGATAGCGGTCATCCAACTTGTCCACATACGTTTTCATATAGGCAAATTCATCCGCCAGCGTCTTTTCATCGCCGCCCCAGGAAAACGGAATGGGATTGAGATGAATGTCATCGACATGAATATAGGAAAAAAATGGTTTCGTGCGATCGCGGTCATGATCATACCAGTCCAGAAAATGGCGGTACATATCCTTGGCGCAATGTACATTCTTAAAATGCGTCAGGTCGGCGTCTTCGGCGAACACCCGCCGGATAAGCAGGTCGCTGTAAATGCTCAGCTCCAAAAGCGGCGCGCCGACCGCCTCTTTCAAGCGCGGAATATTGAACGTATGTGTTTTAATCAGCGTGCCCGCCGCCTTGAACGCCAAAGCAAGCTGGGCGCACGTATTTTTGACGATATGGCCGATATAACGGCGATTCCCCTGTTTCTGCAGTTTTTTCATACGCCGGATCGTCGGCTGATACGCCTGAATCAGGGCGTTCAGGTCTTTGCGGAATTTTTCCGTCTGGTTCCATGACGCTCCCCATTCCGCCTGGAAAAGAATATGATTCCGACCCTTTTCCATCAAGGCGACGATATACGCCCGCCGATCGCGCCGGAAGAAATCCTGTTCCCGCTGAACAAGCTCCAGCCGTTTCCGAATCGCCTCGTCCGTGCGTCCGGGGCGCTTGAGGTGGACAACCGAGCGGTCATTTTGCAATAGACGCTGAAAAAAATCAACGGCGGCCTCAAAATAATCGGCCATCAGCTTTTCCATAATTCCGTATTTCGCTTCCGGCAGCGTCTTCTGTCGATATTGTTCGCCATAGAAGCGAATGCGGCCATAATAGATTTCATGGTAGCTTGGGCCGCCCTCGACGCACGGCGCCGTAACGCCGCGCAGAAAACTTTTATAATCGCCGAAGCTTAGAATCGTGGCGTAGGTTTCATAACCGGCTCTTGCGAACGCTTCAAAAATCGTTTCCGGCGCATAGGCAAGATTGGCGATGAAGCTGTTGTTATCCAACGTTCGATAACCGGCCATCAGTTCCATCATCGCCGCCTCCGTATACGGACCGGAAGAATACATCTGTTTAAAGACACAGGACTTTTGAGAAAGCCGATCTAAAAACGGCGCGTTTGAGGGGCGGTAGGATTTCGCCCCTAAATAATCTTCGTTGCACGCGTCGATCACCAGAAAAAGAACGTTCTTCATTTTCCACCTCGTAAAGCTCCGCAAATCTCATGGTACAATTTCCGCACGTCCATGTTCCGCAAGGTAAAGGCGTGAACAACGTCCATACCGAAAGGCCGCGTCTGCCGGAAGAGGAGCGGAACAAAGACGGTCACGGCAAACTGCGTCGCCACCGTCGCGATGGCGGCGCCGCCGATACCGATCAGCGGAATCAGAACGCCGTTCAACACGATATTCAGCCCGGTTCCGCAGGCGGAAAGAAACGTCACAAACCGTGACTTTTCAGCGCCGATCAGCCAGATATCGCGAATCTTCGTCAGATTTTCCGCAATCGCCGACCAGACCAGAATCTGTAAAACCGGAGCGGCGGGGGCGTAGGAGGAACCATAGAGAAGATGGATGATCGGCTTGGCGAAGACCATGAACAAAAAGGCGCACAGAAACGAAATCCAGATGATGGACGCCAGCACCTGCGTCACCCGCTTTTCATAGTCCTGCGCGCCTTTATTTTTTAAATCCATCAACACCGGTCGCGCCGATACGGAAATGGAATTCGGCACAAAGGCAATCAGCCACGTCAGCGTCAAAGCCGTCGCATAATAGCCGACCTGTTCGGTGCTTTTCAACAGCTGTTTGATCATGATCTGATCGATCTGCGTATACAGGGAAACCAGCACGGCGGAGATCAGATACGGCATACTGCCGCGCAGTAAATCCCGGCACATCGTTTTCGTCGGTTTTCCGGAATGATCGACGTCCCGCTTAAACATCGGAATATAGAAGACCGCAATCATCAGATAGATGAGGCTGTTGTAAAAAGCGAACCAGTAAACGCCCTTGCCGCTGATCAACAGCCACAGCCGATAGATGCTGGCGACGGTAAATGCGGCCATATCCGCCAAGGCTGTTTTTTTCGACGCTAATTTATACTGGTACCAGAAGCTGATCGTTCCGGCCGCCTTGAACAGCAGTTCAAAACCGGACAGTACTGCAATCCATATCAATTCCTTGTCCCCGTGATCGACGAGGGCGACCACCAGCGTCAAAGCGCTCATGCTGATCAGGGCCGCAATCGAACGGATGAGCATCGCCGAAGCGACGATTTCACCGTCCCGCTCTTTATAACGCACCAGCCGATTGACGACCACGGTGTCCAGCCCCATCGTGCAGACAGCTGTAAATAAAGCGATATAGCTGCTGATATAGGTGATGGAACCAAAGTCGGAGGGGCCAAGATACCGCACCGCCCACAAGCCCACAAAAAAGCTCAGGATCATCTGAAAGATCTGCCCGAGCATAATCCATGTCGTGTTTTTCAATAATCTGTGCACGAAAGGTATTTTACTATATTTTTTCTTTCCTCGTATACGCGCGAATATCTTTCCACAGCGAAAGCGCAATCCACACGATCACGACGCCCAGCGGCAAGGCGGCGATAATGCTGACGGACTGAATACCGTTCATGGAGCTTTGTGAAAAGACAAGCCCGATCGGCAGCAGAATGAGCAAAACGCACCAGAGAAGTTCCATGCGCCGGCTCGGCTGCTGTTCATTCTCCAGGCGTTTATAGCTGTAACAGGAAGCGATATACGCGATGGAATCAAACGAGGTCGCATAAAAGGCCAGCATGGTCAGGATCAACAGCCCCAGCACAAACGAAGAACCCGGCAAGGTACGGATAACCGCGATAATGCATGTGTAGATATCGACGCCGCTTTCATAAGCGCCTAAGAAATCCGCAATCCCCTTGACCTGCAGCCCCATGCCGTAATTGCCGAGGATAAGAAAGCTGCTGACGGTAGCGCCCATGCCGAACACATAGCCGCCCAAAATGGTCTGCCGGATGGTTTTCCCCTGCGAAATGCGGCCGATGAAAAAAGGCGCGGCCACACACCAGACCATCCAATAAGCCCAATAGTACATCGTCCATTGTTGCGGGAAGCCGGTCTCGCGAAGCGGATCCGTGTAGGTCGCCAGTTCCAGAAAATGCGTCAGCATTGTCCCCAGATTCATCAAACCGGTTTCCAGAATATACTTTCCCTGCCCGCCCAGAAGAAAAACAAAAATCAACAGGCCGAAAAACAGCCAGACGCAGATTTTGGAAAGCTTGGAAATGCCGCGGATGCCGTGTAAAAGCGCATAGGTATAAACCGCGCAGGTCGTAAGCAGAAGCAGAAGCGTGATGATCGTCCGGTTCACGGTGAAGCCGAATAAGACGTGCATCGCTTCCGCCAAAAGCGGCGTGGCGACGGAAAATGTCGTCGCCGTACCGGCCAGCAGCGCAAATACCGCCAGCAGATCGATCACGCGGCCCCACCAGCCGTAAACCCGCCTGCCGAACAGCGGATAGCAGGCTTGCGAAAAACGCTGGCGGTTCTGCTTGCGGACATGCATCATAAAGCCGAACGCAACAGCCAGCACAAGATAGAACGACCATGGAATCAAGCTCCAGTGAAACAACGGGAAAACACCCGCCCATTCTTGCAGCGAGCCGAGCGTCTGCACATGTTTATCCGCCGCATACAATATCCATTCGGAAAAGGAATAAAACAAAATATCCGCCGCCAGGCCGCAGGTAAACATCATGGAGCCCCACGTAAAAAAGGTATAGCGCGGTTTTTCATCCGACTTTCCAAGCACGATATTTCCATATGGCGAAAAGGCGAGAATGAGTGAAAAGATAAAAATTCCCAGTCCCAGCAGCAGATAAAAAACACCGAAATGATCGCCGATCCAATCGCGTATCCACTCCAGAGCCGCATTGGCCGCCGCCGGATGCAGGATGAGTAAAGTGCATAGTCCGCCGATCAAAACGAACGGCACCAGCGTGATCATCCAGTTAATCTGTTTCTCTTTCATCTTCTTTCCCCGCTTTCCTGATCTGTCCGCTTCGATAGCGGTAGGCATATATGCCTGTCGGCACACGAAATAAAAATCCGCTGACGGCGCCGCGCCGGTCTTTTTTGGCCTGTATGACACGAATGTCCTTTTCCTCAACCGCCAAGGCGGCGGCGATCCGCTTTAGAATCGGCGAGCGGGTATCGGCGCAATAACTTGTGTCAAAACGGCGCAATTCTTCCAGCGAATCAAATTCATAGATCATGCCCGCCGGGTATTTCCTGATTTTCATGGGCAGGCTGTCCAGATGCTCCATATAGATCGCTTCCCACAGCTTTCCCCGTGTTTCGATACGATCGTATTCGTCTTCCAAAATGGAGCGAAAACGGACGGCGAAGGACGCCGACCAGAACGCATGTCCCATCATAATCCACGCGTCATTGCCGCCGATCTGGACGTGGCGGATGAAACCGTCCGCATCGCTTTGAAGGCACCATTCTTTCGTCTTTCCGGGCGCGTAAACCGCGGCGTAAAACGACTCTTCTTCCATCTTTTGAAACGGGTTTTGCACAAAATACTGATCGGCCGAACAGATATACGCGTTTTCCAGCACATCTTTGACCGCATGAATACTGGCATGATTATTCCGTGAACGATAAGCGGAATTATAGCGCAAACGTACGCCGAAACGTTCTTGCAGGTAGGCAAACTGCTCCGCTTTGTAGCCGGTCACGACGTAAATCGAAGAAATGCCGGCCGCCTGCAGCTGGCGTATCTGGCGCTCAATCAAAATTTCACCGCGCACGGTGATGAGCGCCTTGGGTTTCTCGTACGATAAAGGCGCAAAGCGGCTGGACATTCCCGCCGCCAGAATAATTGCCCGTTCAACTTTCATTTTTCTTTCTTCCCGATTCGCTTTTCAACCAGCCGGTAATATTCCTTGGCATAACGATATTGCCGTAAATTGTACGCCCCGAAATCGACGCCGAACTGTGTCTTATATTCGCACCAGTTCGACCACAACAGGCCGCAGACGGCGACGTAGCAGTAAATGCGCGTGCGAATTTCTTCCGAAACTTTGCCCGTAAAATACAGATCCAGAAGATGATCGATCTGGCGGCGGTCATAAAAACTGTAAATGGAAAACATGGCCAGATCGACATACGGATCCTGCATGCCGGCATATTCCCAATCCGTCAGCTGCATGCCGCCTTCAGCCTTGGGATCAATTAAGAAATTATCCGGCACGGCGTCGATGTGCGTCAGACAGCAGTCGATATTCTGTTCAAAGAGATACTCCTGCAGGGCAAAAATGTGCCGCCGGGTTTCGGCATAATCGCGATAGACGGAGGGCCGGCCATTGCGCAGCTGTTCATAAAAAGCGATCTGTCCGAACAGATCGAACACATGATCGACCTGTAAATGCATGTCGTGAAAGCGGCGCAGAGTCCGCATCGCCAAAACAAGATCGTCTTCCCTGAACGGGTCGCACGCGCGGACTTTGTCAATATAGCGACTCAGCTTGTAACCGGTCTTAGGATTCAGGTACAGCGGCGCATCGCAGATTCCTTTGCCTTCGATCGCGCGGTAAACCGCCGCCTCCTGCCGGCGGTTGATCAGCTTTTCCGTCCCGGCGCCGGGAATGCGCATGATATAGCGTTCGTTATGAACCGTGAAAACAAAGGAACGGTTTGTCATTCCTTTCTTCAAGGCGGCGATGGCATGCATATCGGCAACTTTGCAGTGTAAAATGCGCGCGATCTGTTTCAGAACGCCGGATTCCAGCTGTTCCGAATCGGCGTCCAGCCGGCGCAGTTGTTCGTAGGTGTTGATTTCCATAACCTGTCCGGCGTCCGCTAAACGCGGAACAATGTCCATCCCCTGCTTTGTCAGCAGAGCCGCTTCCCAAAACCGGGCGTCGTAAGCCGAATCCTGCGCCAGCCGGCGCAGGCGGTCGGCAAGAAGCGCGCCGTCCGTTTTGCATAAATAAGCAATGCCGATCATTGCATTTCCACGTTCGCCCGCCTCGGTATAAACAAGTCGGTTTCGGCGGTTGACGCGCAGCATACTTTCCGCACTGCGCCGATCGGAAACCATATACCATGAATAAAGCTCCCGCTTATGAAAGGGATTTTGCGCGCAATAAACATCGCCCGGAACAACGTAGCAATTTTCAAGGTTGTCGGCCAAGACTAAAGAAGACAGATTGTTTTTGCGGGCATAGTCGGCGTTGACGAGCAGGCGGACATCGTAGCGATCGATCAGATACTCAAACTGCTCTTTCATAAAACCGACGACTACGGAAATATTCCGGATGCCGGCCGCATGTAACTGTTTGATCTGTCTCTCAATGAGCGTTTCTCCATGTACCTGCACGAGCGCCTTGGGCGTTTCCATGTTGATCGGAACCATTCGCAAGCCGAATCCGGCCGCCAAAATAACCGCCCGTTTCGGACGGCAGCGCAAAAGCTCCGCCCCGGCCAGAGCGGTCACCTGAACGCCGTCATAAAAACCGTATTCCTGCAGGCGGCGCAGAGCCTGATTGACGCTGCCGAGAGCCAGCTTCGTCTTCTGCGCAAGCATGCGCTGACTGGGTTTCGACAGGGTGCATAAGGCAAGCAGAACGTCGGCTTCCCGTGTGTTCATTTTCAATTCATCGTTCATGTTCATGAACAGTTTATTATATTCAATTCATGAACGCAATCCCGATCGCTGAAATTCATGCGTTTAATAATTTGGAACCGGTCGGACGGTATTTTATCTTTGGGCAAGGAAAATCACGAAGAAGCTCAACGCGATCGCAAACACCGGCACAAGATAAAATTGCCATGTGTTTTTTTCTTCTTCCTGATATTTAACGAACACCATGAAATTGATGAGCAAATACACAAACGGCGCTCCATAGGTTAAATAGGATTTGGCAATCGTGCCGTTGACATTCCCCGATGTGTCCCAATGTACGGGAACAACTTCCGGAAGATTTTTACCGAACAGGATAAAAATACCGACTGTCGCTAAGCACAATATGCTGCTTATAACCAAATGCTTCATTTTTGATGAATTCATCTCAAATTCTCCTTTCTTTCTCCATTTATAAGTACCAATGAATATATTAGAGGGATGCCGTATAGGAGCGAAACATACAATACTATCCATTCCCAGCTGCTGCTTATTCCAAAAGACAACAATAATACACCGGATATGATCCATAAATAACCCGCCAATCGATGAACCTTAAACCAAATTGTCGGTTTATCCAACAGCCAAAAAAATTTCAATCCCACAAATCGACTCGGCTTTGTTTTAGGTAAATAGTTGCCCGCCAGAATGACAAGCAGCGCCGCCAAAACATGAACTATTTTTTCATAACGAAATCCGGCGCCGGACTGCAATATGTATTTACCATATTGAGAAATGGTAAATAAAATCGGAATGCCGATAGCGATCGGAATAACTATTTTCTTTGGGATTTTATTTAATTCCGCCAACTTACTTCCGAAAATTTCTACAGCTATGCTTAGCCCTGAAATAATGATCGGACCGATATACAGGCCATAAATATCGTCCATATGGATGTTTCGACTCAGCAAATAAACAGTTGTAGAAAAACTAAGTAAAATAATTATTAAGTCCCATTTCTTATTTTTCATCCTCTGTCCCCTTAAATTGTGCTAACCAAATAATCATTTCCTC
>CAUVBZ010000004.1:0-32450 GCA_963550455.1 uncultured Erysipelotrichaceae bacterium
GTTTCATCAGGCGGTCAAGCGAAACGCCGATATGAATCATCAGAAATGGGAAAATATCCTCCCTTATCTTATAGTCGTATGTCCGCAGAACTTCTTCCAGAACTTCTTTGATCTCCAGCAGATTGATGTGCGCGTACATCTTATCCAGCTCGTTGAGATTGAGAAAATTGCCGGCCGTTTCATGGGCAAGCATGTCTTTATATAGACGACGTTTGCTCTGCTCGCTGCCCAACAGGTGAATGACGCCGTTTTGACGCTGCAATTTCAGATCTTCATAAACGGAAAGCGTCGCGCGTATCTGCGCCAGATCGTTGTCAATCGTATTGCGGCTGATATACAGGTCATCGGACACTTGCAGCAAATTCAAGGCTTTGGCGTCCGTCAACAGCTTCAGAAGAATATATTTTTGACGTTCCCGAGATGTTTGCGGAATTGGCGAAGAAATTTCTTCCATATGCAGTTCAATTCCTTTTCGCATACGATAGCCGTTGCGCACGCTGGCTTCCAGCCGATCCGGGTACATTTCCCGAATCGCGTTGATATCGTTGCGTACCGTGCGGCTTGTCACGCCTAAAACACCGGCAATTTCCGTGCCCGTTTTCCATTCCCCGGTTTGCAGAATATGAAGAATTTGTTCCTGACGTTTGCTGATCACTTCTTTATCATAGTACAGGAAAGAAGCGCGTCGCGCGTCCGTTTTTCCTAGCTGTTAGGAAATTGCGGGGCAAAAAAAAGAATAAGACGTTTACGCCTTATTCTCGATCGGCTGATCAGCCGGTGAAACCTCCTCGGGCCTTGCTTCCGTAAGCGATTCACCCCGAACCACGCGATGAATCTGCTCGGCCGTCAGCGTCTCGTTTTCAATCAACGCTTCGGCGATCCGAATCAGCTCCGTCTTATGCTCTTCCAGAACCGCCCGCGCCTTATCATGACAGCTATTGACAATCTTGCGGACTTCCTGATCAATTTCAAAGGCCACCTGCCCGGAAACGTCGTTCGGGCTGGTGTAGTCGCGGCCCAGGAATACATTCTGCGTCGAGCCCGAATTATACTTGATCGGGCCGAGATCGCTCATCCCGTACAGCGTGACCATATCCTTCGCGATATTCGTCGCATGCTCAATATCATTGCTGGCTCCGGTCGTCACGTCGTCAAAAAACATCTCTTCCGACACGCGGCCGCCCATATACGAGGTAATCTCGGCCAACAGTTCGTTCCGGGTCGGCATAATCCGCTCTTCCGCCGGCGTCATCAGATTGTAGCCGCCCGCCGATCCGCGCGGAATGATCGTCACTTTCTGCACGATCTGCGCATTATCCAGAAACAGGCCGATGATCGCATGCCCGGATTCATGGTACGCAACCAGCTTCTTGGTTTTCTCATCATAGACACGGCTCTTCTTGGCCGGCCCCATCATGACCCGGTCGATCGCCTCGTCGATATCCGCCATGTGTACCTGCGTTTCCTGATTGCGGACAGCCAGAATCGCCGCCTCGTTCAACACGTTTTCCAGATCGGCGCCGCTGAATCCGGGCGTCCGTTTGGCCAGGCTGTCCATATGCACGTCATCGGCAAAATGCTTATTGCGCGCGTGCACGTCCAGAATCGCCTGACGGCCTTTTCGATCCGGCAGAGATACGGTGATCTGACGGTCAAAGCGCCCCGCCCGCAACAGTGCGGGATCCAGAACGTCCGGACGGTTCGTCGCCGCCACCACGACAATGCCGCTGTTATCCTCCATGCCGTCCATTTCAACCAGCAGCTGGTTCAGCGTCTGCTCACGTTCATCATGGCCGCCGCCGAAACCGGCGCCGCGCTGACGACCGACCGCGTCAATCTCGTCAATAAAGATGATGCAGGGCGCCGTCTGCTGCGCTTTCTTAAACATGTCGCGCACACGGCTGGCGCCGACACCGACAAACATTTCGACAAAATCCGAACCGGAAATGGAATAAAACGGCACATTCGCCTCGCCGGCGACCGCCTTGGCGAGCAAGGTCTTGCCGGTTCCCGGATGACCGCTCAGCAAAATTCCCTTGGGAATGCGGGCACCCATTTTTTTAAATTTGGCCGGATATTTCAGATAGTCGATAATCTCCGCCATTTCCTGCTTTTCTTCATCCGCTCCGGCCACGTCCGTGAAGCGGACGCGCGACTTTGTCTCCAGGCGGGCGCGCGACTTGCCGAAATCGAAGGCCTTGGCATTGGCGCCGCTGTTACTCATCCGATTCATCATCCAGACGCCGAGAATGACGATTGCAAGAATCGGCGTCAGTGAAAAAAACGCATCCAGGAAAGCGTTGGACGCTTCCGCATCCACCACACTGACCGTTCCTTTCAGCTCTTCCAGAAGCATCTGCGTCGTATTTTCATCCGCCGGTACGGTTGAAGTGAAGGTGACGACCTTCCCGTCCTGTTCTGTATAGGTTCCTTTTACCGTGATGACATTCGAGCCGACGCTTAAAACCGATTCCGTCACTTTTTCGTTTTGAATCGTCTGCGTCAGCTGATCGTAGCTCAGTGTCTTCGGCGTCTGTTCCGAGTTGAGATAAAACAGACTGATCAGCGCCAGCAGCACGATCATATACGGCAGATAGTACAGTAGACTTTTTTTCTGCATGGGTTTCCTTTTACTCCTTAATCCTGATACAGTTCATCCTTCAAGACGCCGACATAGGGTAAACAGCGATAGTGCTGATTAAAATCCATGCTGAAGCCGACAACAAATTCATTTTCAATCTCAAAACCGATATAGTCCGCTTTTTCGTTGACGATGCGGCGGCTGGGCTTGTCCAGCAGGGTGACGACTTTCACGCTGTGCGCCCCTTTGTTATACATCAGCTTCTTGACGCTTTCGATTGTTTTACCCGTATCGACGATATCTTCCACGAGCAAAATATCCAAGCCTTCAATGGACGTGTCCAAATCCTTGATGATTTTGATATCGCCGGTGGACATCGTACCGGCATAGCTGGTGACATCCATAAAATCATATTGCGCATCCAATTCCAGATACTTGATCAGCTCCGCCATAAACGGTATCGACCCGCGCAATAAGCCGACCAGCAGCGGATCAGCCTGAGCCGCTTTATAGTCCTGCGAAATCACTTTGCCCAGTTCCCTGCACCGCGCATAGATTGCTTCTTCTTCAATAAGAACTTTTTTGATGTCCTGATTCATTCCTTCCCGGCCTCCATCGGGAAACATTGTATCACACAACACGACGGCTCACTAGAATGGTGTCGACGATCACAGCCGATCCCCGGTACCATGATCACCTTCCCGCCGCGATCGCACACCAGCGGCCAAAGCGTCCGCTGCCAGCGGGGAATTTTACGATCAATAAACCAACGCTGTATTTTTTTGGTGCCGAACCGCATCGCGATGGCGTCGCCGCTTCGCCATGTCCGGATCGTAATCGGAAAATCCGTCTCTTTAAAGGTACAGGCATAGACGCCCGCCTTCCCTTCTTCCACGGTAAACCATCTTTCCTTCGCGGCCCGTAAATCGGCCGCCGTTTCATAGGTAAACGCATAGGGCTTTGTGGCTTCCATAACCCATAAGACGCCCTTGGCCAGTACAAGCTGTCGATCGTGACGGCATAGGACATAATCTTCTTTTTTGCAGACGATCCGATCCCATTCCCGTATCTGCGCCAGGCGGGCGTGTTCGGCCGCCATCATCTTCCGCAGCAGGGTCAGACGATCCGCTTCCGAAAGCGCGCGATAGAAAGAAAGTCGGATTTTTTTTTGCGCCCTGTCCGTCGCCTTCTGACGGCAAAGCTGCAACTCGTCGTTCCGGCATTGAATTTCCTTCCGCAGGCGACTTCGTTCCTGAAGCGAAAGCCGTTGTATCTCCGTATGGCGGACGCGATTGCGCGTATAAGACAGATCGTCGTTGCTGGCATCATGAAAATAGCGGACATGATGCGTCCGGCAATACGCCTCAAGCTCTTCCTTTGTAAAGTTGAGCAGCGGGCGACGAATTAAAACGCCTTCATATTCGCTTTCTTCCCGTAAGCCGTAACAGGCCGGAACGATCTTCCGCTCCCTCTGCATACAATAGGTTTCCAGCAGATCGTCTTCCTGGTGTGCGACCAATACGCCTTTATAGCCATACTGACGGACAAGCGAGACAAAAAAACCATAGCGCCACGCACGGGCGGACGCTTCAAAATTTCCATGTCGGACAAACGGACGGTTCTCCACGTGACAGACAACGGCATGCGCCTTGCAAAAAGAGCGGATGTAGGCTTCCTCTTCCTCAGACTGCGGGCGCGTATGGTAATTGACATGGGCCACGGCGACCTGCATTCCCTTTTCCAGGCACATGGAAAGCAGGGCCATCGAATCCGCCCCGGCCGATACGGCCACCAGCCATGTTTCCTGCGCAGCATTCATGCCCTTATCCTATCATGAACAAGCGCCGTTCATACTGGCAAAGATGCGTTCTTCAATCCGCTTGAACTGCGCGGAATCCGCCGCGATATGCGCCTTGACTTCCAAAATTCGCGCCGTATTGACATAGCGCATGTCGTTCAAAAACAAAACGGACGGTCGGTGCATACCCGGCGGTTGGCCGATGGCGCAAAGGTGCTTCTGGCCTTGCGGATTGTGTATCGGATCATAGGCGCGGGCCACCTGCTGCACATTGCTTGTCATCGGCACGACAAGAGCTTTTTGCTGAACGAGGCGGAAAAGAAAGCCGAAATGCTGAAAGCCGCATTCGTTTAAATAAGCCGGTCCGAAATCCATATAGCAGATATCGCCGATGCGGGGAAGAATACCGGCTTCCTTTGCGGTATGCATGTGGCGGCGCATGACCCAGTTCACCTCGGAAATGAGAATGGAATACGACAGTTCTTTATCCATCTGCTCAAACAGCGCCCGACGGATACCCATATAATGCAGCCATTGCGGCGGCAGGGGCTTTCCTTCCCGCTTCACTTCGCCCATGTATTCTTGCACATCTCGAAAACGCATCGTTCAAGTCCTCCTGCTTATTTCTTTGCCGAAGCGGGCGTCGTTTAAAAAAGACTGTGGCCAACGGTCACAGTCTCGTTTTTCAAAAAGAATGAATCGCGCTTAACGCTTCGCCGCTTCCGCGCCGGCGATACGGCCGAAAACCGTAATGTCCGCAATCGCGCACGAGCCGAGGCGGTTTGAACCGTGAATGCCGCCGGTCACTTCGCCGGCCGCATACAAGCCCGGAATAACCTGATCTTCCGCATTCAATACTTCGGCCCGTTCGTTGATCTTGACGCCGCCCATCGTATGGTGAATCGCCGGAGCGGCCGTAACGATATAGAACGGCCCCTGCTCAATCTTCATATTCATGGACTTGCGGGCAAACTGCGTATCTTCCTGTGCGTCGACCATCTTATTGTACGCTTCCACCGTTTCGGCAAGCTTTTTGGCATCGATGCCGAAAAATTCCGCGGCTTCTTCCAGAGTGTCGGCTTTAACGAGATTTTGATTGTGCATCAAGTATGCCACCTCGCCACCATGATTTTCTTCAATCTGCGCCTCTTTCCAGGCCTGATCGTCCATCACCTCGTAGCAGACGCCTCCGGTCTGCTCAAGAATGGCGGTCGAAAGCACGTCGCGGCGGCCAAGTTCATCAACAAAACGCTCTCCCTCCTTATTGACAAGGATGGAATAACCATACAGGCGGGCGTCGTCGACATATAAAAGGCCGCCCGAAAGGACATCGCACAGCGGATAGGTCTGAATGTATTCCATGCCGACCAGCTGCGCGCCGGCTTCCTGCGCCATGACGATGCCGTCGCCCGTATCCGCTACCGAATCGGTGGATTTATAGCCGACAAGATTCGGGTTATAGGTTTCCACCATCTGCGGATTGGAGCCGAATCCTCCGGTCGCCAGAATGACGCCCTTTGTCGCATGCAGCATATAGGTGTCACCGTTTAAAGCCACACCCGAAACACCCTCGGCCGCACCGTCTTGGAGATTGATTTTTTCCGCCCGCACGCCGTAATACAACGTCACGCCGGTTTCTTTCGCCTTTTCCACCAGTTTGGAAACAAGCTCCACGCCGGTGGCGCCAAGGGGAACAAGGCTGCGGGTAACGGAATGGCCGCCGAAATGCATCAGCTCATCCGTCCACTGCACATTTACGTCGTCGCGCAGCCACTCGGCGCCGGCCAATGCATTTTCCGCCAGCGTCCTGACCAGCGCGGGGTCGGCCAGATTGTCGCCGCCCTTGAGCATATCTTCTTCCAACAGCTGCGGACTGTCTTCAATATTCTGTTCTTTCTGCAGCCAGTTGTCCGGGGCGGCATATTCCGCTCCGGAAATCAACGTATTGCCGGCCGACATCTGCAGTTTATCGACGACGGCAACCTTGGCGCCCGCTTCGGCTGCCGTAATCGCCGCCGCCAGACCCGCACCGCCGGCGCCGATAACAACGACGTCATAGGTTTCTTCGACAGCCTGCGCCGTATGCGGAGTCACTTTCTTTTCTTTCAAGGTGACGCCCGACTTCTTTATCGCATCGGCAACGGCCGTGCGGAAGCCGGCGCTGGTCAGGGTCGCGCCCGAAACCATGTCGACGTCCGGCGTGTTTTGCGCGATCATCGCCTCACGCATGATCGCGTACGCATCGGAGATGACGCCCGATTCGTGCGATTCCGTGACCTGAATCTCCTTGATTTCTTCCTGATCCAACGTCACATCGACGACGATTTTGCCGCCTTTTCCGGAACCCTCACCGGTAAACGTTCCGCTTTCCGCAGTCGGTTTTGTCGACGTGACGACACAACCCGCCAATCCCATCGCCAATGCCAGTATGGCCGGGATTTTTTTAAAACGCTTCATTCTGCTTCCTCCTTTAAAGATACGATAATTCATATCTTCCGCCAAAAATCATAGCATAAAAAAACGGTGGTTCCAAAATCCCCCGTCCCATCGAAAAGTACTTGCTTTGTGCCTTGCGGTATTTCCAAAATGCGTCATGCTTTCTTTCTGTATATGCTCTTTGTATTTCTTTTACAATTTTCTTGAAACGACGCCCTCTGTCCCTTTCAGAAAAGGACTGCAACGAATAAGGAACCGTCATAAAAAAAATAAAAGCATCTGACCAGATAAGGGGAAGACGCTTTTACCGAGTATACTTTGCGCATGCGAGCATATCCAAACTCTAACTCAAGGCTTGAAACAAATGTGCCACATTGTCAATGAATACCTGCAGGTTATGAGGGGGGATCATCAATGACCTATTCGTTCTCGTCCCTTTTCGTTTCTTCATATTCGTGATGCTCTTTTTCCAGATACGCCGTATCCACCGGATCGTCGCCGTCCTTCATATGCGGCCAGTTGAACAGGCGTTCTGAAATGGATAACAGCGGGTGAAAGTGCGGGTTGATCATACCTGTAAATTCAATGAACAGATCCGCCAAAATAAGCAGAAGCGTAATCATGCCGATGCCGGCGCCCGGATGAAAAAAAGTCAGAATGGCCGCCAGTGCGAACAGAGCGGTCACGAAGAGCAGAATCAATACGGTCCGCCGATGGCCGAGCCGTAATTTCAGCATCAGGACATGATGCAGATGACCGCGGTCCGCTTCCATGATGCCTTTTCCACGCAGTGCCCGTCGGATGATCGCAATCAGCGTATCACCGATCGGAATAAACAAGACCAGAATCGGCAGACCCAGCGTGATCAGAGCGGTCGTTTTAAAGCCCAGCAGGGACATGGCCGCAATCGTAAAACCCATAAACTGCGCGCCGCAGTCGCCGACAAAAATCGAGGCCGGATGAAAATTATACGGCAGAAAGCCGAGTATCGCCCCGTCCAGCGCCAGCGCCATGATACAGATATCCCGGCGGCCCATGAAAAAGCCGAGCAGACCGATCGTCGCCGTTACGATCGCGCAGATGCCGGAAGACAGGCCGTCCAGGCCGTCGATCAGGTTGATGGCGTTCGTGATGCCGATCAGCCATATAAAACAGAAGGCATTGACGACAAGCGGATTCGTAATTTCAAAGGCAAGAATATGCAGGCGGTCAAGAGCAAGATTTCCGACGTATAACGCCACCGCCGCCCCGGCAATCTGAAACAACAGTTTCACCTTGGCCGGCAAGTCGTAAATGTCATCGAGCAGTCCGCCCAGAAAGACAAGCGCGCCGCCGAGCAGAATACCGTTCAGCTGCGGATCGGCTTCCCACAGGACGGCCAGCGACACAAAAAAACCGATCAGGATCGCCGTACCGCCGATGCGGACAATCCGGCCGTGGTGTACCGTTCTCTCATTTTCCTGCGCATAAATACCAAGCCGCAGTCCGACCGCTTTGCACACCGGCACCATCAGAAATGAAATGATAAATGAAAGGCCGAAGTACGGAAGCGCACCAAGTACCAGATTCATTCCATTCCTCCTTTCTTCTCTTGCCTGTTTATCCGCGATAAAGCAGCGCGATGATGAAGCTCTTCAACATCCACGCCAGACCGATGGCCAAAATCCAATAGAGAACCTGCGCCTGTGCGCCGTGTCCTTTTTTTAAAAAACGCTCAAAATCCAAAGCGTTCAGCGCATAAAAACAGATGCAGAAGCAGACGACGGAAAGCGTCGCTTCCAGCCAGAAACCCGTAAACATGGCCTACTTTGTCCCGAAAATGCGATCGCCCGCATCGCCGAGGCCGGGAACGATATATCCTTTTTCATTCAGATGGTCGTCCATCGCGGCTAAATAGATATCGACGTCCGGATGCGCTTTCTGAACGGCGCGCACGCCCTCCGGAACACCGACCAGACAGACCAGCTTGATATTTTTAGCGCCCCGCTGTTTGATCACGTCAATCGCCGCCACGGCGCTCCCGCCGGTCGCCAGCATCGGATCAACAACCATGACGACCGCATGCTCCAGATCCTTGGGAAATTTTGCAAAATATTCATGCGGTTCCAGCGTTTCCTCATCTCGGTACATGCCGATAAAGCCGACCTTGGCGGTCGGCACCAGACGGCGGATACCGTCCAACAGGCCGATACCGGCGCGCAGAATCGGTACGATGATCACCTCTTTGCTCAATTGATAACCCGTGCAGGGAGCGACCGGCGTCTCGATGTCCACCGGTTCGACGGGCAGGTCCCGACACACCTCGTAAGCCATCAGCTCGGCGATTTCATCCAGATTCTCGCGGAAATCCTTTGTCCCTGTCTGTACCTGGCGCATCTGCGTCAGCTTATGTGTAATCAACGGATGATTCAATACTTCCAGCATCGTCGGAAACCTCCTTTTCCCAATCCAACATATTAAAAGAACACCGCGGGAAACGCAACCGACAATTCCATAAATGCTATATACTGATGTATATGCGAATCCTTCTGGTTCCCGATACAAGTCGATCGAACGCCAACGCTTCTTTCCTGCTGGCGAAAAGTCTGGTCCGCATTTTACGTGACCGCGGCCATAAGACCGCGCTCTGCGCACCGCCCTACGCAAAGCTTAGAAATTGCGCTTTTTATCGTGCGCCGGAGCCGCCTAGCATCTTTCCCTTTCTCCTTCCCGCCCAGGCAGAAGCGGTTGAAACCGATCTGTATCGGCAAAAGCTTTCATCCTATCCTTTTCTGCGTGCCGATCTGGATGCCTTACAAAGCGCCATCAAACGTTTTCAGCCGGATCTGCTTCTGGATCTTGGCCGTATCAGCACCGCGATTGCCGCCCGCACGCAGCATCTTCCGCGCTGCCTGCTGATCTTCGCCGCGCAATATCGGCCGGCGCATTTTCAGGGAAAAACGCTCAACGGCGTGAACCGCCTACTTTCCGAAGAAAAGCTGGAACAGATTCTCCGTCTGGAAACATTGCGGGAAGAAGCCGACATGCAGTTTATGTTCGGGCCGGCGACCGTGCAGAATATTGATGAAAATGAGCGCCGTCTGCGTTACGGTTCCATGGAAGCGGAGCGCCTGCTGCAGAGCGGGCGCAAGTTGTGTGTCTGTTTCAGCGAGACGTCCCTGCCCGTTTTCCGTCTGCGCCGTATTCTGCACAGCGCGTTTGCCGGCGCCTATAATCCGGTCCTTGTTTACTGCAAGGGCGCACAGGGTATTGCCCCGACGCCGATTGAATACTGCCGAACCATACGGGCGGATTTTCTGAACATGGCGCAGGTATGCATCCATGACGGCAATCCGTGGATGTTCAATCAATGCGCGGTACACGGCATTCCGCAGCTTGTCTTCGCCAACGAAGGCTGGCAGCGCAGCCGCATCGCCTCGATCGTTCAGCATCACGGCATCGGTATCGTCAAAAATGAGAAGTCCCTGACCATGGCGTCCTTATACGAAAACTATCGGGCGCTCGTCAATGACGATCACTATCGCGAAACATGTCTGCTCTTTGCTCAATCGTATCGGCCTCTGGGTGATATTACCCGGCTCGTACAGCATATTGAAGTTCAATTTTCAAAAAAATGAAGCGATCCGTTCGATCGCTCCTTTTTTTATTCGCGCCGTGCCGGCGGTTCGCCATCCGGTCTTTCTCCCGGTCCCTGCGGGTGATCGGTCGGTCCGCCCATCTGATTTCCCATACCGTAACTTGTGATGGTGTCGGTCAGGACAAAATCCGTTTCTCCGTTAATCGAAACCGTCTTGCCGTCAATCTGAACATGGTACGTTTCATCCTTGGTCAGCTGTGCGTTGCTGACAAGCAGAGTGCGGAAATCCTGATCGGCGCTGGCCGTAACGATGACCGTTCCGTCTCCCTTAACCACGGAAATCGTACTGCCTTCCTTATAAGTTTCATCAAAGGTAAGCGCCAGCGTATTCTGTTTCGAAGCGTCCGTCGAAGTTTCCAGCATATCGGTTCCCAACGCGATAATATCGCCGCCATTGATGTACGACGTTCCTCCGGTTGTCAGCACCGCCGCTCCGACGCCGTAAAAACTGGCGGTATCGCCGCCTTGCGCCGTCGAAGAATTGCGCGTAATGGTCGGCTGATTGAAAATCACCGAACCTCCGGACACATGAATGGCATTTTCTTCATCGCCGGTCGACTCGTACGTACCGCCGGTTTCCGTCGCATCGTCTTCATAGGTGTTCACCGCTTCCCATTCGGTAACGGCGCCGGTATTCCTTTCTGAATATCCGAATTATACAGGAAAGAACCGCAAGAAAAAATCACCGGGTGTTTTCACGCTGAAACCGCGGTGATTTCTTCCATCGTAATCGGACCGGCACGCAAGATGACCAGTTCTTTCTTTGAGGCGTCCAGAATCGTCGAGGCCTGCCCATACCGCACTTCCCCCTCCATCATGGCCGACAAGTCCGGACAGGCTTCTTCAATTTCGTCCAACGATGTGCAGGGCGGATGGCCGGAGGTATTGGCGCTGGTCATGAACAGCGGTACGCCAAGTGTCCGAATCAGGTTTCGCAAAGGCCCTTCTTCCGCCATACGGATCGCCAGCGTATCCATTCCGCCGTTTACATAGTCCGCGACCACATCCTGTTTTTTTAAAATCATGGTCAACGGCCCGGGCATAAACGCACGGATGATTTTTTCCGCCCGTTCATCAACGACGGCAATTGTCTGTATCTGGGAAAGATCGGCGCACATAATCGGGAAAGCCTTCGTGGCCGGCCGATGTTTAACCTGCCGCAGGTTATTTTGCGCCGTCAGAGAATCCATGCGTGCACATACGCCGAACACCGTATCCGTCGGTACGGAGATCACGCCGTCCCGACGCAGAATTTCCGCAAGCTCCGCAATTTCATTTTGCCTGTATCGCTTCATCTGATTATTTTATCATGCAAGCCGGCCGGCGGCATTTTTAAAAATGTGCAGAAAACAATCTGCACACGTTCGGTATTTTCCCTGCTTGAATATTATTGCAGCTTCGTCAATTTGCAAAACAATGCGTAGCGGCCGTCTTCCACCACGTAAATACAGGTTGAAAGCGTGACAATCTGATCTTGCGGCTGTATGACAATATCGCTTTTGAATGTGGAGTGATCGATCTTATCCTGAACATACTGCATAAATTCCTCATCGCTGTCGAAAGAAATCTGCACGTAATCGGACTGGCCGTCTCCGACAATACCGGCGAACGGTTCCAGACGATAGACGGCGTCCGGCGTTTCATAAATGATTTCCGGGTGTTCCTGCGCCCATTGGGCGTCGTCAAAGGCGGCGATATCATGAAACATCGAGCCGTCGCGCATATGGTGACCATAGAAAATGGTGTTCTTGTCCCTGCACTCCGGATCATTGTCACAGTTCATGTAAATGGCGCCGGAGCGATGCGGCGTATCGTCAAACAGATGGTTCAGATAATAGGTATTATCCGTTCCCTGTACGACGGGATAATCAACCGTTGAATCCGCCATGGAAATCCAGCCGATCGTATTCGGATTAATGGCCGTCAGCTGCTCAAAATCATGGCGGACGAACGGTTCCGCCGTCGCATCGGCCGAAGCGGAACGCACGACTTTTTGAGACAGTTTGGTATAGGTGTCACGCGATTGTGCATATTCGCGTAAGCCGCTATAGATCTGCCAGCCGGAATAAACCGCCACCAGAATCGCCGCTACAAACAGAAATTGAAAAAACAATGCGACCGTTTTTGACATTTTTTTCTTTTTCTTAGCCGGCTTTTTCATCCGTTCTTCATTTTCAGAATCCTGTACTTCAATGACCTGCGTCTGCGCTAATTCATCATTATTCATGCGACGCCTCCTCTCCACAATTCCAATACACCAGTAACATGCGGTCTTTTCCGTTCATGTCTTTGCATATCGTATACGGCACAGCCGGCAGTTCTTCGGCTAACAGACTGCGCATCGCCGCCGTCTGATCCCAGCCCATTTCAAACGCCATCAGCGCCCGTTTTTTCAAGACCCGGCGACAATCCTTGAAAACCGCGCGGTAAAACTTCAACCCGTCCTCTCCGCCAAATAAAGCCACATGCGGTTCATAATCCACGACGGCATGTTCCAACGTCTCCTGTCGGCGGATATATGGCGGATTGCAGACCAGCACATCCAATTGAATACCACGTTCCCACAGCGGCCGCAACATGTCGCCCTCCATAAACGTGACGGGCGCCTGATTGCGCGCGGCGTTTTCTTCGGCGACCTTTAAGGCATCGGGGCTGATATCGGTCGCCCACATATTCAGGCGCGGTTCTTCTTTGCACAAGGCGATCGCGATGGCGCCGCTGCCGGTGCCTACGTCGGCGCAGGATATGCGCGGATACGCCATCTTTGGAAACAGCGCGTCGATCTGCGCCAGAACTTTGGCGCACAGTTCCTCCGTCTCGGGACGCGGAATCAGAACGCTGCGGTTCACGATCATCTTATACCCGTAAAACCATGCATAGCCTAACACATGATCCATCGGCTCGCCGTTTAAAATTCGTTCCATGCCGGCCGTAAAAGCCGTCTCCAGCTTCAACGGCATCTCTTCTTCATAATGCAGGTACAGGTCGTAGCGTTCCCTTTGCGCAAGCTCGACCAGAAAGGCCATCACCGTCTCTTCCGGAATGGAGCGGCGGCGGCATTCCTTTTGATATACATGAACCTGTCGCGCGAAAGCCGTCATTTTTCTTCCTCCAGCTTATGGCGTTCGTCGTCCGCCCAAAGAGCGGCGATGATATCATCCAGCTTTCCCTCCATCACCCGGTCCAGCTGGTTGACGGAAAAGCCGATACGATGATCGGTCACGCGGTTCTGCGGGTAGTTATACGTGCGGATTTTTTCGGAGCGGTCGCCCGTGCCGATCTTGGCCCGCCGCTCCTTTCCTTCTGCTTCCAGCCGCTGCCGCTCCAGTTCTTCATAGACGCGGGTTTTGATCAGGCGCATGGCTGTCTCGCGGTTTTCGATCTGGGAGCGCCCTTCTTGACAATTCACTGTAATTCCGGTCGGCACGTGTACGATGCGCACGGCGGAATCGGTTTTATTGATGTGCTGACCGCCGGCGCCGGAAGCGCGGTGCGTTTCAATCGTCAGATCCTTCGGATCGATCATAAGATCGGTATCCTCCGCTTCCGGGCGTACAAGAACGGTCGCCGTGCTGGTCTGGATGCGGCCTTGCGATTCGGTCTTCGGCACGCGCTGGACGCGATGGGCGCCGGATTCAAATTTCAACGCTTTATATACGTCCTTGCCTTTGATCGCGAAAATGATCTCGGAAAAGCCGCCCGCTTCACAGGGGGAAGCCCCCATAACGTCGATCTTCCAGCCTTGACTTTCCGCATAGCGTGTATACATTCGATACAGATCGCCGGCAAAGATATTGCCCTCGTCGCCGCCGACGCCGCCGCGGATTTCCATGATGACATCGTGATCGTCGTCCGGATCCTGCGGCAATAACAGGCGCTGGAGATGCTCTAAAAGAGCCTGCTGTTCCTGTTGGGCTTCCGCTTCTTCCAAGGCCCCCAGCGCGCATAATTCCGGATCGTCTTCTCTCTGCGCGGCCTTGGCCTCAACAATCCGCCCGCGCAGCTGACGCCATCGTACCGCCGCTTCCGCGATTTTCTCCAGATGTGCCGCCGCGCGCGACAGTTGGGCAATGCGGCGGGGATCCTTTAAAACATCTTCCTGCAGAAGCTGTTCGTTGATCGCGCGGTACTCTTGTTCCAGCGCGTCGGCTTTTGTCTGTAACGCTTCCAGATTCATCGTTGTTTCATCCTTTCAGATCTTTGATTTCCTGTTTCTGCGCATACGCACGATGCAGCTGTCGCAGCGCTTTCACCTCGATCTGCCGCACACGTTCCCGTGAAATATGGTAGGCTTCGCCGATTTCCTGCAACGTGTGCACCGTTTCGCCGTTTAGACCGAAGCGCGCACAGATCACCTGCCGCTCGCGCGGTGAAAGGCTTTCCACCATCTGCCATACCGCTTCGCGGATCACTTCCTGATCCATCGCCTGCGCCGGATCGACGGCGGATTCATCTTCGATAAAATCGGATAAGGTTCCGTCGGAATCGCTTTCGCCGGTCGGTGTTTCCAGGGAAATCTGCTCTTGCGCAATCTTCTGTATTTCTTCAATCCGCTCGACATTCATTCCCGGTATGCGGGCGGCGATTTCCCGACTTGTCGGTTCACGGTTCAGCTCCTGATACAGTTCTTTCTGTACCCGGCGCACGCGGATGATCTGCTCGCCCATGTGAACCGGCAGGCGGATATCGCGGCTTTGATCGGCGATCGCCCGTGCCATCGCCTGCTGAATCCACCAGGTCGCATAGGTGCTGAAACGAAAGCCCTTTTCCGGATCAAATTTCTCTACGGCATGCATCAGGCCGATATTCCCCTCCTGAATCAGATCCTGAATGGAGAGGCCGCGGCGCATATATTTTTTGGCGATGGATACGACCAGCCGCAGATTGCCGGCGACAAGCTGTTGATAGGCTTCGGCGTCGCCGCGCTGTACCTTGCGGGCTAAGTCTTTTTCTTCCTCCGCCCTCAGCAGCGGCACCTGCCCGATCTCGCGCAGATATTGCTGCACGCCGTCCATGGTGCTTACGGTACGTTTTTCTTCAACATAGGGTTCTTGCGTGGCGGTCTCTTCCACCTGAGAATCCGGAGCGGCTATGTCATGCTCGACGCACCAGTTAAACAGATCGTCGGTTTCCGCATCATTGAGATGCAGCCGTGCGGCTTCATCCTGTACGGCGTCGATATCGATTTTTTCGCCGGTCTTGCTTTTTTGTAACAGGTTTTCGTGCAGTCGTTCAATTTCTTCCGTATGGTTCATCTCTTTTTGTACCATGGCGCGCTCCTTTCCATGGCGTTTATTTTACCATATGGATCGGTTTTGTATTTGTTGTAAAAAGAAGCGTGAAAAGGCGCTTTTTCGCTTTACGCTTTTACTGCCAAAAATGCCGGTTTCACAATAGAAAAAAGCCATACCGCGATAACACGGTATGACTTGAGCGAAACTTATTCCTGATTGTCGTTCTTGAGACCGTACTTCCGGTTGAACTTCTCCACGCGGCCCTGCGCTTGGGCAAAACGCTGACGCCCCGTATAGAACGGATGGCAATTGCTGCAGGTATCGACACGGATTTCCTTCAATGTCGAACCGGTTTCAAACTCAGCTCCGCAAGATGTGCAGACAACCTTCGCTTTATGATACTCCGGATGAATACCTTGTTTCATGTTCTCATTCTCCCTTCTGCCTTAAGCCTCCAAGCGTGCTTAAAGAAAGTGCAGGAGTATCGTAGCATACCCTCTTGCCGCTGACAAGGGGAAAGCCTTAATCCTCCACCACGCAGCGCTGAATCTGCGCTCCCGCCTGCCGCAGTTTTTCATCGATCCGATCATAACCGCGGTCAATATGATAGATATCATGCACTTCGGTAATTCCATCTGCCAGAAGACCGGCAATAATCAGGCAGGCGCCACAGCGCAAATCCGTCGCAATCACTTTATCGCCATACAGACGACTGGGCCCCGTAATGACGGAAACGCCGTTGCTGATCTCGATATTCGCGCCCATCCTCTGTAGTTCCAGACTATGTTTGAAGCGCTCCGGGTACACCGTGTCGCAGACTTGTGAAACGCCGTCCGCCTGCGTTAAAAGCGCCGTTAACGGCTGCTGCAGATCGGTCGCAAAGCCCGGATAAGGTCGCGTCGTGATATCCGTCGCCCGCAGGATAGACTTGGCCCGCCGTACCGTAACGGAATCCAGGCCGATCTCCATATCCGCGCCCATTTCCAGCAGTTTGGACGTCAACGCTTCAATATGTTGCGGAATGACATTGGTGATCGTCATCGTTTCCCCGATACCCGCCGCCAGAATGACAAAGGTCCCCGCCTCAATCCGATCGGGAATAATTTCATGCACGCACCCGGTCAATGTCTGCACGCCGTCAATCGTAATGACATTGGTTCCGGCTCCGCGCACATTGGCTCCCATATTGTTGAGCAAAGTTGCGACGTCGATGATTTCCGGCTCTTTGGCCGCATTTTCAATCGTCGTCCGTCCCTGTGCGTAAACAGCCGCCAGCATGATATTGATCGTCGCTCCGACCGAAGCGATATCCAGGAAAATTTTCGTTCCGCGCAGATGATCCGCCTTGATCGTATAACAGCCCTTTTCATAATCGACCGATGCCCCAAGCGCTTCAAAACCCTTCAGATGCAGATCAATCGGCCGCGGCCCCAGATAACAGCCGCCCGGCATCTTCATTCGCACATAGCCATACTTGCCCAGCAGAGCGCCCATGAAATAATAGGAAGCCCTTAAGCGCGTTACACAATCCGCGTCCAACGTAATATTTTTCATTCGCGACGGATCGATGATGAGATGATCTTCTTTTTCCGTCACCGAAGCGTTTAAAAGCCGCAGAATCTGGGCCAGATTATCAACGTCCGCAATGTGCGGAACGCCGGCGATCGTCACCGGGGCATTGGCCAGCACGGCCGCCGGTATTAAAGCCACCGTGGCATTCTTCGAACCGGAAACACGCAACGTGCCCTGTAAGCGATGACCGCCCTCAATTCTGAATATTTCCCGCACTGTTCAATCCTCCTCGTCAAGAGCCGCCAACATGGCCGTACTGTTTTCAACAATCCGATCCGCTTGAGACTGATCCTGTCCATAGCGGTCATCTTTGCGGGCGATCACCCGCATTCCCGCACGCCGGCCCGCCTCGATACCCAGCGTGCTGTCTTCATAGACAACGCACGCCGACGCCAAGACGCCAAGACGTTCCGCCGCTTCCAGATACACGTCCGGATGCGGCTTGGGCAAAGGAACCTCATCACTCGATACGACAAGATCAAAATAAGCTGTCAGGTCACACTCCCGCAGCGCCTGCAGAATTGTCTCTTTCGGCGACCCCGAACAGACAGCCGTCTTTATCCCCCGCGCTTTCATCTGTCGCAAGGATGCCGGTACGTCCGGAAACAGCATGGAACGAAAGCTCAGCGGGTGTTCACAATAATATTGATCGATCGCGCGTTTCAATTCATCCTGCGTTCGATATCCATCCAGAAGTTCCGTAAGCATGGCATATAAACCGTTCATATCCTGTCCGATAACCCGATACAGATTCTTCTCGTCCTGATCATAACCCAGCCTGCGCATGACCTGAATATTACCGTCCATATACGCCTTTTCGCTGTCGAATAAGACGCCGTCCATGTCCCACAATACCACACGCTGTTTCATTCGTTCATTTTACCCGATCTTCGTCCATAAGAAAACAAGAGATATGGAGCTCTCTTGTTTTCATTTTATCCGTTCGATTTTATGAAACCCGAAGCGGAAACCGCCTCACGAGCTTCTTCTGAAACCTATCCCTTAAGCGGCCTTGTCGTTGGAACCGTAAGCCTTGATCAGTTCTTCCGCCTTGGCGACAATCGCGTCGCAGCCCGGTTTCAGAAGCTTGCGCGGATCATAACCTTTACCCTCATGATCCTTGCCTTCTTCAATATACTTACGCGTTGCGGCCGCAAATACAAGCTGCAGTTCCGTATTGATGTTGACCTTTGAAACGCCCAGCGTCACCGCTTTATGTACCTGCTCGTACGGAATGCCCGAACCGCCGTGAAGCACCAGCGGTTTTCCGTCAACCGCCTGATTGATTTCATCCAGACGCTCAAAATTCAAGCCCGCCCAATTCGCCGGATAAACGCCGTGAATGTTACCGATGCCGGCGGCCAAAAAGTCGACCCCCAGATCGGAAACCGCCTTGCACTCCGCCGGATCGGCCAGTTCGCCCTGCGAAGTGACGCCGTCTTCCGTGCCGCCGATACCGCCGACCTCACATTCAACCGAAATGCCCTTGCTGTGAGCCAGCGCAATGATCTCTTTGGATTTTTCGATGTTTTCTTCAATATCGTAATGCGAGCCGTCGAACATGACCGACGTGAAGCCTGCTTCAATACACTGCTTAGCGCCTTCATAAGTGCCGTGATCCAGATGTAAGGCAACCGGAACCGTAATCCCCATCGCATCATGCAGATTCCGTACCATATCGGCGACGACCTTATAGCCTCCCATATACTTGGCGGCGCCTTCGGAACATTGGATGAGAACCGGCGACTTCATTTCCTGAGCGGCCTTGAGAATACACTTTGTCCACTCCAAATTATTCGTATTGAATGCCGGAATCGCGTAGTGACCTTCATGTGCCTTGTTGATCATCTCTGTAGCAGATACCATTGCCATAATTTTTCTCCTTTTCAGACCATCTGTATTTTAGCCCATTTTCAAACAGATGAAAAGAAATTTGCCCCATTGCCGACGATCGAAAAACAAAAAAGGAGACTTTCACAAGTCCCCGGCCGATGATGATCAATAGGCCTCTTCACCTTTCGGCAGATCCAGCGTTTCTTCTTCCGTCTCTTCGCTTTCTTCTTCCGAATCTTCCATATCCGCATCAGCGACATGCAGCTCGTCAAAACGACGACGGCTGCGTAAATCCCATTTATTTCCATGCAGAACCGCAAACCGATTATCGATCATCAGTTCGTTGTAAAACTGCCTTTTTTTACGGGCCAGCTGTTCCTCCGGAATCTGCATGGCCTTAGCAACATCCTGCCAGAGGCGGACAAACTCAATCTCTTTTTTACGCTTCTCCATGCAGCTGTACGCGGCATCCGTCATGGTCATCTTCGTTCTTATCTCCATGTTCATCCTCCCACGCCATTTTCGAAAAAGTGCTCCGGCTCAATCCGAAGAAGAAATTTCACTTTTTTATTTAACCCGCAACCGGCGGCCCTGTCAATATGTTTTTTCACCTAAATATCGGCGGCGGATACCGTCTGGAACTGTAGCAGTCTCCCTGTTCAAAGTCAATGCCGATGCCCCAAATTCAGTCGCTGTTTTTTATCCCTTCAACAGCGGCGCTCCTATGCCTGTTTTTCATTCGAGCGGCGTCATATGCCAGACGATGCGACGATCGCCGATGATCTGCCCCTGCTCATCCAGAAGCCGATAATCCACCATCCACTCGCTTTCATTCTGCGACCACGCCCGCAGGACTGTTTTTAAAACCATCTTCCCATACGGACTGGTGACGATCGCCGTTCCCTCCTGAACCGGATAAAGATGAACGAGCGAGCCGAAAGCGCCGGTCGAACGCAATTCCAGCCGGTTTGGTGTAAAGTGCACACAATTTTTTTCATAACGCAGGCTTTCCGCTTCTTTTTCCCCGATCACTTCCCCATGCTGTTCCGCTTCCTCTTTCAACAGACGATCCGTGATCGTATACGCGATACAAACTTTCATTCCGAAAATTCCTTCGGAAAATAAATCCGATCGTCGCTGCGTTGGGGGCCGTGAACCAATGACCAGACAATATTGCTGGCCGCCTCCAGTTCCTTGATCTCTCCGCCATGCATCCGAACCCATATCGCGCCGCCCGCATCGCCCGCATACGGAACATAGGGCGACTGCCTCACGTCATCCCGACACATATAATATTTAGGGTCGAGACCCGCCTTGCGCAGACGATTGCGCATCGTCCGCACATTTGCTTTGCTCGCTTCGGCAAATGCAAACAGACGCCGATCACGCAGGCGCATCGCCAAATCGCTCACGATCGGATCGTCCGCCTGTTCAAGCAGCGAAAAAGCATAGACGCATGCATTCTCGTCCAGCATAAAATAATCTTGCAGACTCAGCTTTTTCCCCGCGGCGAGTGTATGAAACTGCGGAATGGTCGGCGGCAGTCGTTTTTGTAAAGCGAGCTGCTGCAGGCGGACAAACAGTCCGTGCAGCATGTTCTCATAACTGCGCGCCGTTGGGTGGTAATAAACCTGCCAGTACATGTGATAGCGCGCCATGATGTAATTCTCAATGGCATAGATGCCGCTTTCCTTGATGACAATCCGCTCATCTGCCACCCGCAGAACACGCAGGACACGTTCCAGATCAAACTCTCCGTATGCCGTCCCCGTAAAGTAAGCGTCCCGCAAGAGATAATCCATACGGTCAGCGTCCAGCTGTGCCGAGACAAGCTGCGGCAGAAGCGGATTTTTCGATTGATGACGGATGACGTCGGCCACATCATGTGACAGACCCTTGCTGCAGCTTTCCAAAATTTCACGTAATTGCGGGTCTTCCTCGATGATGCGGCACGTCCACGCCTCGTGCGAGCTGTGGGTCACCGCCTCAAATGCATGGGAAAAAGGCCCATGTCCCAAATCATGCAGAAGACCTGCCAGCATGACCGTGATTTTCTGACGCTCGTCAAACGCTTCGCAGATGTCCGGCACTTCCGTCACCATCCGCCGTACAATCTCATAAACGCCCAGGCTGTGACCAAAGCGCGTGTGATCGGCCGTGTGATACACCATAAAAGCACCGCCCAGCTGCCGAATGCGCCTCAAGCGCTGAAACCAGCGGCTGTTGATGCAGTCCCAGACGACCTGATAATCCACGTGAATATAGCCGCGAATAGGATCACGCAAAACTTTTTCTTCATCCGTTTTACGAAACATGCGTTTCCTCCAGTAATACGACGGCCTGCGCCAGAACGCCTTCTTTGCGGCCGACGAAGCCGAGCCCTTCGCCGCGCGTCGCCTTGACGCTGACGCGGTCGATTGAACAGTGCAGACAGCGTGCGATGTTGCCGCGCATCGCTTCAATATAGGGCGCCATCTTCGGCTCTTCAATCAGGAGCAGACTGTCGACATTGCCGATACGATAATTCCGCTCTTTCATCATTGCCGCGACCGCCGTCAATATTTTCTGCGAATCGGCTCCTTCCCAGGCCGGATCGGTATCCGCAAACCAATGGCCCAGATCACCCAGCGCCAAGGCGCCTAAAATCGCTTCCGCAACGGCGTGCAGCAAGGCGTCCGCATCGCTGTGCCCGACCAGTCCCATTTCATATGGAATAGGAACGCCTCCTAAAATAAGCTTCCTCCCTTTTTCGAAGCGATGAATATCGCTTGACTGTCCGATCCGCATTCGCCCTCCTCTGTTCTTTCTTTCTCCCATTATGCCATAATAAAAGCATGAAACAGGACGATTTCCAACTTCCCGACGCCGTTATAACCGCCTTAACCCTGCTGGAAAAGGCCGGGCGGGAAGCCTTTGTCGCCGGCGGCGCCGTGCGCAGTCATCTTTTGGGCTTACCGATTCACGATTACGATCTCGCCACCGACGCCGTGCCCGAAGAAATCCTGCGCATATTCCGCGCCTTTCCCCATCACGCCCAAGGTCTGCGTCACGGTACCGTCACCGTTCTTTTTCCGCACATGCCCGTCGAAATTACGACGTATCGTACCGAATCCGTTTATCCCGATCATCGGCATCCGGCAAGCGTCACGTTCACGCGGGATTTAAAACAAGATTGTTCGCGCCGCGACTTTACAATAAACGCCCTCTGCTATCATCCCGCGCACGGTTATATCGACTACTTTCACGGCCTCGCCGATATCCGCGCCAAAAAAATACGCACCGTCGGCAATCCGGAGCGCCGCTTTGAAGAAGACGCCCTGCGCATTCTGCGCGCTTTGCGCTTCGCTTCCGTCTATGGCTTCACCATTGTCGAAGAAACGGAAAAGGCGATGTATGAAAAGCGCGACGCTTTACGCTATATTTCCGCCGAGCGTATTCATGACGAATGGGTCCGCACATTGAAGGGCGCCGCTTTCCCGTCCGTCTTTTTTTCCTATCGCGCCATCTTCGCCGTTTTTTTCGCCGAACTGGAAACGATTCAAAACGACGCCCTTTTGCGGCACGCGCTGAAAGCGGCTTCTTTGCAAAAGGGCGATGCGGTCGTCCTTTCCGCCATTCTGTTTGCCTGCATGGATACGCCGGATATCGCGGCGATTTTAACACGCCTGAAATTTGCCGTGAAAGATCGACGGATCATCGTCGCTTTATATGCCTTACGCAACGCGCCGATCGCCACGCGAGCCGATCTTTTGCACATTCTGCAGCAAGCCGCCTCGTTCTTGCCGAAATTCATTTTATTTTACGAAGCTCTGCATCCCTCTGTGCACGGTCTGGAAAAACGACTGCTGCAATTACAGACACAGGGGGCAGTCTATACCGTCGCCGCTTTAGCCGTGAACGGGCAGGATCTTTTGGACATGCAGATTCCGGCGCGCTTACGCGGGGCGCTTTTGAATCGGGTGCTGGAAGAAGTTATCCGGGGACGGCTGGCCAATGAAAAAGCGGAACAGCTCGCTTTCATCCGCGCGCAAGTTCCGCCTGATAGGCATTCCTGAAACTGCCGTCCGCCAGCGTGATTATACCGCAATATTGAAAGCCCGCTTTTTGTAACGCTTTCTGCATCGGGATATTTACGGCGTGTGTATCCGTGCGCAAGTCATAGATGCCTCGGGCAGCCGCCTGTTTCTTGGCGAAGGCAAACATCTCCTGCGCGACACCGTGCCCGACCAGCGCATCGGCAAGGGCGAGTCGATGAATAACGCCATAGGCATTTGCGTTTCGCCAATGTCCTTCCTGTATCCGCGCATAGGCCGGCTCATGTGTAAAGGATAAGACAAAATAACCGCCGACCTCTTCCGCTCGCATATAAACATAGGCGACTTGTCCGGCGATGTCCTGTTGGATCACGTCCCGGTTCGGATAGGTTTCATCCCATTGCGGGATTCCTGAAGCATGCATGCGCAATCTGGCCTGTTCCAACAGATGCAAAATCGTATCAATCTGTGTCGGCGCCGCGTGTACAATCATCTGCGAAAATGCCGTTCTTTCTACAGCTTATGAAACTGTTCGACATCCAAGACAAAAATGGTTGCGCCGCCGATCTGCACTTCCACCGGAAAGCTGGCGTAGCGGCCGATATCGTAGCTGGCGGTCGAGGGAACAATTTCTGTACGCCGCTTGGATTCGCTGCCGATAATTTCAATGCAGGATTCCACTTTATCGTCATCCGTACCGACGATGATCGTCGTATTGCCGGCTCTTAAAAAGCCTCCCGTCGTCGCCAGACGTGTCACGGAAAAATTTTCCTTGGTCAGGGAAGCCGTAACGCTGGACGCGTCATCGTTTGAAACAATCGCTAAAATCAGTTTCATCTTCAGGTCCTCCTGATTTCTCTTGCACTTCTATTGTATTATACGTTAAAACGGAAGAAAACGATGTCCCCGTCCTGCATGACATACTCTTTGCCCTCCAGGCGGATTTTGCCGTTTTCTTTCAACGCCTGCTCCGTCCGATAGGTCATCAGGTCTTCATAGCTGTATACTTCCGCCCGGATGAAGCCTTTTTCAAAATCGGTATGAATGACACCGGCACATTGGGGCGCTTTCATCCCCTGGCGGAAAGTCCACGCTCTACACTCCGGCTCGCCGACGGTGAAGAAAGTTCGCAGTCCCAACAAATGATAGGCAGCCTGAATAATCTGATCGAGGCCGGCCGTCTCAATGCCCAGATCGTCCAGGAAAGCCCGTTTTTCCTCCTTGCTCAGGCCGGAAAGCTCCTCTTCAATACGGGCGCAGATCGCGATACACGCACTGCCTTCTTTTTCCGCAAAGGCTTTTACATCTTTAAAATTTTTATTCCGGGCGGGATCGTTGATTTCTTCCTCACCCATATTCGCTACATATATCACCGGCTTCGCCGTCAACAGGGCATAGTTCCGGATAAAGCCTCGATCACGCTCGGAAAGTTCAACCAGCCGAACGGGCTGTCCGGCGGCCAGAGCCGTCTTCAGCTTCTGCAAAGTTTCCGCTTCCGCCACGGCTTCTTTTTCCTTGGTCTGCGCCTTGCGGAACACTTTACCTAAGCGCGTCTCGACCGTGTCCAGGTCGGCCAGACAAAGCTCCAGATTGATTTCTTCGATATCGCGGACGGGATCGAGTGAACCTTCCACGTGTTCAATGTCCGGATCGTCAAAACAGCGCACAACGTGAATAATGGCGTCCGTTTCACGAATATTGGCCAAAAAGCGGTTGCCCAGTCCCTCCCCTTTGGACGCGCCCTTGACCAGCCCGGCGATATCCGTAAATTCAAAGGTTGTATAAATAGTTCGCTGCGGATGAAATAAGTCTACAATCGCATTCATCCGTTCATCGGGGACTTCCACGACGCCGACGTTGGGAGCGATGGTAGCGAACGGATAATTTTCCGCCGGAACCTGACTGTTGGTAATGGCGTTGAACAACGTGGATTTACCGACATTCGGCAAACCGACGATTCCGGCTGTTAAAGACATATCTCCTTATCCTCCCATTCTTCTCCGCGTTCCACGACCCGCTTCAATTTTTTTTCAAACTCATGCCGCGGAAACATGATGACCGCGCCGCAGCCTTGGCATTTGATTTTGATGTCGCCGCCCATTCGAATCACGCGCCACAACTTTGACTTATGACACGGGTGTTCTTTTTTCATTTCCACGATGGCGTTCAGACCATATTCGGCGTTGATCATACGTTTCGCTCCTGATATGCCTGCAGCGTATTCTCCAGTAACATGGCGATCGTCATCGGTCCGACACCGCCGGGAACCGGGGTGATGGCCGCCGCTTTCCCCATTACGGACGCAAAATCCACATCTCCGCACAGATGTCCGTCGGGCAGACGGTTGACGCCCACGTCAATGATGAATGCGCCTTCCTTGATCATATCCGCCTTCACGTAATTTGCCTTGCCCAAGGCGGCGATCAGTATGTCCGCCTGTCGTGTAAACAAAGCCGGCTCTTTCGTATGGCTGTGGCAGATCGTCACCGTCGCATTTTCGTTCAGCAATAATTGCGCCACCGGCGCGCCGACCAACCGCGAGCGTCCCAGAATCACCGCGTGCCGGCCGGCCGGATCGCACCCCATACGTTTCAACAAGGCCATGATTCCTTTCGGCGTACAGGGAATGAAGCCCGGCTCTCGCAGATGAAGGCGGCTGACGTTTTCCGGATGCAGGCCGTCCACATCTTTTTGCGGATCGATGCTTGTTAACGCGTGTCCTTCCCGTAACGACGAGGGCAGCGGTAGCTGTAACAGAATACCGTCGATCTGCTCGTTTTCATTGCATGTTCGGATGACGTCTTCCACTTCCTGCTGACTTGCCGTTTTATCCAACATATAGGTTCGACTTAAAATACCGGCTTCTTTACAGGCCTTTTCCTTGGCGCGGATATAGGATAATGAGGCCGGATCATCGCCGACCAGAATCACCGCCAGACAAGGCGAGCGTCTGCCCTGTGCGCGAAGCGCGTCCGTCTTCTGCCGGATCGTTGTCTTCCATTCTTCGGCCAGCTTACTGCCGTATAGGATTTCCGTCATTTCAGTTCCTCGCTGTCCAGCAGAATGGTGATCGGTCCGTCATTCAATAATTCCACCTTCATTTCCGCACCGAAGATGCCGGTTTCCACATTGGCGCCAAGACGACGCAGCGTCTCGTTAAAATAGGCGTACAATGCCTCGGCGTGTTCCCATTTGCCGGCTTTCGTAAAACCGGGGCGGTTGCCGTGCCGGCAATCCGCATATAAAGTAAATTGCGAGATGGAAAGGATGGCCCCGCCGACTGCGGGCAATGCCAGATTCATTTTCCCCTGCGGATCGTCGAAGATTCGCAGACGGATGATTTTGGCGGCCATCTGATCGACGACGGAATGATCGTCCGCATCGGAAAAGCCGACCAGAATCAACAATCCCGGTCCGATCTGTGCAAGGCGTTCGCCGTTAACGGCAACGTTTGCGTACTGTACTCTTTGTATTACGGTTTTCATATTATTCAGTATACCTTGTTTAAGCGGCGAGGCCAAAGTGTTTCAGCGCTTTATAAACGCCGTCATTATCAATAGCGGCTTTCACATAGTCGGCGGGTCAAAGAAAAGCGAATGATTGATAAAGTAAAAAAGTTGCGGGAAAATAAAAATAACAAGTAGGGGTAGTTTGGTCTACGCCGTGATGTATGGGGAAACCCACTGCGGACGAACTAGGCGCGATACCTGGCTTTATCTGAAAAATAGCGATAGTCAATAAGGCTGTCGCTTTTGTTTTGAAATGAGAGCGATATGAAACTTGGAATTTTTGAAGAAATGCTAAAAAACAACAATTCATTGCCTTTTGATGATGATTACATTTTGTTCAACAGTCTGGAATTGTACCGTTTCAGCACGGCCAAATCGGTTTATAATAAGAAAACGTGCATCTTTTTCATTATTTATTGTCAAAATAAATGCAGTTAAAATAATTAATTATGTCAAATTATATGCACATTTAGCCTTCGCCACACTCAAAAATATGTATAATCGTAATTAAGAGGTTTAATTATGCTGAAAAGAAAGCTTTATAGCAAACTTGTGGATTGGAAAAATCACCATGGCGATGAGTGCCTTCTAATCAAAGGCGCCCGACAAACGGGGAAAACCTATACGGCTGAGTATCTGGGCAGGAATGAATACGAGAATTTTATTGAAATCAACTTTATTGAACATCCGGAATTTAAGGAAGCTTTTCAGGGAACACTGAGCAGTGAAGAAATCATGAAGAGACTGAGCCTGCTGATTCCCGGAATGCATATTATTCCCGGTAAAACACTTCTGTTTCTTGATGAAATCCAGAAATGTGCGCAAGCACGAACTGCACTGAAATTTCTTGCTCAGGATAAAAGAATTGATGTGATTGCGTCCGGGTCTCTTCTAGGACTGAGCTATGGGCAGGATGCAGATCCGGAAGTAGAAAGAGTAGAATCTGTTCCCGTTGGATACGAACGGCAGATCAATTTATATTCTTTGGATTTTGAGGAATTCCTGTGGGCTGAAGGTTATAATGAAAATAATATTTCATCGCTTAGACATTGGTTTGATACACTCGAAAAAATTCCTGATTCCATTAATCAGAAATTCGAAACATTGTTCAGAGAATATATGGCAGTCGGCGGCATGCCGGAAGTCGTAAATACATATGAAGCTTCAAAGAATTTCAGCCGGGTGCAGCAGATGCAGGAGAAAATTCTTGCGTCTTATGATGATGACATCGCTAACCATGCAAAGGGTGAAATGAAAACGAAAGTGCGAGAAACATATGACAGCATCCCAAGACAACTTGCTCGTGAATATCGTAAATTCAAATATTCTGAGATTGAGCATAGAGCAACTTCAAGAAAATATGGAAGCAGTGTTCAATGGCTGAATGATGCCGGAATGATTAATCTCTGCCGAAATGTCAGTGAGCCTTATATTCCGTTAACTGCAAATGAAAAAGAAAACGAATTTAAAGTTTATATGAATGATACAGGTCTTCTTACAGCAATGTCCGGACTTGAAGCAAAAAGAGTTTTGCTGAATAACACAATGAAAGGCAATGCCAAGGGCGGATTATACGAAAATATCATTGGTGAGATACTTGTCAAAAGAGGATATTCACTTCACTATTACAAGATCAGTGATAATACACAGGAGCTTGAATTTGTGATTGAAAAAGATGGCAATGTGGTTCCTATTGAAGTAAAAGCAGGAAATACGACTACGCTATCATTGAATACATTTATAGAAAATTATCATCCTTCAAAAGCATACAAGCTTGTAAACGGAAATATCGGAATTAATGAAAAGCGAATTACACTGCCGCATTACATGGTTATGTTTTTGTAATACAGCATTGAATTCAGAACCAGTGTGATGAAAGTGAAGAACTAATCTCCTTTTACGGGAACCTCCGTATTTATTCATAACAACTTTGCGATAATTCCGAGCAGCTGTCCGGTAAGCTTGTTCAGATCATTGCAGCCGACCAGGTTCGGGTAAATCTGTACCAGCTGCTCGTAACAGTCAAACTCATCGGGATCGTCCAGAGATACACCGATAATATCTGTCCCGCGTTTTGCGATCTTACGAACTGCATTTGCCGTATCTTTTGTTGAAACCGGAGGATAATAATCATCTGCTTCATGCGCGGGAACGCCGTCCGAAAGCACGATGATCAGCCGGTATTCATTCTGCGTATTCTTTGACATATACCGTTCCGCCCAGAACAGAGCAAGTCCGTCACGGTTATCTCCATAGGCATCAATTTGCATGAGATTCAGCTTCTCTTCCTCAAGTCCGTCAAATCCTATCAGGATATTGATATCGATTTCCGGGTTTTCAAACTGCGCTCTGTGTTCCACGATCGCATGGGTTATATTCTGCCGCTTCAAAACCTCATGAAGGATCACTGCAGAATGCATTGCCGCTTTTCTGCGGGCACCACTCATAGAACCGGAGCCGTCAATCAACAGCAGGATCGCCATATCCGGCATATCCTGTCCCTGTACATTCCGGTACCAGTACCGTTTCTTAAAATCCCCGAGGCGTTTGGATGTGATCCCGCTTCCATACCGAAATTTCTCTTCTCGACCGCTCACCTGCGCCTTTAAAATCTGTTCGAAACGGCTGTTATAGGATCGTATATTGATCTTATAGCGATTATAAATGTTCTGATACGCCACGCGAAGATTCCGGTTGATCTTCGGCCGGCTCTCATTGATTTTGATATCCTTATGTATGATCGCGCAGTCGTAGTCACCACCTTTAAAGACAGAAAAGCTGCCTTCATAAAAAAGAATCTGAAACGCGGCATTCTTATCTTTCGCAAAAGACTGTACTGCAGTCTCCAGCTCTTCAATATTGAGAACATTTTCCTTTTCGTTACCGTCAAGATCCGTAAAAAGCCTCATCGTAACGCTTTGCGTTCTGCCCGCATGAGGTTCTTCTCCGATGGAACCGCCTCCGTCATCGTGTGTCTTTGTTCCTCCCAATCTGGCAGAAATCTTTTCCATCGTCAGCTCTACCGTATCCGGAGGAATCAGGTGAGCGATAATGTCAAACGCCCGGGAAGAATATTCATATCTTTCTTTAGGCGAAGGAGCAACGCTTCCCTTCTGAAAAAGAGGCTTGGCCTGTTCGACATATTCGGCAACATCGTCTTCCGGCTTTTCGCCTCGAAGCATCGGATAAAGCAGAAACGTCACCATATGGTTCAGAAAATCCATCAGTTGTTCACCCGGTGTTCGTATCGGCGGTACCGGTCGGATTCCTGTCCGCTTTTCTTCTTCCAACGCCTTGGCCGCGGCCTCATCTTTTTCAGCCTGTATCATTTTACCGAACTTGCGGTTAACGGTTCCCTCTGAAGGATGGCTGGCAAACAATCGACCTACCCTTCCGAATTTAAGATAGAACTCCATGTTGTCAAAATAGCTGCAGCCGACCGCTTCTATATAAGCATCCTCGATAATATTTGAAATCATCCCCATGACGATCTTCTTGTTTCGGGTATCGCACTTTGGATCCGTCGCCTGGCGCCCGGGGAGATCTGTATAGAGAAGATGGAGACATTCATGAATAGTCTGCGCCCGGGTGATGAAGCGAAGCACATTCCACGAATCTGCCAGAACGACCTTTGGCCAGCCAAGGAACTCACCGGTATTGTCCAACGCTTCTCTGTCAGTAAAGAGCTCATCTTCTGCCGGATCCACAACGATATTTCTCCCATCGGTAAAAGCCTGATTCTCGTTGATAAAAAATAGACGAACCTTTTCGTTTTCTGCCAGAGTCTGAGCGAAGGTTTCCTCTGCCATTCGGTTGTAATCACATTGAAACTTCGCAAGAAGCTCCTGATATTCCTTCTCCATATAGACCTCCGACGATGATCTTAAAAATCTGCTTCCGCCATAATGGCCTGCCATTCTATAACCGTTCTCGGATACAAACAGCCGCTATACATATCCCCGCTGTCCAGATGTTTTTTAGCTTCATCTTTCACAATCTGTATGTATTCCTTAGCTTTTTTCAAATCGATTTCGGTGCCTATTCCATAGTGATAACACTCTGCAAGACGGAAACATACATTTTGAAACCCGGTCTGATCTGCCGCCAGTACCGGAACTCCATCCTTTATAACATCATAATGATGCTAACAAGTTCCGATTCTTTAATACCGGCTTTTACCAGCTGCAGATAACCTCGCAGTCTAAGCCCGCTTAATATATCCGGGTCATGTCCCTCTTCAGTTCGAATAAATGACTCAGAAGTTCTCCGATCGTCTTTGCCGCTCCCGCCTCTGGAAGATACAGCTCTTCAAGTTTGTAAAGGCAATCATTGTCATACGGATCCTGAACATTTCGAAGAACACCGTACCCGGCCGCCTCTGCCTTTTTTATCTTGTGATAACAATCCTATCCTGCGGAATAGATTTTCAAAGCTTTTTACACCGTCCACTTGTAAAGCATTATGATGCCGCGAATGGTATCCTCCAGCGCCCTGTCGCACTTTGCAATCGGGATCATGGTTTTCTCCGCTGCTTTTACGTAACCGTCATATTTGGCAAGCCGAGTCCAGTTTTCAAGGTTTCTGGGCGATATGACTACATCCAGCTCCTCTGCTTCGATCTTCTTTTTGATCTTACGATACACGCCGAGGATTTTCTCAACCATCGGAGTGCATTCCGGAACTCTTGTTGTCAGCATCAGTGCAATTGCTTCATCAGACAGCGCCGCGACCTCTATAATTGCGCTGAATCGGTTATACAATGCCTGGTTCAATTCCTTTGTCCCGAAATATCCCATATTCATCGTGGCAAAGAAGCGGAAATTCGGATTTCGTTTAACCACCTCGCCGTTATCAAGACGTACAAAGCCGTTATCATCCAACAAAGAGTTCAAGAACGCCAGATATTGAGGCTTGGCAAAATTGATCTCCTCAAACACTACCGCCCCTCCGTCCCGGATAGCCTTGGTTACATAGCTCTCTTTGAAAAGGATTTTGTCGTTCTGCGGAATATATTTTCCCAGTATAAACTCATCCAGGTTCTCCGTACAGTTGATGGTCTCCATGATCGGCAGCCCTACCGTCTGTGCAACCAGCTTGCAGGAAATGGTCTTACCAGTACCGGCCGGTCCATGAAACAGAACCGCCAGTAAATCGCCGGTTGAAACCGCATTACACACACTGAACAGATTCTCCGGTAATACAAATTCTGAAGATAGGTTCGGAATTAAGGTCTTCTGCTCTTCACTAAACACTTCTTCAGAGAACTTGTGGAGCGGCCCTTCTGTCTTTTCTACTGCCGCAGCCTTGTTTTCACGGATTATCGCATAGCTTTCTGCCCAGGAATGCCATCCGTGTGTTTCCACATCGGACAGGTCCTTGTATTCCAGCTCATACTCATCCATCTTATGATTCTGATAGAAATCCTCATGAAGATTTACGAACACGTCCGCAACAGGTCCATCGACAAAGTTTTCCATGACTGTACGGTATTCCGTATCTTCGTCAATTTCGCGACCGAGAAGAACCATAAATGACGGCAGGAGCTTATATAGCGGATGGAGATGCTCCATATTTCCGGAAAGCAGAGCACCCTTTTCATCATACGCCGCCATTTTAATATCCATTCCCTCGGATAAAGCCTGATATCTATGTGTTCTTCGGTCAACCACACCGTTTGCCCGATAATCTTCCGGAACAGCAAACTCAAGGAAAACGGATTTCTTGTCATCGCTGACAAGAAAATCTCCAAAGATATTTCCCTTTGCAATTGCCTGCAGCATAGATGCAAAAAGAATCACCGCCTCTCCAATCGGCTG
>CAUVBZ010000005.1:0-32296 GCA_963550455.1 uncultured Erysipelotrichaceae bacterium
CTGATTCAATGTGTCGGCGGCTTCTTCGGACATGCAGTAAATTTCGCCGTGCATCACGTGGTCTTCGATATTTTCCGTATCCATCGGCTTGAATGTACCTAAGCCGATGTGCAGCGTGACGTCTACGATAAGGACGCCTTTCGCCTGCAATGCGCGAAAGACTTCCGGGGTGAAATGCAGACCCGCCGTCGGCGCCGCCGCACTGCCGCGCATTTTTGAATAGACCGTCTGGTAGCGTTCTTTATCGTCCAGTTTCGCGTGAATATAAGGCGGCAGCGGAACTTCGCCCAGCTGCTCCAGTATTTCGTTGAAAATGCCGGTATAAAGCATTTTCATCTTTCGCAGGCCCTTTTCTTCCACGGCGACGCATTGCGCTTTCAAGCGGCCGTCATGAAAGGAGATTACGCTCCCCGATTTGATGACGTGCGCGTTTCCGCATAGACACTGCCATACGTCATCTTCCAGCTGTCGAAGCAGCAACAGCTCGACATGGGCGCCCGTTTCCTCTTTCGTACCGTACAGGCGCGCCGGAATGACGCGGGTATTATTGCGGACAAGAACATCGCCGGCATGCAGATAATCGACGATATGGTAAAAATGCCGATCTTCAATCTGCCGCGAATCAAGATGAACGACCATCATCCGACTCGCCGTGCGGTCTTTTAAGGGCGTCTGGGCGATCAGCTCCGACGGCAGGTCATAATCAAAATCGCTTGTTTTCCAATGCTTGGCGTTATCCATATGCGTTTGTCCTCAATCACGGATTATCTTAGCAGAAATCAAGCACTTAAGACAGGAGGCGTTTCATAACCTGTTTTACAAAAAACGAATATTTTTCCGCCCGCATGAAGCGGAATGGTCGAGCGCGAATGATGCTATAGTATTTCTGTCGGAGTGGGGAGGGTTCAGATGATTGTACAGATTTATTCTTTGATGAATGTTCAGGAAGCCGTCGCCTGCGCGCAGGCCGGCGCCGATCATATCGGCGTTCTGGTCAGCCGGACGCTTGATGGGCGTTATCCGTGCGAAGTGTTGCCGGAAGATGCCAAAACGATATTTGCAGCCTTGCGGGGATTGGCGAAGCGCGTCTTGATCAGCATCGAGCCGGATCAGGAATCCGTTTTGAAAATGACCGAAGAACTGCAGCCGGACATTTTACATCTGTGCGCGGATTTCCACGGATCACCCGCTTTTCGCGCGCTTTTACGTCAGCGTTGCCCGCATACGGAATTAATGGAGGCGGTCGGCGTCCGCGATGAAAGCGCCATTGCGGACGCGCTGGCCAAAGCGGCCTATGCCGATTACCTGATTCTGGATACAATTCCGCTGGATAATCCCGGCATCGGCGCGGCCGGAGAGACGCACGACTGGTCGATCGATCAGAAGATCATCGAACAGGTTCGGATACCGGTCATTGAAGCGGGCGGCCTGGATGCGGACAATGTACAGGAGGCGATTCGTCGGCTGCACCCGTGGGGCGTTGATTCCTGTACGCGGACAAGCATCAAAAAAGACGGCCGGATCATCGGCAAAGATTTGGAAAAAGTGCGTGCGTTCTGTGCCCGGGCCAAAGCGGTATGAACTTCAAGAAAATTATCTGTATCGGTGATCTGAACGCCGATCTTCTGGTGCCCTATGGCGAAGCGAAGCGGCTGCGGCAAGAAGCGGAAAAAGGGAAAGCCGTCCGTCCGGCGCGGGTGGTCTTGCAAAGCGGGGGGACGATGGGGAACGTATGCAGTGTATTGGGACGCCTTGGCGACCATCCTTATTTTGTGACCGATTTATGCGCCGATGCGATCGGCCGCTTTTTACGGCAGGATCTGGAAGCGCAGGGCGTTGATTTTTCTTTTTCCGTCTGCGGAGATAATCAGACGATCGTCTGTATCGCCGTTTTGGAAAACGGGGAACGTCTTATTTTGCCATGGCTTCCGCCGCAGGCCGAGCTGCCGCGCTTCAGAGCGAAGCAATTTACAAAAGTTCCCCGCGAAGATGTTCTTCTGGTCAGCAGCGGGATGATTTTGACCAATGATGAAGAGACCATGCGGGCTGTCGTTGGCTTTATTGAAGAAATGAAGCGCATGACCGCTTCCCGCTTTCTGTTCGATTTGAATCTGCGTGCGGAGACCTACGGTTTAAATGCGGCTCGCCGAGAAGCCTATACCCGTTTGATTGCGTGCAGCGACGTTTTACTCGGTTCGGGAATTGAAGAATTCGGCCCGCTGACGGAAGAAACGGATTTACGGCGGGCGGCCGAACGATTGGCAGACGGGAAGCGCGCCGTCATCGCCCGCAACGGAAAAGAGGCGACGTTCGTCGTTCAAGGAGGGCAGGTGACGATCGTCGAACCGGAAACGGTGAAGGTCGTCAGCACGCTGGGCGCCGGCGATACTTTTGACGCCGCCTTTGTGCACGCATACCGAAAGGGCGAAAGTATCGTCTCCGCCGTCCGCTATGCAACGCATGTGGCGGGCTATATGATTTCTCACGCCGGCCATCTCTGCCTGCCTGAGGACGAGAGCGTGCCGACCAAGGACGAGAGCGTATCGACTACGGATTTTTGCTAAAAGATATTGATTATACATGCATGAAAGTTGTATGCTGTTAATGGTAAAGATTTATACTTGCAGCAAACGAGAGCGATTGTCAGAATACGGTTCTTTTTTTGTCTGCGCAAGGCACGGAATGTATGGGGAGAGGAGAGAGGGAATGAGGAAAATGGAAAAATCTGCTTCAAATGAGAATTGGGCTGTTCTGCATGCTTTTTGCGCGTCTATGCGTACCGCTCGCAGCCGCAGACATATGACGCAGAAAGACCTCGCCGCCGTCACCGGCATCACCCAGGGCGATATCAGCAAGCTGGAGCAGGGCAATTCCAATCCTTCTTTGACGCGCACCCTGGAGGATGTGGATGCGGCCGTTATCAACGGCAACTATGCACTGCAGGCCGGCCTTGGCATGCAGCTGAAAGTGGAGCTTCGGAAAAAAAGTAAATAAATTTGCACGAGAGCCGGGAAGAAATCTGGCTCTTTCATTATAAAATGTATGACACGGATGCTGATTTAGCGGGAGGCAGCGTATGGAATATTTCACGCAGTTTCATCTCGATAAAGAAAAAGACATTTCGGTGACGCTTTATCGTGCAAGCGGCCACATGCGGTATGTCCTGCGCACGCCCAATTATAAAACCGGCAATCTGATCACCAATCTGGCCCGGCTGTGCGGCCTGCCTTTAAGCAAGGACGAGAAAGGATTAAAAATCATTGAGGGGACGGTTCCTTCGTACTATGACGCCGCCTGTCATCTGCTGTATCGCTTTCGGCTGGGCAAGCTGGATGCGGCCAGCATCGATGAAAACGGGCAGGTGACGATTCTGGCGGCCATTCCGGCCATTTCCAAGACGCTGATGTCGCAGACGAAAGAATACCGGCTGAGTTTTGAAAAAACGATCGTCCGCACCGCCATCCCTTCGGAATGCAAATTTCGTACCGACCTGCATACGCATATGAACGCCAACCTGACGCCGGACCAATTGATCGCGCTGGGCATCAAGCACCAGATTCAATATCCGTATTACTACGTTCGAAAATTAGGCTTGCGTCTTTCGGAAACACAGCGCCGCCGTTTGCAGAAACAGCGTGCGCTTACCGCGCGCCGCTATGCGGGAGAAAACCTGACCGGGAAAGAGCGAATGCGGAAAATTGATGATCATACGTTCATCAATTTCGCCGATCTGATCTTGCATAATCCGGCCGCGGCGGCGGATAATCTTGCCAAAATCCGCGTGTCCGTGGCGATTTTAAAAGACGGCCAGGCGGTTTTCACCAATCTGGAAAAGGTATATACCTATCGCTATGTTTTTGCCAAAGGCGTTCCGTCGGGGCGCAAGATTTCTTTGCGGCGAGTCGAGAACATTCCGGATGCGGACGTCGGAGCCATTTTACTGCAGATGCTCGCCGATCGACAAAATCCGGCGTATGCGGACAATACGCTGTTTCAAGACAAACTGCTCTGGACGGCGCGCAACTATGCGCGTCACGGAATCCGCTATGTTGAAATATCGGACACCACGCTGGTGAAACCGGACGCCGCCATCGGCATGTTACGCCAAATTCACGCGGTGATGCCCGCCATTTACGCCGAAACCGCCGTCCGCATGCGTTTTCTGGCGGCTTTGCGCCGGATTCCGCTTACGGGCAGAATGGATGCGGAACAGACGCAGGATACGACGGATGCGAACTTGCGAGTGCTGCAGGCGATCGCGGGCGATCCGTATGTGGCCGGAAGCGATATTGTCGGTGAAGAAATCAACGATATCCGCACGTTGAAACATGAAATCGCCGCCTTGACACATATCGCCGCCGCGCATTCGGGATTTGTCTTACGGATTCATGCCGGCGAAAACGACAGCCTCCGCAGCAACGTTGAAAACGCGATTGCCTGCGTGCAGGAATCGCTCGCCCCCGGGCAGCCGATGCCCTGTCTGCGTATCGGGCACGGACTTTATACGCCGGGTCTGCATTCCAAGGCCGGGCAGAAACTGCTGGCTCGGATTCGGGCCGATCATGTCACGCTTGAGTTTCAGATTACGTCCAACGTGCGCCTGAACAATCTGAGCACCTTGCAGTCGCATCCGCTGAAACAGTATTTGAAGGAAGGCGTCGCCTGCGTGCAGGGAACGGACGGCGGCGCGATTTACGGTACGGATTCCATTGATGAGCAGCTGGCGCTGGAAAATCTTTTGAATCTGCATGTGGAGGAACAGCTGCTCATGTGCCGCGCGGAAAGAACCTGCATGGAACATGGTGAGCGGGTTTTCCGTATCCGGGAAAAGAAACTTCGCCGAATCTTGAAAACAAAGACGCTGGAAGAATATTATACCGAGCGTCTGCTGCAGCCGCTTTCCTTTTCCCTCCGTCATCCGGAAGAAGAAAATCGCCGGGAAGCCGCGGATGCGCTTAAGGAACGCATTCAGGAAATTCCGTATGACCGTAAGCCGATTGTCGTCTGCGGCGGCAGTTTTAACAGTGCCCATCGTTTCACACACCTGCATAAGATGGAATGTGCGATCATCGATCAGCTGCTCGCCAAGGCGGACCCGTCCGCCGTCGTGTTTGTCATCGGTCATAAATTGACGGGTTACGAAAGATATCTTCTGGAACAAAACCGGGGGCGCTTCGCCATATATGCCTTTGTGCCGAAATATCTGCCCGTCCGTCAAATCGCCCGCCTGAAAGCAGGCGGCGTTCATATTCGAATCGGGATTGAAGCCAGCGAAATGGGTTTATATAAAAGCGTCGCCTTTGAGGTTTTCAAACATCGAAATTCGATACTGCTGGCTTTCGACGGCAATGCGTCGGGCGAAAATCTTATCCAGGAAGCCCGAAACGCCAAATACGATACGCGGATTTTCGTGGACGCAAGAGCGAAGAGCCTGCGCATCAAGGCGCAGTCACTGCAAGGATATATCACCTTGTTTGACGACGAGACGGTTGTGCCGAACATTCTCAAATACAGCCGCTGTCCGTAAAAAGAGGGCGGGAGAACGTCCGTTCGGCTCAGCTGAATGGGGATTTTGCCGCCTTCAATCTGTGATTTATTTACTTTTTAAAAAATGATGCGAATGACTTGTTTTTCTATCCGAGAAATTTTATGATCATGGTGCCGACCGAATAGTTGGATATCCAACTATTCGGCGAAAGAGGGTGGAAACATGAATGTCATTAAGCGAAGCGGTGAAGAAGTTTTTTTTAATGCGGATAAGATTCGCAACGCGGTTAAGAAAGCAAATGCGGCAACGGTCAATGACCGCCGGATGAGCGACGCGCAGATTGATGTGATTACCGATCGGGTGTGTGAGCGGTGCGATCGGATGGAGCGGGCCGTCGCGGTCGAAGAAATTCAGGATCTTGTCGAAGAAGCCATCATGCAGGAAGGCGCTTATCAGGTAGCCCATAATTATATTACCTACCGCTATGAGCGCGCGCTGGTGCGTAAGGCCAACACGACCGATGAAAAGATCATGTCTCTGATCGGCCGCACGAATGAAGAGGCCAAGCAGGAAAATTCCAATAAGAATCCGACCGTCAACAGCACCCAGCGGGACTATATGGCGGGCGAGGTATCAAAAGACATTACCCGGCGCTTCCTGCTGCCGGCGGATATTCTGGATGCGCACGAACAGGGCATCATTCACTTTCATGACGCCGATTATTTTGCTCAGCCGATGTACAATTGCTGCTTAGTGAATCTGGAAGATATGCTCCAGAACGGTACCGTCATATCCGGGACGGAAATTGAAAAGCCGCACAGCTTTGCAACGGCTTGCAACATCGCCACCCAGATCATCGCGCAGGTCGCTTCGAATCAATATGGCGGCCAGACGATTACGTTGAGCCATCTGGCTCCGTTCGTGGATATTTCCCGACAGAAATACCGCCGGGCGGTCGCGCAGGAAATGATGGATGCCGGCGTTGCCGTTTCGCAGGAAAAGATCGACGCGATCGCCGAACAGCGCGTCCGTAAAGAAATCACCACCGGCGTGCAGACGATCCAGTATCAGATCATCACGCTGATGACGACGAACGGGCAGGCGCCGTTTGTGACCGTATTCATGTATCTGGATGAGGTGGAGGAAGGGCCGATCCGGGACGATCTGGCCATCATCATCGAAGAGATGCTGAAACAGCGCATGCTGGGCGTTAAAAATGAAAAGGGAATCTATATTACGCCGGCTTTTCCCAAGCTGATCTATGTTCTGGACGAAGATAACATTCACGAAGACAGTCCGTATTTTGCATTGACGAAACTGGCCGCCCGGTGCACCGCCAAGCGGATGGTGCCGGACTATATTTCCGCCAAGATCATGCGGGAATTGAAAGGGGACGTCTATCCGTGCATGGGATGCCGCAGCTTTCTGACGCCGGACCGCTTCACCGATCATGGCTGGCAGAATGCGGAACATGCTTTAACCGAAAACGGCAGACATAAATATTATGGGCGCTTCAATCAGGGGGTCGTGACGATCAACCTCGTCGATATCGCCTGCTCCAGCGGTAAAGATATGGACAAGTTCTGGCAGATTTTCGACGAGCGTCTGGAGATGTGCTATCGCGCCCTGATGATTCGTCATCGCCGCCTGCTGGGGACGCCGAGCGACGTGGCGCCGATCCTGTGGCAGTACGGTGCCATTGCCCGTCTGAAAAAAGGCGAGACGATCGACAAGCTGTTGTTTGATGGCTATTCCACGATCTCTCTTGGCTATGGAGGTCTTTGCGAGTGCGTGCGGTATATGATCGGAACCACGCATACGTCGGAAGCCGGCGAGAAGTTCGGCTTGGAAATCATGCAGCATCTGAACGACGCCTGCGCCGAATGGAAGCGGCAGACCAATATTGATTTTTCGGTTTACGGAACACCGATGGAGTCAACGACCTATAAGTTTGCCCGCTGCCTGCAGAAGCGCTTTGGCGTGATCGAGGGCGTCACCGATGAGAACTACATCACCAATTCCTATCACATTCACGTCAAGGAGGAGATCGACGCTTTCGACAAGCTGACGCGGGAAGCGCGCTTTCAGAAGCTGTCGCCGGGCGGAGCGATCTCGTATGTTGAAGTGCCGAATATGCAGAACAACATTCCGGCCGTGCTGGCTTTGATGAAGCACATTTACCACACCATCATGTACGCCGAACTCAACACCAAGAGCGACTATTGCCAAGTATGCGGCTATGAGGGCGAGATCAAAATCGAGGAAGACGAACACCGTAAGCTGATCTGGAAATGCCCGGTCTGCGGCAATACCGATCAGGCCAAGATGAACGTCGCCCGCCGCACATGCGGTTATATCGGGACGCAATACTGGAACCAGGGGCGTACGGCCGAGATTCGCGATCGGGTGCTGCACCTGTAAGCCGTATCCGGCCGCATAAGAAAAGAGGAATCCGTCATGTATTACGGCACCATTAAAACCGACGATATTGCCGACGGCGAGGGCGTCCGCGTCTCCCTGTTTGTCAGCGGCTGTACGAACTGCTGTAAGGGCTGCTTCCAAAAGCAGACATGGGATTTTCACTATGGCAAGCCTTATACGTCGGAAACCGAGGCGTTTATTTTGGAGGCCTTGAATCATCCGTGGATCGCGGGCTTTACCGTTTTGGGCGGCGAACCGTTTGAAGAGGCGAACCAGCGCGTGCTGGTCGACCTGCTGCGGAAGATAAGGGCGCGATTTCCACAGAAGACGATCTGGAGTTATACCGGTTTCGTTCTGGAAAAAGATCTCGTCAAGGGCGGCCGCAAATATACGGAAGTGACGGAAGAAATGTTGTCTTATCTGGACGTTCTGATCGACGGTCCCTTTGTTCTGGCGAAAAAAAATATCGCGCTGGCTTTTCGCGGTTCGGAAAACCAGCGCGTAATCGACATGCGGGAAACGCGGCGGACGGGGAAAATAGTCCTGTATATTGACGATCTGGAACAGGTTCGCCAAAAGCGCAGGATCAATACGGAATCGGGACGCCCATGAAATCGGCGTCGATCATTTCCGGTTGAAAGTTCTCCAGCAGCGCAAGAGCCAGTTGCAGACTTTTTTCATAAAGCTGCGGATAGGAAAAAAAGGCAGTTTTGGCTATCGGGTCCGGATAGGGCGCATGTTCCAAATTCAGCATCGGGCAGTCTTCTTTGCCGTTCAGCATCATGGAAGAAAGAAAATGCGGTTTATGTAAAGCGCTTTCCAGGCGGAGAAGCGCTTTATATTTTGTCTCGTTCGGCGCCAGCAGCCGCAGATTCTGCGCCATTTCATGCGGCGCTTTCATTAAGGCCGCAAGCGGCAGGTGCAGATGAAAGATTTCCAGAAACAGAAGCTGGTAAAAGGCGGCGAGTTTTTCGGCTTCCGCTTTTGAAAGGACGATTTTTTTGTAGACGTCATAGCGGCGGATGTCTTTCAGCGTATAGACGTCCAGCGTACTCTCAAGCCAGACGTGCAGAATACCTTTCGGTTCGTGCCTGCCTGCGGCAAGCTTTTCGGCATAGGCCTCGACCAGCGGGTGGACGGTCCTGTCCATGGCATAGTGGCATAGATACCCCATGACATAGGCTCTTAAATCCGCATCTGCGGCATGTTCCAGCATCCAGAGGATGACCTCGCGCGGTTTTTGTTTATGCAGCAGGGAACCGTATGCCGCTAAAGAGCCGGGCAGGAAATGGAAGCCGGAGAAGAAAAAGAGATCCGGTCCCTGAGCGCCGAGATGAAAAAGCGGCCGGTCGGGAATCGATAAAGAAACAACGTGTCGGCGGACATCTTCACAAAAGAAATCATGCGTTGTGGCAGCGGGCATTATGCACTCCTTTACGGGTCGTTCCGTATGCAGGTCGTTCATCGACGACGGTTTCATTATAGCGCTTTGCCGGTATCGGCTCGTACAAAGAGACCGGCTTCAAAGGAATTTATGAACAAAAGAAAGAAACGCCCGCCTCTAAAGGGATTTATAAACTATAATTCTTATATGAACGAGAAGAAAAACCTGCCGGTCGGGGCATGGATCATGCTGATTCTTGCCGTCGTCATCGGCGCGACATCATTGACCATGACCCTGTTGTCGCATCATCTGGAAAAAAATATTGTCCAGCAGACCCCCGAAGGGATCTATTGGATGCCGCAGGAGATGACGACGACCGTTTCCTTAATGGCGGCCGGCCGCATCAATGTGCAGGCGGCGGATTCGACCGACCAGCTTTTCAGCGACATGGCCTTTATACACAACTATGAATTTGCCGCTTATACGCAGGACACGGCCACGGCTTTGGAAAAAGGACTCAATGTTCAAAAAGGAGCGGAAGCAGCGGGCTTTACGGCCGTTTCCTATGCCGTACCGGATATCCTGCGCAACGGGCCGGCGCAGGTGCTATCCATCTTGAATGCGGCGGATACGGAGATGATCGTCGGCGGTATTCACGCTTCGACGGCGGCGCAGAATCAGCTGTCGATTCGGGATGCGTCGGGCATCAAGATCGCTTATCTCGCCTTTACGGACGGCCTGCAGCAGCCGATGCCGAACGACGAGCCCTATCTGGTGGATGTGTACGACGATGAGAAGACGCCGGTTCTTGTGGCGAAAGCGGCCGGCGCGGCCGATCTGGTTGTCGTTTCCATCTCTTGGCAGGGCGAAGATGGACAGATGCCGAGTCGGCGCCAGCAGGAAATTGCCGAAACGCTGGCTTATGCGGGAGCGTCCGTTATTATCGGAAATGCCGGCAGTGCGATTCAGCCGACGACATGGATTGACGACTGTCTTGTTTATTACAGCCTCGGAAATTTATGCGATACGACGCCCGGCGCCAAGAGGATCGGCGCTTTAGGCGCGGTTACGGTTACGAAGATTCAGACGGGAAACGCGTCGCGTATCGAATTGACAAACCCGAAAGTCGATCTGATCGGCCGGCTGACGTCAGATAAAGCAAATCGGATTCGCCTTCTGTCCGGTTTTTCCGAACAGGAACTGCCCGATCGGGAAACGATTGTGAGCGAAAAAACGGCCGTCATTCAGATGTTGGACGATTCTATCCGTATCGGCGGCATAGAATGAGAAGCTCAGCGTTTGAGGCGAAGCTCTTCTTCCCGCAGCCGATACTTTTTCAGAATCGGAAATAAAAGAGCGAAAAAGGCGCCGAGCAGAGCGATCTGAAAGGGCAGAAGGACCGTGTTTTTAATGAGACTTTTGGCAGCATAGTAAAGATATCCTTTGCCGTACAGCATGGCCGACCACAAAGAACCGAGCAGAACATTGACGCCATAACTGGTGATGATTTTCGCGCCGATAATATGACGCCAGCGGATTTCTTTTTCATAGAAAAAACACCCATATACAAATTCACCGAGCATGGCGGTCAAGGTATAGCCCGGAAACCAGGGCCCCATGGGATTGATGAAATAACCGATCAGATCGGTGACGGCGCCGGATACCATGCCGGCCGCGGGCCCGATGAGCATGGCTTCCAGAGCGACGACTAAAAAGGTCAGGCTGAAATATAGATTTTCTCCGACCGGAATCGAAAAAAAACTCATGCCGATCTTCAAGGCGATGAACGAAGCGATCAAAGCCAGCCAGCGCGTGTTCGAAAGTTTTTTCCAAGATGATTTAAAATGCATAAAAGCCTCCTTTCCGTTCACCATGCGTGATCAGAAAGCGGCACGTTCATGGGGAAACAAACGACAACCGCAGGACGCATCCTTTCGTCTGCGGGATTTCCTCATTCCCCGCAGCACTTAACGCCGCCGTTTTGAATGCTTATAGATTAGCGTATTTAAGAGAGCGTGTCCAGCTTTACGATTCCGACGGCCATGCGGTAAAATGCTTGCGATGAAACAAAAGCTTGTCGTCACATGGGCAGATCCGAGTACGGACGCTGAAGCAAAGCGCAGCGGGGCGGATGAGACCGTCTATGCGCTGAAGGGTTTTTCCTATTCCGCATTGTCGGCGCACACGGTCGACGAGCTCGCCGGTTTAAGCGCATGGTCGGTTTTGGTAAATCGGCTGTTTGCACAGGACGAGATGGAAAAGCTGAAAGCACTTTTGCTTACGCTTTCTAAAACCGATGTGGCGTATGTGTATTTTGCCGATGCGGCCGTTTACCGGCTTGCGCCAAACTCCCTGCAGACGCGGCTGATTTATCGGCCGGAAACGCTGGTCACCAGTCTTATGGAGGCGCAGTGGTGGCTTCGGCGGGGAATTGCGTTCGCCGCGGTTTCTCCGCTGGTGACGTTGGAAGAACTGCAGACCATCGTGCATGGCGACAAGAGGATTGAGATCAGTATTCACGGCCGTCTGCTGCAGTCCGTTTCAAGGCGGAAACTGCTATCCGCCTATGGCGCGTATGCCGGCGTTTCCTATCCGTTTACAAAGACGGAAGGCTTAACGATCATGGAGACGAAGCGTCCGTACCGCTTTCCGATTTACGAACAGGAGGAAGGGACGCTGATTTATACCGATTTTGTACAGGAAAGCTTTGCCGATATACGCTCTCTTGCGGCCGCCGGCCGTTTCTTCGTGGAAAGCGTGACCCTGCCTAAGGAAGAAGTGAAGGAGGCCTTATCCATTTACCGCTCTCTCCTGCAGGGAAAACAACCGGACTATGAAGCGTTTCGGCGGCGCTATGCACATACCGGCTACAGCCGAGGCTATTATGGACAGAAAACAATCCTTTGAAAAACCGGAGCTTCTGGCTCCGGCCGGCGATAAAGAGCGGGCCAAAACAGCGATTCGTTTCGGCGCGGACGCCGTTTATATCGGCGGAAAAAAATACAGTCTGCGGGCCCGCGCCTCTAATTTTTCTTTATCCGATATCCGCGAAACATGCGCCTTTGCCAAAGCGCATGGCGCTCATGTCCACGTGACGGTGAATGAAATTCCGCATCAGGAAGATTTGGAGGATCTTGCCGATTATCTGCAAAAACTGCAGGAAGCGGGGGTGACGGCGATTATCGCGGCCTCGCCGGCAATCATGGAAATGGCCCACATGCACGCGCCCAAGCTTGCCATTCACTGCAGTACGCAGTTTTCCGTAACCAACAGCGAAGCGGCGAAATTTATGGTCGAACATGCGTTCGTCGACCGCATCGTACTGGCGCGGGAGTGCTCGCTGCGTGACGTGGAGGCGATCGTTCGCCAATGTCCGGCCGAGATCGAGGCGTTTATCCACGGCGGCATGTGCGTCAATTATTCCGGACGCTGTACGTTGAGCAATCGCATGACGCTGCGCGATGCCAATCGCGGCGGCTGTGCCCAATCGTGCCGCTGGTCCTATCGTCTGTTTGACGCGCATACCGAACTGTCCGACGGGCGTGCGTATTTTACGATGGGTTCCAAAGATCTTTCCGGCGGGCTGACGATCGGTGAATTGATGAAGGCGAACGTGCGTTCACTCAAGATCGAGGGGCGGATGAAGACTGAATTTTATGTGGCTTCCGTCGTCTCGGCCTATCGGCATCTGATCGACGAGCTGTATGAAAACGGCGGCGAATTGCCGGAAGAACGTCAGCGTTATCATCAGGCGGAAATCGCCATGTGCGCCAGCCGGGAAACATGGACGGGCTTTTATCCGGATACGCATGACGCCGGCATCATCGCCCACGATAAGAGCAATGCGGATGTCAATCATGCGTTTTTGGGAACGGTCAAGGCATATGATGAAACGGAAAAGACGATACAGGTGGAAACGCGCAACCCCTTCGCCGTGGGTGAGCGGATTGAGGTGCTGGAGCCGGGAAAGGAAAATCGCGTGTTCACGATTCAAACCATGTTTACACAGGCCGGCCAGAAGATACAGGCCAGCCGCAGTCCGCTGGCTTTGATTACGCTGGTTGTTCCGTTTGCGATTCATCAAGGCAGTCTGTTGAGGAGGAAGTAGAATGCGGCTGGAAGGAATGATTTCGGTCAAGGCGGCGGTGCTTTCCGGCCGCTATGGCGTGCGACAGGTCTTTGTCGACGCCGGCAGAAAGGATCATGACGCGGCGTTTTTATTGGCGCGCTGCGGCGAGCGGAAGATTCCGGTACAGCGTTTACCGCGGGCGGAAATCGACGCGATGGCTGCCGGCCGCACGCACGGCGGTATTTTGGCGGACGGGACGAACCGCGTCTATCAAACGCCGGCAGACTGTTTTAAAGAACCCGCAACGCCTTTTTTCGTGCTTTTGGAGGGCGTGGAAGACCCGTTTAATCTGGGCGCCGTCATGCGATCTTTATATTGTGCCGGCTGTACGGGTCTGTTTTTACCCTTGCGCAACCGGGAGAGTGCGGAGGGAACCATCCTGAAAAGCTCCGCCGGCGCTTCGGCCTATCTGAACGTCGTGTGCATGGACCCGATTGAAGCGGTCAGACAATGCCGTCGGCACGGTTTATTTGTCTATGCGGCGATGCGCCGCAAAGCGATCGCCTATACGCAAGGCTGTTATACAAGACCGTTTTTATTATGCATCGGCGGGGAAATGCGGGGCTTGAGCGCCGGCGTATCGGAACAGGTCGATCAGAATATCGTGATTCCCTATGCGCGCGACTTCCGCAATGCGCTGAACACGGCGGCGGCCGGAGCCGTTCTCGGCTTTGAAGTGTGCCGCCAGCGGCATATGGAAACTATGCCGTCAGCCGCCACAGCAGAAACAGCTGGATAAAAAACAGGAGCGGAATGCCGAAGCGGAATTTCGTCTTGCGCGTCTTATGGCGGAATAGCACCATGCCGGCCCACATCCCGGCCGCGCCTAAGCAAATGCTGACCGCAAACAAAATCGCTTCCGGTACACGCCGGCGGCGGGAAAGGGAGCAGAATTTATCCCATCCGCATAACAGGAAAGCGATCAAGGAAGAAATCAGCAGAATCGAAAGCATGCTTGTAACTATAGCATAGAAAGGAAGCGGGAATGGAATGGATCGCATCACGCAAAAATCCAAGGATTGTCAACTGGAGTAAGCTGCACGAAAAAAAAGAGCGCAATGTGCAGAAACGTTTTCTGATTGAAGGCGAACACCTGATTCAGGAAGCGCTGAAATATGGGCGGGTCGAAACCATTTTGACAACGGAAGAAACGGCGCCGTTTTCCTTTGCCGCCATGATCCGCGTCCATCCGTCCGTGATGAAAAAGCTGAGCCGGAACGTGTCGCCGGTGCGCTATATGGCGGTATGCCGCATGAAGGAAGAAACCGTTCAAAAAACCGACCGGCTTTTACTGCTGGACGATATACAGGATCCCGGCAATATCGGAACCCTGATCCGTACGGCCGTTTCTTTTTCCTTTGCCGGAATCTATCTTTCCGCCGGGTGCTGTGACATCTATAACGAAAAGGTGATTCGCAGCACGCAGGGCGCCCTGTTCGCCATACCGCTTGTCTATGGCGATCTGCACGATGTGATCGACGACCTGCATCGGCAGGGAGTATGTGTTTATGCCGGCGCTTTAGATGCGGCACTGCCGCTGGCGTCCGTGCATCCCTCCGAAAAGGCGGCCATTCTTCTTGGCAACGAGGGGCAGGGGGTTCATTCCGCTCTGCAGTCGTGCAGCGACGTTTGTGTCCGCATTGAAATGCACGGTTTCGAATCGCTGAACGTGGCGGTCGCCGGCGGCATCATGATGTACCGGTTTAGGGCTTAAATGGTATAAAAAAGGGACGAAACGGCAAATAAAACAATGTTGTGCGCGTCAAAACAAGAACAATATGCAATACTAGGGTGGTAGGAGAAAGAGGATTGCATATGAGCGGAAACTGGAAAGCAACGTATGACGGCAGAGCCTTGTTACAAGGTGCACGGCTTTTACAGAATGGCGCCGTGCAGACCATGACCAGCCGCTTTCATGGAAATTGGGAAGCAGAGGTCAGCGAGGGCGGACAGATATATCGGGTCGTTGTACATGCCGACGATCAGGTGACCTGCTCATGCGGAAAGAAAAACTGCGCGCACGGAGCGGCGGTGCTGTATGCTTTATGTGATCATATGGATGAAGAGGAACGTCTTTTACCGAGCCGCCTGCTTCTGGACGCGATTGAACGCATGAGCGAGGAAGAAAAAACGGCACTGCTGTTTTGCGGCGCCATGGAAGAAGAATCGGTCTATGAAGCGGTTGAATCTCGGGCGGATCACCAAAAATAGCCGCGTATACGAAATTGCTTTTCATCTTGAAGCGGCGTTACTTCGGTAATCGCAAGCCGGTCGACGCGTATCCAGCGCTTCTCATTTTGAATGGCCCGGATGAATGCGGTGAGCTCCTTTTCTTCCCCCTGGACATTGATTTCGACGTCACCGTTTTCCAGATTCATGACATTGCCGGTTAAATGATAAAGAAGCGCATATTGCATGCAGGTGCCGCGAAAGCCGACGCCCTGCACGCGGCCGCCGGCCAGAATGTGCATTCGTTTCAGCATGGTTTTACTATAGCACGGGAAAACAAGGAGAGATAGATGCGGATTATTTTAGCCAATCGAACAAACTTTGATCAGCCGTGGGCGGAAAGCGGTCTGTATGATGTTCTGACCGCGTCTTCCCGCGTTTTGATTTTGCCTTTCGAAGCGGACGAAGGATGGGCGGCGGACGAAGCGGCGTACAACGATCGCTTTTTTTCGTCCGGCGTTTATCGCGACGATCTGCTGCGGCCGTTTCGACATTACGGCATTGCGGAGGAGCGGATTCAGATTCTTGCGCCCGATCTGCTGACAAAAGCGAAGCTGGAAAACAGCGACGTTCTGGCTCTTGCCGGCGCCGATCCGCTTGCCGTACAGAACGTGCTGACGGATTTTGCCTTAACCGATAGGCTCAAGGCGTATCGGGGTACTCTTTTGGGTATGCTGGGCGGCGCGGAAGTTTTGATGGATACGTATCGTCGCCTCGATCGGGACGATCAGACGGTCTATCCGGGTCTTGGCCTTGTGCATGGAATGACAGTGTTTGCCGACTATCGGCAAGAGCCGGAAATGCTGAAGGCACTGATTGATGAATTGGAGCAAAGTGAACGCGCCGTGCTGGTCATGCCGCAAAACGGCGCGGTGCTGGTGGACGAACAAAACGTGAATCTTCTCGGCGAAGCCTTTTTCGCGACCATGTCCGATCTGGATGCGCTTTATTCTCTGTATGCGTCCACGATGTGCTAGGATACCGCGCATAGAGAAAGCGATCGTGAAGGCGAGCCGTTTCGCTATGGTTTAACGCTGTTTCTTTTTGATAAACTGCGTTAATGGCCGCCGGTTTTAATGATGCCGCGGAGCAAGAATCCGAACAATTATTTGTAATTGTCGTTATTGTTCATTGTTATCCGATTTCGCGGGACATTGTCGTTGCTGTATGTAGACGGCAATATAGGAAACAGGCAGTAATTTGAACACCTCTCTTTTATTCGCTTGATAATTATATCACATTTTAATTTAAAGTTTCAGACTGTTTTTAAGAATTATCAATACTAAAATTTATATAGATATTGAAAGGGGGCAATAATATAAGTATTTCAAGGGAGAAGACAGGTAGTTAAGTATTTATTTTTATCAAATTTTGTTTCTTTAAAATGAAATACGGGAGGGGAAAATTTATGTTTAAAAAGGTAATTGTTACTTTAACAGCTATGATGATGTTGGTTTGCATGACGCCGACTAAAGTTTTTGCGGAAGAATCAAATTCTGAGGAACAGCAAGCAATACAAGTGGAAAATCTTCCATCTATAGACCCGGGTGTTGCTAAAATAAGAATTTCCAATTCAACAGAATCCGTCATAGTGGAATTTAACGAAATCACACAGGAACTCAAAGTAGGCGAAAAGACTTTTAAAGCCACTTGGTGGCCCGGAAACCCGAATCCACAGCCGGGAACGGAAGATTGGTTATTTCAACACTATTCTCCAAATTTAGGCTCGACTGCCCCTAAAGCAACTATAGATTCCTGTTTAGTAAGCGTCGGTCTTGATTTATGCGCGGCCGCTGTCAAAGCGTTCTTTCAAACGGGGCCATGGACGCTTAGACGATTTGTTACTTACTTTGGCGTGGCACTGGCAGAGTCCTATGCATTGTGTTTGATAGCGAAAGGCATTAACAATTAAATGGAATCGAAAAAAAAGCACAATCCAATTAAGATTTTAAGTTATATACTGCACATTACATTTTTGCTTAATTTAGTGACATTCGGACTTGCTTATTCCAATAAATTAAGTATTACTTACAATATACTTTCACTTCTATCAGCCGCCGTCGGTGAAATATATTGTACGTATCTTCTGGGAAAGGAAGATAAATAAACGATATCTTTCTTTAACCGGTTACGAAAAAAATAGATTATATATTCAGCCTGTTGACGATTGCTCTGTCAACAGGCTGATGAAAATCTGTAACATAGGAGTATGGCGACTTCCCCAGCACGCGTGTATATCAGTACGTAATAATACGCATGCCAATAAAAGTCCTGATGCGTTGCAATTTCGTGTGGAAGTGCGTATCATAAAACGGTAAAACGATGAAAAAAGACATGTCATCCTGTCAGGACGCCTCAGAGAGAAGCCGGCGGTGCAAGGCTTCGGCCGTCGATACGATGATTTCACTTTTGGAGCGAGACCAATCCTCTCCGGGCAATTCCGTTATCAATTGAAGCAAGGTGTGCATGCATGGCGTGTGAAGCAGGATGGTACCGCGTGAAAAACGTTCCTGGCAGAAGTTCTGTCAGGATTTTTATTTTGAAGGGAAGGAATATCTATGAAGACGGAAGAAGTAAGGCGGCAGGCGCTGGAAGCGATTCAAGCGGCCGCAACCATGGACGACTTAAATGCCCTGCGTATCCGGTATCTGGGGAAAAAGGGTCTGATTCAGGAACTGATGACACAAATGCGCGGTCTTAGCGCGGAAGAAAAACCGGCGTTCGGACAGGCGGTCAATGCCTGCAAGCAGGAAGTGGAGCAGGCGTTTGAAGCGCGGCGGACAATTCTGCAGGCGGCGGCGCTGCAGGAACGGCTGGAGAAGGAAAAGATCGACATCACGCTGGCGGGCGATCAAAAACCGCTGGGAACCCGGCATCCGTTACTGCTGATTCAGCAGGAACTGGAAGATTTATTTATCGGCATGGGCTATAAAGTCGCCCAAGGCCCGGAAGTGGAGTTGGATTATTATAATTTCGAACTGGCCAATATTCCGCAGGATCACCCGGCCCGCGACATGCAGGATACGTTTTATATTGATCCCCAGACACTGTTAAGAACGCACACGACCGCCATGCAGATGCGGGAGCTGGAAGCGGCGCACGGTCAGCTGCCGATCAAGTTGATCTGCCCCGGTAAAGTATACCGGCGCGATGACGACGATGCGACCCATTCCCATCAATTCATGCAGTGCGAGGGACTTGTCGTCGGCCCGCATGTGACCCTGGCCGATCTGAAAGGAACCTTGGAGTTTATGGCGCAGGCGATGTTCGGCAAGGGGCTCGGGATTCGTTTCCGGCCATCTTATTTTCCGTTTACGGAGCCGTCGGTGGAAGTGGACGTCACCTGTCCGTTCTGTAACGGCAGGGGCTGTTCGGTATGCAAAGGTTCGGGCTGGATTGAAATACTGGGCGCGGGCATGGTGCATCCGAACGTTTTGAAGCTCAACGGTTTTGACGAGACGCGATGCAGCGGCTTCGCTTTCGGCGTCGGATTGGAACGGGTTGCGATGCTGAAATACGGTATTGATGATATTCGCAGTTTTTATACAAACGATAAGCGCTTTCTGGCTAATTTCGATCGTTTCGACTAAAGGGGGAAAAATATGCAGTTAAGCTATCAGTGGTTAAGTCAATATGTTGATCTCAACGGCATTACGCCCCAAGAACTGGCTGAGCGCATGACGCGCGCCGGCCTTGAGGTGGAGGGCATCGTCTCGTTTCCGAAGATCGATGGGCTCGTCATCGGCGAGATCGTGACCTGTCAGGCGATCGAAGGCACGCATCTGTATAAGACGGAAGTCCGGATCGGCGCGTCGCGGCTTTTGCAGATCGTATGCGGCGCACCGAATTGCCGCAGCGGTTTAAAGGTTATTGTCGCTATGCCGGGGACGCGGCTGCCTTCGGGAACGATCGCCCTGCGCACGCTTCACGATGTTGAAAGTCAGGGAATGCTGTGCGCCCTGTCCGAACTGGGTATCGATGCGAAATGGATACACGCCCGCCAGGACGGCATTGAAGAATTGCCGGCGGACGCGCCGGTGGGCGAAACGAACGTGTTGGCGTATTTGGGACTGGACGATACGCTTCTGGACGTATCCCTGACGCCGAATCGGGCCGACTGCAGCGCCATGTGGAATATGGCGATGGAGGTCGGAGCGATTGTCAACCGTCCCGTCACTCTGCCGGATTGTAAAGATGCCGCAAAGGGCGGCGAAACCGCGTCCATGCATGTTGAAATCCAAACGCCGCGCTGTTTTCGGTATATAGGAAAAGTCATCCGCCACGTGCAGATCGGGCCTTCGCCGAAATGGATGCAGGACCGTCTGCGGACTGCCGGCATCAACAGCATCAATAATGTTGTCGATATTTCCAACTATGTCATGCTGGAAACCGGCCAGCCTCTGCATTTTTATGATCTGGCACGTTTTAAAACAAAAACCATTCGCGTTGTCGATCAGCGCCGGCAGACCATCACGGCTTTGGACGGGGTGACGTTTTCAATTATGCCGGAAGATATTTTGATCTGCGACGGAGAAGAGGCGAGCGGCATTGCGGGCATCATGGGCGGCAGAGAATCGATGATTGACACCGAGACGACAAGTCTGTTTCTGGAGGCGGCGCATTTTGACGCCGCTTCCATCCGCCACACGGCCACGCGCCTCAACCTGATCACGGAAGCGGCTCAGCGCTTCATGAAAGGCCTTGAGGAAGCGGCCATGGAAAAGGCGATCGACCGCAGTGTTCAGCTGTTGAAAGAACTGGCGCAGGCGGACGATATGGAAACGCCGATCGTGGCCGGGGAAAGCACATACCGTCCTATCGTCATTCAGGAAACGCGTTCGCACTGCAACGCCTTGCTGGGGACGGCGTTTACGATGGAACAGATTCAGGATGTTTTAAACCGCCTGCATTTTCAGCCACATGTGGAGGGCGACACGTTCACCTGTCATATTCCTTCTTATCGAATCGATATGAAACTGCCGGCGGATGTCGATGAGGAAATTATCCGTCTGCTCGGTTTTGACAGCCTGCCGTCCACTTTGCCGGCCCTATCGGCTTCGGTCGGCGCACTTTCGCCGATACAGCGTCTGCATCGTATGACCGCCGCCGTTTTTCTTGGCTTCGGTCTTCATGAAATCGTGACGTATACGCTTGTTTCCAAGGCGTTTGCCGAGGATACCGCCATGTCCTGCGGCGAAGCGATCGCTTTGGCCATGCCGATGAGCGATGCACGTCGCTTCATACGGACGGGACTGATGAACTCCATGCTGGAATGCGTACAGTACAACCAGGCCCACGGCAATAAGGATAATCTGTTTTTCGAGATGTCCTCCGTCTATGCAAAGAATCATCAGGAAGAACGCCTGGCTTTATGCCTGCAGGGAAATGTACAGGAAGATACCCTGCACCATTTTAAAGAAGAGGGCGATTTTTATGCGCTCAAGGGAATGATCGTCGCCTGGCTGAAGCGGTGCGGTTATGCGGAAAAGCGCATCCGCATTGAAGCCAACGAAAAAGATCAAATCCATTTCCATCCTTATCGTTCCGCCGCGATATGGCTGGACAACGTCTTTCTCGGCCTGTTCGGCGAGGTACATCCGCTGTATGCCGCCGCGTTTGATTTAAAGCGTGTCGCATATGCGGAACTTTGCCTGGACGCCCTGGCGCTGGTAAAGGCCGGCCGCCTGCAAAACGTGCCGCTTGATAAATACCCGAGCGTAGAGCGTGATATGGCGGTTGTCGTCTCCAGGCAGGTGAGCGCTTCGGCGTTGTTGGATTCCATCTATAAGGCGGATCGGAAGCTGGTGAAAGATGTCAAGATTTTTGATATTTATGAAGGCGCGCCGCTAAGCCGGCAAGAAAAATCGGTTGCCCTGCGGCTTGTCTATCAGGCCCCGGATCATACGTTGCGGGAAGAGGAAATCGAACGGGTTCATACGGAGATCGCCGCCCGGCTGGCGAAAGATCATGAAGCGAAATTGCGGACATAGCGGCCGGTTCCTGCTGGCGTGCGTCCTTCTTTTCTCTGGTTGTGCCGATTTGCCAAAGCCGCATGTCGATGCAACGCCGACGCCGTATGCTTCACCGCTTCCGACCGCCTTGCCGGCGTATGCTTATGACGAGGAAACGCTGAGCGCCTTGCAAGAGGAACTGCGTAACGATCAGGCGATCAATCCGGACGTGTGCGGACTTCTCGTTTTTCAAAGCGGCCTGATTCATGCCCCGATCGTGCAGGGAAGCGACAATGAGGAATATCTGTATCGCGACTGGAAAACAGGGGCGTCGTCCACCCGCGGCTCCATCACGCTGGATTATCGCAACGACCCTCATTTTCAGGATGCCAACAGCATTCTCTACGGACACTATGTCTATCATCGGGCATCGTCGGACCGCACGCTGGTTTTTACGCCGCTGGAACAATTATTGACGGCGGAAAATTATCCAAACAATCAGTACCTCGCGCTGATCGATGAAAATGAAGTGCAGTATTATCAGATCAAGCTTGCCGGTTAATCAACGTGGAGGGGGGACAGGTCGCTCCGCAGCAGCGTCCGGTCAACGAACTGTCGTATTCGGAAGAAGCGTTTGCGGCGTATATACAGGCGGCGCATGCCGTCCAATATTACGATACCGGCGTGGAGCCGGTATACGGGAAACGACTGTTGACCATGCAGACATGCGTGGAGTTTCAGCCCGACGTGCGGGAAATTGTGCTGTGCCAGGAATTGGAAACCGTGACATTTCCATAAAAAAAGCCGTACAATAGAGCAATGAATGTAAAAAGATGGGGGTCATGGCTGCAGGCAGCGACGCACGCAGGGATTGTTCGGAATGCTTTTTTCTGTCTGCTGGCGGTCGGTATCGGTTTGACGATGTGGCTGTTTTATCCGGAGAAGGAAGAAGCGGCGCAGTTTTATACGAGCGCGTCCTATCGCGCCTTGCCGGAGAACACCCTGGATGTGCTGGCCGTCGGTTCGCAGCGCATGCAGGCATCGTTTAATCCGGCCAGCTATTACAGTGCGACGGGTTTTTACAGCTTTGTTCTGCACGCGCCGTGCAACACGCTTTCCGACAGCTATCGGATGCTTGAGGAAGCGCTGGAAACACAGCATCCGGCCGTTGTGCTGGTTGACGTCTCGCCGTTATTGTCCACGTCCAGAGCGTGCATCATCGGCGATCATGCCTTGCGGAACGTGGAAGAAAACGACACTGCGATGGGGCATGTCTATCAGGAAACGACGGCGGAAGAGATACGGGAAGTGGAGACGTATGAGCTGCGCCTGAAGCCGGTGCTGACCGATACGGAAACGTCTTTTATCACGCGGATCGCTTCGCTATGCGAAAGCCGGCATGCGACGCCCGTATTCGTCAATCCGCCGTTTGATCAGAATCAGTTCGATGCGGATAAGCTGGCGGCGATCAACGAATATGTACTGCGCAAACACCTGGCGTTTATTGATTTTAACAGTCTCGCTGCTTCCATCGGTTATACGATCGGCCTTGACGGCGACGGCTATGTGACAAATACGCAAGGCGCGGAGATGGTGACGGATGTTCTGGTGGAGCAGACGGCCGACCTTGTCCGCAATCACCGTACGGACGCTTTGCTGGAAGAGCGTCTGACGCGTCAGGTGCAAGATACGATACAGATTTTGTTCGCACAGGATAATCCGGACGTGAGCCGGCTGTTGAAATATGCGGAGAAGTATCCCGTCGTCGGCGTCTTACAGTGTCGGGATACGGCAAGGTTGCATCTGACCAAAGAGGAAATCGAGCTGTTTTCAAAGCTCGGTATTGATTGCCGGAAGAATACGAGTCTGTACGCCATCATTGATCACGGCAATATCGTCGCTCTTTCCCGCAAGCCGTTTGCGCAGAATTACAACGGTTGGAAGATTGAGCTGGAAGAGCAGGGTATTTCCGTCAATGATGAAAGCACGATCGAGGCATCGCCGATGCATATCTGGTTTTTAAGTGAAAATCCCGCTTTCAGCAAGGCACTGAACCGGCCGGTTGCGGTCACAAAATCCGCTTACGGTCTGTGGCAGAAAAACTGCGACTTCTATACGTGTAAATAAGACCGGCTCCGGTTAAAACGGAAAGAAGCGTTGACCATCGCCAAAGCGGCGTCGGCCGATAGCGGCAGATATAGGTTCCGGGTTCCGTAACGGTGCATTGAACGAGCCGCTGACTCGAAACGGTCGTCGGTATCGCGGTTTCGACGCCGTCTTTCAAACGATAGACACAATAGCCTTTATACCATGTCACCGGCAGAATCCATGTGCCGCTTTTCGTGACGGTAAAGCGGTAGAAAGGGGTACGGGTTTCGCTTTCGGGTACAACGACGGCTCCGCTCAAATCATGAACGGTCGGCGGATAACTTCGAAAATCGGGCGAGCCGATCGGCATATAATCACCGCCGGCCAGTTGGGTGCGCATGTACGTGGAACTGTAATAAGGATCGATCAGACTGCCGTCCACCAGAAAGGTGTCCGGCGTATGACTTGTGATGCCGAATGTGCGCGAGCAGGCCGGGAGCAGGCGAACCATCCCGTCACCTAAGACAAGGACCGTGATCAAGACGGCCGTGCTGCGTTTTTGTAAAAGCCGCTGTATGCCTTTTGCACAGGGCGGAGCGAGCAGGAGACAGGCGATCGTTTCCAATCGCCACGGAAACTGCAGAATACGCAGGAACGGGAACCATTTCCATGGCCAGATGTTTAACGGCGCCAGCGCGAAGAACAGGCCGATGAAAAAGCAGAATTTTGTAAACGCGTCCTGCCGCCGAGAATAGGAAAGAAGCGGTATGCAAAATAATAGATAGCCGGGAGAAAGAGTCATATAAGTGCCTTGACGCATGCCGTAGCCACCGACACCGAAAAGGATGCGATATTGCAAAAACTGCGCCGGGGTCATGGCTTCTTTTTGCAGATCCATGGCCGTCGCATAATAGTGCAGATAGAATCGCTGGCTGAAAAGCTGTTCCAGCATGGGCAGGGTGAACCACGCCGTCAACAGAAAAGACAGAAACAGACTTTTCAGCAAAGCTCTGCTTTTTTTCGGGGTCAGGCGTTTGCGGAAGATGAGCAACGTTAAAAGCAGTAAAGCCATCGTTAAGACAAAAGACAGATTATGACTGAGAAGCACGCCGACAAGGGCGAGCGTCAGCCGGCCTTGAAACGGTTCGTCATCTGTGACCATGTCGTACAGGCTTTCCAGAAAGAGGGGCAGGAACGCCATCGCCATTACTTCGCCGAGCGCTCCGCGCACATAGACGTCACTGATGCGGTAGGAAGCGAAAATCCAGATCGCGGCCGCGGCAAAGGAAGCGGCCCTTTTACCGGTTACGGCAAAAAGGAAACGGAGCATCGTATAGGCCGACAGACCCGTGTACAGAAATACGGCCAGCTTGTAACAGACGCTCAGCGGGACATGGAAAGCATAAAGGCAGGCAAAAGGCCACAGCAGAAGGTTGCAGTAAAACAAAGGACTTCCATAACCGAAAAAACCGTTTTGCGAAGCGAAGACAAGCGGGTAAAGGTCAAAACGCCGGATACTTTCACCAAGACTTTGAATGCGGGCGAGGTGAAAAAACGTATCCATTTCGATCGCTAAAAAATCCCGCCGCCAGTAAGGATAAGTAAATAAGACGGCCAGCAGCAGGGAAAGACAGAGAAACTGTCGGGTGTTCGGCTTTCCTTTCATGTCGAATCACCCTCCAAAATACCAGCTGGGCAGCCATTGCAGATAAGCCAGCGCTTCACGCGGCGTGGCGAAGCCGGCTGTGGCCGGTAAGAACAGGAAGAAGACAATCGCGCATGCGCAAAGATAAAAGCGAATGAAAAAGACGGCGCGCCGATCGATTGCGGCCAGATCGCGCAGGGCGTATACAATGCTCAATAACATAAAGAAGGCGGTCGGGTAGAAATGATAGGCGAATACACAGCGGTTGACTAAAAACACCCACGGCCCCAGGGCGGTCAGATAGCCGACCAGTATCGTCAAAGCGAGGACATCTTTTTTCTTCCAGCCGGCATAAGCGGTATAGGGAACGGCGAAGAGACCGACCCAGCTGAGCAGCGGGTTGGAAAAGCAGGCGATGGAATTGTACATGCCGTTATGCGCTTGGCGGCCATAGTACCAGATGGGGCGGATATCCAGAAGCCATTGGTACCAGACGGACTGGTACGGGTGGGTGGCTTTGAGGTTGACGTGGTAGTTGTACATATAGGCGTTTTGACTCAGAACATGGGAAACGCTCCATCCGTCCCGCCATACGGGGCACCACAGATACGACAGCCAGTAGATCACGAGCGGAACGAGAATGAAAAACAGGAAACAAAAGGCGACCGTTTTGGCCAACGTTTTCCAAAACGTCGTTTGAATATGCCGGGCATAAATTTTCTGCGCGTCCGATAAGGCGTCATAGCGCATCGTATCGCGGCAGATGGAAACGGTTTTTCGATATTCCGTATAGCGGACATAAAAGGTGCCGAAAAGCAGTAGGGCAAGACCTAAAGCGTTGTAGCAGACGGTCCATTTGGTGGCCATGCCGAGCCCCATGGTTAAGCCGCTGAGGCAAAGAAGGCGCATATCCTTCTTAAAGTCGGTTTCAAACATGTTTCCTTGACAATAGCGGATCATGAAATAAAACATGGCCAGAATCCAGAAGACGGAAAAAGGCTCGAGGGTCGCGATGCGCGAGGTGGTCAGGTGCATAAAAGAAACCGCAAGCAGGAAGGCGGCGGTCCATGCATAGTGATGCCGCCGGAAAAGAATCCGGGCAAGACCGTAAAACAACGGGATTAAAAGGACGCCGAAGACCGCCCCCGGCAGCCGCCAGGCCAGCGGATTCATTCCGAACAGGCGGATGCTCAGGGCGATCAGGGAAGTGCCCAGCAGAGGGTGTACGGAAGCGTACATGAATTGTTGATGGCGGATTTCCCAGGCGTTGCGCGGATGATAGACTTCGTCAAAGTAGCTTTCGTCCATATAAGTCGGATCCAGGGCCACCTTGTCCTGTTCGTCGATTAAAAACGTAGCCGGGAAACGGGAGCTTTCCTGTGCGTCCGATTCGATTTCCACCGGAAGCAGGCGCTCTTGGCCAAAGGCTTTAAAGGCGATTTCGGAAAGCGTGTCGTCGGGGCTGATGGAAGTCAGGCGGACGTAGCGATAGTTCCAATCGCCGTTTTCAATATGGTATTGGTAAAGGGAGCCGCCATTCAGTGTAAACAGGGGGCTCCAGGTCACCTCGTCCATACTGCCTTCAATCCGGATGTTATGGACGCCGACCTGCAGATGCGCGGGGTTGGCGTTGTTGTCGCCTTCACCATAGAGGGTGTAGACGGCGTCAAAGTGCGTTTCTTCCGGCAGTTTGAAGACCACGGCCTGCGGCGTGCACGTCGGCTGCCATGTGGTCGAAGGAAAAGCGGCGGAACCGAGCTTCCAAAATCCGACAACCGCATAAAGAAGCGTGAGAAGCAGAAGCTGTCGTTTTTCAAAAGCGGTCATTCGGATCGGGGGGAGGGCGGGTTTTACCCATGCCAGAAGCGGTTTTGGCGCGGCGCTTTCGGTTTGCACGGTTTTTGTATCGGCCTTTTTCAGAAACAGAAAAACGGCGCATAGGGCGCCAAGAACAAGCAGTATCGGAAGCAGTTGTGCATCGTGTAAATAGGTGTAGCTCCAAGTGTTCAGCATAGTGTCGCCTCGACGTCCTTTATTATACCGTAGAAGCGTCGTGCGCTTTAAGAAACAATCGGGTAAAATAAGACGGGAGAAAGGAGCCAAGTCATACAATGGAAGATCTGGTTACAGTGGTCATCCCGACCTATCATCGGCCGGATCGCATTCTGCGGGCGGTTAACAGCGCTCAGAATCAGACGTGCCGCGTGCAGATCATCGTTGTGGATGATAATGGCGCCGGAACAAAGGAACAGCGGGCGACGCAGTCCATGTTACTGGAGAAGAGCGGAACCGGCGAAATTCTGTACCTGATCAATGAAAAAAACCGCGGCGGTTCGTACAGCCGCAATCGCGGCATGCGGCAGGCGCAGGGCGATTATATTACCTTTCTGGACGATGATGATGAGATCGCGCCGCAGAAGCTGGAAAAACAGATGCGCCGTCTGCAGGAGGCCGGCGAAGCCTATACATGTTGTTATTGCGCCTATCATAAAATCAGCGCTTCCGGAAAGATTTACCGAAGTCACGAAACCTGTGAGGGCGATGTGTTTCCTTACGCGTTGGCGCGCAGTGTTTATCTTGGTTCCGGCAGTAACCTGCTGGTGCGGACAAGAACGGCGCGGCAGATCGGCGGCTATGACGAGACTTTTAAAAGAAATCAGGATTTGGAGTTTTTTGTACGCGTCGTGGAACGGGGAAAATTGGCGTACGTGTCGGACGATCTTTTAACGATTCATTATGAAATTCGTGAAGAAAAACGGGATTATCAACAGCTTGTCGATATTGATGCCTTTTATTTAAAAAAAATGGAGGAGCGGATCGCGACGCTGACGGATGAGCAGAAAAAAGCGGTTTATCAGGTTGTGGCGCTGGAACGCTGGCGGTATGGATTAAGCCGGGGCCGGTACTGGGACGGCCTGCGCAATCTTCAAAAAAACCGGGTAACGGTACGGCTGTGGCTTGATTATGTCGGCTATCTGTTGAAACGGGTGCTGTGCAGGCAATCTTTCGGTTTTAAATGGATGGGAAAAGAGAGCGCCGATGGAGCAAAATAAACCTTTGCATATTCTGGTGATTTCCGACCCGCCATGGGCGGATGAAAATAATACCGGAAATACATTGAGCAATTTATTTCGAAATGTACACGCGGAATTTGCCAATCTTTATTTTCAGCCCGGCAATCCGCACAATGATCTGTGTTTCTATTACTATCAGGTAACCGATTATCAGATTATACAGCGCTGGCTGAAAGGCAAGGCGGTCGGCCGGTCTTTTACGATGGAAGCCGTCCGGCAGAAAAAAAGCGCTGAAAAAGATGTTTCGTTCGATGCTAAAGCGCGGCGATACCGTGGGTTTTATGCGACTTTGCTGCGAGAGGCGGCATGGAAGATGACGCCGGTGGACACGGATTCCATGTATCGGTTTATTGAAGCGTTTCATCCGGATCTGATCTATGCGCCGATCTATGGAAACCTTCGCATGTTGCGGATTGTATCCAACGTACAGGCGCATACGCGGCTGCCGATGGTTTCTTTGATTTCAGACGATCATTATTTTCATGCACAGAAAAAAAACAGCCTGCTTGGCGCATGGTATCATCGTGCGATTCAGCGTCGCTTACAAAAGCTGCTGGGGCAAGTCGACTGTTTATATACGATGAGTCAGGAGCAGGCGGAAGCCTATCGCTTTTTGTATGGAAAGCCGCTGAAAATCCTGCGCAAAAACGCGACTGTCCCCTATGTACGCCGCCAAAAACAGGTTCCTTTAAAAATCTTATATGCCGGCGGAACGTATCTTGGACGGCAAAAAACCCTGGACGCGCTTGCTGAGGCAATACAGGAATTGAATCGAAAAGAAACGCGGTTTCAATTGCATATCTATACCAATTCGAGTGAGCAAAAGGCGAAAGCGCGGAAGTGTTATGACAACGTTTTCGTTCATCCCGGTATTTCCTATCGGCGGCTGACGGAAAAATACAAAGAGTGTGACATCGCTCTGCATGTCGAGGGCTTTGACGCTTCTTCTTTTTCGGCCGCCCGCCTGTCTTTTTCAACGAAAATTCTGGATTGTCTGCAAAGCGGCGCGCCGGTTTTATGCATTGCTCCGAAAGGAAATGCCGGCGCCGACTATCTGCAGCGTGAAAAGGCCGCGGTTGTAGTGAATTCGCCCGCACAAATTCAAAACGCTTTAAATGAGATTGATGCACAGTATGTAAAATGGCAGAAGGCGGCGTGCGACTGTCTGGAAAGAAATCACGATATTCAAAAAAACACGGCGGCTTTTGAGAGGGAACTGCGCCGCTTGGCCATGCGTTAAGACAAGCGGGCAGCTTTAAATAAAACGGCTGTTTTCCTACAGAGTTTTTCTTTTTCGCGCGGTTGCATACAACGCAAGCGCCATGGATACCAGGGCGATCGGAATCGCCGGTTTCAAACCGGGACAGGTGTAGGAAAAACGAATGTTCTGCACGCCTTTTGAAAGCCGGAGACCGATGAAGCCGCCGTTAACCGTTTGCAAAGGAGTTTCTTTGCAGTTCACAACCGCTCGCCAGCCGCTTGCTTTCGGGATACTGAAAAAGACAAGCTGCCGCCGGGAGAGGGAAAAGGAAAAGTCCATCGTTGTAGCGGTATAGGCGACCGGGTCAAAGGAAACGAAAGGGCCGTTATCCATGGCTTCCGGTATATCGGTGACAATGTTTTCTTGCAGAAGATTCAAAATCCGCACGGCATTTTTTTCAGGCTCTTCGGCTAATTCACGCAGTTTTTGTACCGGAATAAGCGGGCGCGCATAGGCCATGCCGACCGCTTCAGGATTTTTATATACGGCAAAATGCGGGCTTGTAAAAACCGGTTCATCCTTGCGGACAGCTTGATACTTTGGCGAGCAGATGGTATAGCGCGCGTTGCCGATGCCGAACATGCGTGAATCCTGCAGATGAAAGTCCCAATTGACATCGGGATATTGTCCGTTCCATTGCAGGTAATCACGAATCGCGCTTTCATAAAGGCTGTCGTAGCCGGAAAGAGATGGGATTCCGTAATACATTCCGGCATTGGCCAGCTCGACTTGCGTGACGGCGAAGCCGGTTTCCAGATCGACGCGAAAAAAAGAGGAATCCATTTGATGCAAACGCTGCATGATCTCCTGTATTTCCGTATCATAAGCGAGGTATTCCGCTTCTTCACGGGCGCGGGATTGCGAGCGCATGCTGTGATTGGCAAACAGGAGCATCTCCGCCATCATGGCGGCCGTTAAGAAGAAGATACGGGCTTTTTGGTTTTTCAAAAGCAGGAAGATTGCGTCGGCCAAAAGAAACAGGCCGGCCGCCCACAGCATTTTCTGTTCCGCAAAGCGCGGGAACAAACCGGTGGAATAGAGAATATGCGGAATGCATACCGCCAAGAGGAAAAGGATCGTTTCCAGTATCCCGAGATGAATAAGAAGTAATTTTTTTTGTATCGGACGTTGAAAAGATTGCGAAGAAAGAAACAGCATGGCAAGAAGAACGATGAATGTATAGCGCAGGCTGTATGTGCGATGAAACAAAAGACCGAACTGTGGAAACGTCAGGGTGCCAAGGACAAAGGCGAGCAGAATTCGGTTATAGAAAGCGGTACGCGGCTTTTGCGCATCGAAAAGAGATTGTGGCGTCAATAATAAAAGCGTCGCGCCTCCGTAAATGCCGATTTGATAAAAGTAATACCAGTAGTCGTGATAAAGCATGTTTTCTTCACGGACAAACGGAATGAAGAAGTTCATCACAATTGCGCAGACATTGATAAAGGACCAATGCGTATAGCGGTTTAAGAAGCCTTGCAGACGTGGACTTTGAAGCATGGCGAAAAGGGAAGGAAGCGTCAGGGGCGCCGATGTGCCGACGGCCAGAATGAAAACGTAAAGAAGCTTGCCGGTGTCTTTAAAAAAACGTATGCGGCCGGCGGAAGGATGTATTTGATGCCAGCGGATAATCCAATATACGACGGCGTACAGGCATAGCGCCCAAAGCAGATAGTAGTTGACCAGCAGTAAAAGCAGACTGGCGATGTAGAAACAGAGATTCCACGTTTTGCGGTGCGGATTCAGCTGTTCTTCAATTCCGGATAAAAACAAAGGGATAAAAGAATAAAAGCTGAGAAACTGAATTTGTTCCAGAAAAACCATACTCCAGCCCGACAGCATGTAGACAATGCCGAAGAAGGTCTGCGCAGATCGGGAATGGCCGAGCCTTTTTATATAGGAAGAAAAAAGCAGACCGGACAGAAGCAGTTTAAAGCCGGTCAAAAGAAACAGGACGGTCGGAACATAGCGGATTTTTTGAAACAGCAGAAAGCCGAGCCACGCATAAGGATCGCCGATCAGAAATAAGGATTTGGATGTATAAAACGGGTTTCCCAAAAAGGTATTCCAGCTCCAGAAAAGCGAGTGCTGTTGAAGTAAACGAAAAAATTCCCGGTAATAGGGGATTCCTTGTCGAATATAGTCGTATTGAATCATGAATGTATTTTGTATGGACAGATTTCCCTGTCGGACGGTTTGCAAAAGGAAAAAGGAATAGGGATAAAAAAGGATAAACAGAATCAGCAGATAAAGAAAAATCTGCAAAATTTTAAAAGGAAGCGGTCGTCTGTATTTCATCTTGTATTACTATACCGCACAGCTGCTTTATTTTTGCAGTAAAAAACGGCGGGCTTCCTGATGGACAGTCAAAAGAGACTGCCCGATGAATGAAACGGTCAATCGGGACGGTGTGCGGATTGCCGGCCGCGGCCGGGCTTGGCCGTCCTTTCGCGCGGTCTGTCCGTTTGTTAAAATAAAGTTGATCAATTTTGGAGGTATGAAAAATGAGCTGATTTGCCGTCCTCGTATATCCTGATTTTTCCCTGCAGGAAATAACCTGTCTGACGTCGGCGTTATCCGTGTGGTTTAACGAACCGATTGATTTTCTGGCAAGTGAAAACAGGGA
>CAUVBZ010000006.1:0-30115 GCA_963550455.1 uncultured Erysipelotrichaceae bacterium
AGGATGATCGCATGGCAAGAGAAGATATTATCTTCAGATGCAGCGTCTGCGGTGAGGAAAATTATATCGGAACCCGCAATAAGCGCAAGCACACCGAAAAGATGGAAATCAAAAAGTATTGCCCGGTTTGCCGCAAGAAGACCGTACACAAGGAGAAAAAATAAGCCGACGGCTTATTTTTTGTATGGAGACGATGAAGGTCGAATGTCTGCCGATCGGGCTTTATGAGGAAAATACATACCTTCTGCATGATCACGGGCATGTTCTGGTGATTGATCCGGGTCGTCATGCGACACGGTTGATGCGGCATATTGATCGCAAAGAGATTGTGGACGGCATCGTGTTGACGCACGGGCATGAAGATCATGTCGGGGCGGCGGATGAGCTGGCCGATCACTATGGCGTCGGCCTGTATTTAAATCAGGCGGAGTGGCCGGCGGTCATGGCGGAAAGAAGCCCGCAGGGGTTTGCCATAACGCTGTATCATCCGCTGACCGATCTGCCGACGGGTTCGATACAGATCGGAAGTTTTCCCCTGCAGATTTATAGAACACCCGGTCATTCAGCGGGAAGCGTTCTCATCCGCTATCGCAATGTCCTGTTTACCGGCGATACGCTGTTTGCCGGCACGGTCGGCCGGACCGATCTGTTTTCCGGAAACGAGCGAGATATGGAGTGTTCTTTGCAGACCATCCGGACTTTGCCGAATGATCTGCTCGTTTATCCCGGTCACGGGCCCGCCAGTACGATCAAACAGGAAAAGGAGCTCAATCCATACTTGCGGAAAGCAAATTCAAAAATCCGGTTCTAAAGAGTACGCCGCACTCGTAAGGGGCGTCATCATAAAGCGCCTCCATTTCTTCCGGATAAAAAGCCTGATAGGATTCAATCTGATTTTCACGCACTTGAATTTCCAACTGCTGAGGATGGGGAGAAAAAACGGAAACCTGCAAAGGATCGCCGGCAGTGACGGAAAAGGAAATGTCGGCCGCTTCATAAGTTCCTTCCGGCTGATTGTTTTGTTTCAGCCGGCATTTGACGGCGTCAAGAACAATCGCTTCCTGGACGGCGTAGCGATGGTGTATTTTCATATTCTGCATCGTCTTGCTCCATTCCGCACTGGCCAGAAGAATCTGACTGCATAAAACAAGCAGCAGTAGAAAATAGCGGAAGAAATAGCCGGACAGGAAGCCGTCACGGGATAAGACCGAGGGTGACACGGGTTTCTTTCTCCTTTCGAAAATAACGCATGCATAACAGCCGCCCGTCCTGCTCGAAGACGATCGCATCGATCTCGGTGAGCAGAAACTGTGTTCCCGGCCGCAGCAGTAGATTTCCGTTGCGCACGTGGATCACATAATCGTCTGTCCAACAATGCAGGGTAACTTCCTGTCGGGTAACCGTAATCGAGGTGGAAAGGTTGACGATATGGCGCAGCTGGGCAAGAGCGATCTGATCCTGCAAGGTTGGCGACGGGGTGAGAGCTTTCTGCAGAAGATGCAGGTGCGACAGCGTAATCGGTAAAAGAAAATTAACGGCGAGCAGAACGATCAGGAATTGTTCGAGGATGAATCCGCCGCTTCCGGTTCGCACGGACAGGGATTTACGTTTTTTAAGGTATCGTAGAATTCCTGCTCCTGTTTTTGAAAAACCGTGTCGGCTTGTCTTTGGGAAACTGCTTTTGAGAATAGGGAGGCTCCGATTAAATTTCCGCAAAGGGCGACGATTAAGAGAGCCAATACAATATCGCCTGTCATTCATCCTCGTGGAACACCAGCCGTCCGGTACCCAGGCCGATCGTGATGCGAGGATGACGTGGGAAGGAAACGGAACGTGCCTGCCGTACATTACCGGCCGCGTTAAAATGGATTTCATCGTGCAGGACTTCAACGGTTTGCGGCTTTCCGGTTCGAATCGCTTCGCTCTGTTTCAGAACATACCGTGACGGGAATTGATAGTAGGAAAGATCGGGACATGTTTTAAAATTGCAGAACAGCATCGTACCGACAGCCAGTATGAACAGGGCGATCAGCATTTCCGTCATGGTAAAGCCGGCTTTATTGCGCATAAGCTTGACCGTTTTGAATGACAATGGTGCGTCCGTCGTCGCAATGGGTCTGTTCCTGCCGCAGTAAGCCGTCGGCTAAAAGGGAACTGATATCACCGGGATCTTCATCGTGATCCAGACGGTATTGCAATATGGCGGCATCGACGGTTTTGACTAAAGCGTCACATCCTTTTTTATCGATGATGCCGATTGTTTTTTGAATGTTTGGTACGGTCAACAAAAATAAGATCGTTAAAACGGTCATGACGACCAGCATTTCCAACAGTGTAAATCCATCTTTTTTCAGCATGTTTATTTTCCTTTCCTAAAGAGTTTCAAAGATCGATAGAGGCATGAGCAATACGCGATAGACGACAACCAGCATGAAGCCGAGCAAAGCGTAGGCGGACAATTGCAGAAGCTTGAGGTGAAAGCGGATACGCGCCCGTATTCGTTGCAGACTGAATGCGAAATAAGCATCCAGCATTTCCACCGGTTCATTTGTATGGATGGCGATGTTCAGCATTTTCTCCAGCATCGGATCCATCCTGCATTTGTGAACGGCAAGGACAAGATCATCGCCGGCCTCCAGATCGCGCTGCAGCCAAGACGCCATCGCGGCCAGGACGGGATGCGCGTTTAAAGAGGCGATGACCCGGAGCGCCTGTTTTGTCGAATGGCCGCAACGCAGACTTTCGGTAAAAAAGCAGATAAAGGACGCGCTCCAATAAAGAACCGGCAGGGCATCGGGGAAGATTTTCGTGAAGCGCTGATAGAGCTTTATTTTAAAATCACTTTTTGCGGATAAAGCCGAAAGCAAAGCGGCCGAAACAAAGAACAGGAGGATACTGAAGGCGGCCAGACGCAGGAGATTGCGGGAAGCATAGAGGAGTTTTACATCGGCATGAAAGCCGATCGCCATGCGCAAGAGCGATGGGCATACAATTTCGGTAAATAAGAATGCCGCCGCCGTTGCGGAAAGAAGGAGTGTGCACGGATAAAGAATCTGCCGTTGCAGTTCACCCAGTGTTTTTTGGCGTCCGGACACAAATAGACGGGTCAGATGGAGCCCTTCCGTAAAGCCAAGAACTGGCATGAGACCTTGTAAATAGAGCGCCCATAATCCCGGGCATAGAGAAGGAAACAGCGAATTCAGATCGGCACCGTTCTGCATCGCCTCCTGTAGTTTTTCGCCGATCGCCTGATGTTTTTGATGCAGGGCGAGTTGAAAAGCCTGCGGAATGGGCAGCCCGGCTTCCAGCAGATGGCTGATGCCTTCCAGTTCATTCGCCGATAAGGTCGCTCTGTGCCTGTGCCATAGAAATGTGTCCGGCCGCCACTTCGCTTTGAATATGGCGGGGAAGGGGAACAAATGTAGACGGCGGATGATTTGTGGCGGCATAATGCAGAATCTCCTTTCGATTCATATAGGCGTAAACACCTGTTTTCCGTTTTTGTTCATTCGTGTAAAGGCGCTGGCAGCTGACGCCCTTTAGGACGTCGAAGAGTTGGGAACGGTCTACGCCAAGATCAAGCATGCGCAATATGGCGCCGGTGCAGCTGTAGGCGTGTAACGTTGTCAACACCAGATGTCCGGTCAGTGCGCAGCGGACGGCCATGGCTGCCGCCGTTTCATCGCGGATTTCGCCGATCATGATAATGTCCGGGTCGTGACGCATGAGCTGGCGGATACCGTTGGCGAAGGTCATACCGGCTTTTTCATTGATGGAAATCTGCATAAAGCGTCCGCAGTATATTTCCACCGGGTCTTCCAGTGTGAAGATCTTTCGGTTTTCAACGGTATGCAACAGGGTATAAACCGTCGTCGTCTTGCCGGAACCGGTCGGCCCGGAAAAAAGGAAGAGTCCGTCATGATGACGCGTGACCTGCGCCAGTTGAACAACGGTTTGATCGTCATCGGCCAGGCTGTTCAGGGATATGTTTTGAACCGGATTCAAAATACGCAGGACGCCGCTGGTCATGTGCCAGCCGGACATGGAAGCGAAACGGAGGGCAACAATCTTTCCGTCGACCCGGATATCAAAGGATCCGGTCTGCGGCTTATCAAGCCGGGTCAGATCCATATTCGCCCGATACATCAGATAGCGAAACAGGCGAATATCTTCCTTCTGCTGTCGGAGCCGGCGTATTTTTCCCTGTACGCGCATCTCAATCTGCATATGGGCGTCTTCTTCCAGACGCAGGTGAATATCACTGACGGAATGTCGCAGGGCAATCTGCAGAAGAGCGATCAGTCGTGCTTCCATTTGAACTCCTTCATCACATGTATAGCGGAAAAGTACCGACTTTTAAGAAAGTTATTACACAAGCGGAAAAAATGATTTTGTACATTTGTTATATGGCGAAAAAGAATACTCAAGCTGTCGGCAAAATATATCGCGTGCGATATAGTGAAGAAAGCGTATTATGTGCGATGTATTTGGAGGTGGATAGATAAAAGATAAATATGCCACATGCTCGATGAAGAAAGAACGAGAGTAGCAGATAACGGATAGTTGAAGATTTTTATCATGAGTACAGCTTATGATTTCAACGAAAAAGACAGAAAAAGAAATGCTGTAAGTTTGACAGAGTGTCAGGGCAAGGTGCTTATGATCGTCAATACGATGACAAGGTTTCGTTTCATAATAATGACGCGGGCAGATAATCAGGTAAGTATAAGAATTTTAGAGATTCCATCAAAGTTTAGCTATTAAAAAAATAAGTCGTCGGTGTGCGGTTTAAAGCAGCTGTTATTTTAATAAATGTTGTAAACAGTCTATCCGTATAAAGGAGGAATGCACATGTCTAAGCTAAAAAAAGGAACGATTGAAGCAAAAGGTTTAACGATTCAAATTTATACGGAAGACTTTAAAAATGACTATATAAGTCTTACGGATATTGCGAGATATAAAAGTGAGGAACCGTTTATAGTTATAAATAACTGGTTGAGAGGTAAAGATAATATTCAATTTTTAGGTTTATGGGAATCAATTCATAATCCAGATTTTAAACCTGTCGAATTCGATAGGTTTAGAAAGGAAGCAGGTAGTAATGCATTTACGTTATCTCCACAAAAATGGATTGAAAATACAAATGCAATTGGTATTGTTTCTAAGTCAGGACGATATGGAGGCACATTTGCTCATAGTGATATAGCAATGGAATTCGCTTCATGGATTTCGCCGGAATTTAAACTTTATATTATTCAAGATTACAAAAGACTTAAATCAGATGAGAACTCAAAATTATCATTAAGCTGGAACCTGAATAGGGAAATTTCAAAGATTAACTATAAAATTCATACAGATGCCATCAAAGAGTATCTATTAAGGGATCTTACCAACGAACAATTATCCTATAAATATGCAAGTGAAGCAGATATGCTCAATGTTGCCTTACAGTGGCGTGAAGAAAATCTGGGATTAAATCAGGCAGACAAAATGAGTCTGCGCGTTTGTTACGTTGACAATAATGCGCTTCTTAATAAAATAGAGACGGTAGGAGCTGAGAAAATGATTATTGTAAATGATTTGAAACCGGGAACAACGTTTGCCTATGAGGGAAACATTTATCAGGTCAGCAATCTGGCGCTGAACAAGACGGCGATGCGACAGATGATCGTTAAAGTCAAGGTGAAAGACCTGCGTTCCGGAGTTGTCAAAGAGATCGCCTTTACCGGCGGCGACAAGGTGGAACAGGCGCACATTGATAAGAAAGAAATGCAGTATCTTTATGATGAAGGCGAGGCTCTGGTCTTCATGGACAACGAGACCTATGAGCAGATCAGCATTCCGAAAGAGCGGCTGACATGGGAAATGAAGTTCATGAAAGAAAATGACACGGTCAATATCATGATGTACGAAGGCGAGGTATTGGGCGTTATTCTTCCCGATAAAGTATCGTTGCAGATTGTTGAATGTGAACCGGCGGTGGCCGGAAACACGGCGACATCCGCTCAGAAGAATGCCAAGCTGGAGACCGGCCTTGAGATCCGGGTTCCGCTTTTCATTCAAAATGGCGAGGTTGTCGTCATTTCAACCGCAGACGGAAAATATTCCGGCCGCGCTTAAGAAACGGCCATTGTGTAAAGAGGGTATACGTTTACATAAAACAATGCGATTGCGGAGTTTTCCCATAATCGCATTGTTTTTTAATGAATTAGTTATTGCTGACTAAATTATAACAATATACAATCTTTTGACCTGTTTTGCTTGCCCCATCATCTTCTTCGTCGTCCATCGGCACAAACTGTCCGCTCTGCCCGGCAACCGTCGCCGTCACATCGCTAATGGAAAGCAATATAGCGATTTTCATGCCATGTACTATTTTATCTGCAATATTAAAGCTAAAAAATCTACGAATCCGCGAAGTTGATATAGCAGCCTATGGTATGATAAATAAGCCGAATTTATATTTAGGAGGTTTTTGTGACAGAGGTGAAGACGAACGCAAGCGATGAGGAAAAAAATACCGAACAGATCAGTCCGGCGTATACCGCGGAAAAGAAAGAAACGATAAAAACGGACGATCAGGCGTTGCTTGAGCCCTCGGTAGAGAAAAAAAGGGGAACGCGGAAGAAAAAACCGCAGGCCGAAGAAAAAACGGCCGCGAAGAAGAAAAAGACAAGCACAAAAAAAACGTCTTCTTTTACGCAGGAAAAAAAAGAAAAGATTGAATCGTTCGAGGCGGCCGCAAACGCATCTTCGACAGTTTCCGTGACCGCTGAAGAACAGAAGAACACGGAAGAAGCGGCGATGGCGGAGGTCGAACAGACGATTGTTTTGCCGCCAGAAGAAACGGTCGAAAAAAAGGAAACGAAAAACACGGTCTTTTCGGTGTTGCTTTAACCCTCCTCAGTGAAATAGCTGAGGCCGCTGAAGAAAAAACCGAATATCGATCAAAACACGGCCGTGAAGAAGAAAAAAACAAGCACAAAAAAAGCATCTTCTTCTACACGAAGCAAAAAAGAAAAGATCGAGTCATCGGCGGATGCCGAAAGCGCATCTTCGACAATTTCCGCGACTGCTGAAGAACAGAAGAATACAGAAGAAGCGGCGAAGCCGGAGATTGAGCAGACGACTGTTTTGCCGATCGAAGAAACGGTCGAAAAGAAGGAAAACGAAAAAGAAACGTTTTCTCCCGTTTCCTCTGAAAAAGAAGAAGCGGAACAACCGGTTGCCGCCATATCCGAAACAGACAACGAAAACAAAAAAACGAAGACCGTTCGCTTTGTTCCGCTGCAGGAAACAGATTTTGAACCTTCTTTCGTACGTGAAATCACCTCGGAGCGGCCGCCGTTCAAACCCCTGCGGGAGCTGTACGATCCGATTTCGGCCATGCTGGCGGAGGCGTCGACCAACGCCCATACCGGCCTGCTTCCCGGCGCCTTGCGAAATGTGGCGAAATATGGTGTCATCGCGCTCGTTTTCACATGGGTCGCTCAGACTTTTCTGAATCGACAGGCGTTCGGTTTCGCCAGGATGACATTCAGCGATTCATCTTGGCTGTTCTTGCGTATCGTATTTGCCGGTCTTCTTCTGGAAGCGGTCGATGCCTTTGTGCTGAACGGACTGGCCGGACATAAGACAAAACGCGGTTACCTGTTACGCCTTGTCGATATATGCAGTGCCGCCGGCGGCTTTCTGGCGCTTATTTTCAGCGTCTCCTTCGCACTCTTTTTCGTGCAGTGGCAGCTTGGCTTTATCGTTTTGGCAAGCGCCGCTTATGCGGCGGTTCTGTTGCGGGCATACGCCTATTCCTATACCTATCAGTGCGGTCGGCGGCGGACGCTTTTGGCGATGATCGTGATCGCGGCGCTGAACACATTGCTGATTCTTTTATTGATTCGGCTTTGCGGCGGTGATCTGATCCGCATCGTACAAAGTTATATCCGCCTGTAAAAAGGCGGAACCTGCGTATGCTATAATCACAGAAAAGCGGAGACATTGTATGGGGAAATATTCAAGAACACGAAAATATGAAGAACTGCGCAATCGAATGCAGAATGAAAATGAAACCGATATCACCAACCATGAATTTGCACAGATGAACCGCCGCATGAACGAACTGAACGGCACCAATCTGACGACGGACGCGGCGCAGGATCATGACCCGATTCACGCGCGCTTTCCTGCCGCCGCCGATACACCTAAGGAAGCCCCGGTCTCTTCGATCGCCGCTTCACTGCCGGATTTTGACACCGGTTTTTTAAGGAATAACGAAAACTTTACCAATACGTTCAACAATGAATATCTGAACGAATACATTCGTGAAGCCAAGCAATACAATGTCGATCACGGCACCGCCTTAAGCGGCAATACAAATATCAATATTCTGCGCACGATTCGCGGGGAACAGCCGGTTCCGGCGCCTGCCAAGCCCTATGAAGATAAAGACAAGAAAGAAGACACGATCCCGGTATTCGATACGCCCAAAAAGGAAGAACAAACCTTTGCAACGAATACCCTGTCGGACTTTTTAGATTCTTTGGAAAATACCGAAGAGGTGCAAACCGGGAGTGAGACGGCCGGTATGACCCGCGAAGATATCGCGGCGGAGGTGCAGAACCTGATTCATAACAGTGATTCTAGGCCGACGCCCTTTGTACATAGGGAGCCCGAGCCCTATCGCCCGGATTCGACGGCGATCATTTCGGAAGCGGTCGCGGAGTCGGATGAGCAGAAAACACAGCGGCAGCTTCTCAAAGAGACGACGCAGATGCGCGCACAGCTGAACGATTATCAGGATGACCTGAGCGAAGTTTCGAATAAGATGAAGCGAACCAATCACATTTTGAATATCGTTCTGATCGTATTGATTATCGCATTGTCGGTCGTTCTGCTTGTCGTGATCTATTGGGTGCTGCAGTCCAGAGGTGTTTTTTAATGCGCGTCAATATAGCCATTGACGGTCCCAGCGCGGCCGGCAAAAGCAGCATCGCCGAAATACTTGCCCAAAAATTGGGTTTTGTGCATCTGGATACCGGCGCCATGTATCGCTGTGCCGCCTACAAAGCCCTGACGACCGGTATGGATCCGGAAGATGAAACCGCACTGGTGCGGATGTTGAAGGAAACGAAAATCGAACTGACGCCGACGGGGAATGTGTTTTTAGACGACCAAGATGTCACGCGCGCCATCCGGACAGCCGAAGTTTCCATGGCGGCCAGCCGCATTTCGGCGCATGCCGGAATCCGCTCTGAACTGGTGAGGCGGCAGCAGGAGATGGCCCGCACGATGGACTGCGTGATGGACGGAAGAGACATCGGGACGGTGGTGCTGCCCCATGCGCAGGTCAAGATTTTTTTAACGGCGAGCGTCCATGCGCGGGCATTGCGGCGTCTGGCGCAAATTGCAAAGGATGGCGGACAGGACGATCTTGCGTCCATCGAAAAAGCCATTATCGCGCGGGACGACGCCGATATGCATCGGGCCGTTTCTCCGCTTGTACAGGCGCCGGATGCGATTTTAATCGATAACTCATCTATGACGAAAGAAGAGACGGTGGCTGCGATCATGCGGTATATCGAGCCGGTTTTGCAACGATAAGAAACGGGAGGTGGAATATGAGTGGAACGATCGCCATCGTCGGCCGGCCCAATGTCGGCAAGTCTACGATTTTTAATCGCTGTATCGGCTCCCGGGTTTCCATTGTCGACGATCAGCCGGGCGTTACGCGCGACCGCATTTACGGAACGGCGCAATGGCTCGGCCGTGAATTTCATATGATCGATACCGGCGGCATTCAACTGGAAAATCAGCCGTATCAGGAAGAAATACAGGCGCAGGTGCAGATCGCCATTCAGGAAGCGGACGTGATTTTGTTAGTGACAAACGGCGAAGTCGGCGTCACGGAAGATGACCGCTATATCGTGCAGCTGTTGCAGCGCTCAAAAAAACCGGTCGTTCTGGCCGTCAACCATATCGATGACTCCAGCCGCATCGCTTCCATCTATGAATTTTATGCCTTGGGTGTCGGTGAGCCGATCGCGGTCAGCGGCGTGCACGGCGTAGGCATCGGCGACGTGCTGGACGCCTGCATGAAGGCCATGCCGGAAGAAAAGACAAATACGGAGAGGGCGGGTATCCGCATCGCCGTAATCGGTCAGCCGAATGTCGGCAAGTCTTCCATCGTCAACGCCTTGTTACGGGAAGAAAGAGCCATTGTAGCCGATGAACAGGGGACGACCCGCGACGCGACGGACACCTTTTTCACGTGGGAAGGAAAACCATACGTCATTATCGATACGGCCGGTATCCGCAAGCGCGGCCAGGTGTATGAATCCATTGAAAAATACGCCGTGTTGCGGGCCATGCAGGCGATTGAGCGCTGTGACGTGGCGCTGTTCATCGTAGATGGGGAAGAAGGCATCCGAGAGCAGGATAAGCATGTCGCCGGGTATGCGCACGATGCCGGCAAGCCGGTCATCATCGTCGTCAACAAATGGGATGCGATCGCTAAAGACGGATCGACCATGCATGTGTTCACGCAGAAAATCCGGCAGGAATTTCTGTATCTTTCTTATGCGCCGATTCTTTTTGTCTCGGCGAAAACGCGCCAGCGAATCGATCAGCTGCTGCCGGAAGTCAACCGCATCTATGAAAACAGCCGCCGCCGCATTGCGACCAATGTTTTAAATGAAGTGGTGGCCGATACGCAGGTGACGACACCCGCCCCGGCGCGCAACGGTAAGCGCTTCCGCGTTTATTATGCGACGCAGGTCGCCGTACAGCCGCCGACTTTCGTATTTTCCTGCAATGATCCGAAGCTGATGCATTTCACCTATCAGCGCTATCTGGAAAACCAGCTGCGGCAGGCTTTCGATTTTGAAGGAACGCCATTGCGCATCATTGCGCGCAAGAAGGTGTCGGCATGAAGTGCGCCGTTCTGGGAACGGGGAGTTGGGGCACGGCCCTTGCCCAGGTGCTGTGCGACAACGGAAACGACGTGCTCCTGTATGGGAGAAATGCGGAAGAGATTCAGGACATCAACGTTCGGCACCGAAACAGCCGCTTTTTTTCATGTCCCATTTCCGAAAAGATCAAGGCGACCGGTCAGTTGAAGGAAACGGCGGCGGCCGATTTTGTTTTGCTGGCCATCCCCTCTATCAGCTTGGGCGATGTGTTGACGGCGTACAGCGCCATTCAGACGCATCCGGTTTTATTTGTCAATGCCGCCAAGGGATTTCATCCGGAAACGCATGAGCTTCTTTCCGATTTTATCGAGCGTCAGATTCCGGACGACATGAAGCGGGCGGTCGTTTCTTTGATCGGCCCCAGCCATGCCGAAGAAGTTATCCTGCGGCAGTTGACGGCGGTCAATGCGGTCAGTGATCGGCCCGCGGCATCCGCGCTTGTACAGCGGTTGTTTTCGAACGCCTATTTCCGCGTCTATACCAATGACGATGTCGTCGGCGCGCAGATCGGCGCCGCGGTGAAAAATATCATGGCCATCGCCGCCGGCATTTTAGCCGGTATCGGGCAGGGGGATAATGCCCGGGCGGCTCTGATTACGCGCGGCCTGGCGGAGATGACACGCTTCGGAACGGCTTATGGAGGCAGGGCGGTGACGTATCTGGGCCTGGACGGGGTCGGTGATCTGGTGGTGACGTGTATGTCTTTGCATTCGCGTAATTTCAATGCCGGCTATGCCATCGGCAAGGCCGACGATGCCGCCGCGTTTTTAAAGACCAACACGCATACGGTAGAGGGTATTTCCGCCTGTCGGATCGTCTATGAGGAGGCTTGTCGGAAAAAGATCTCCATGCCGATCACGGAACAGATCTATGCGGTTTTATTTCATGAGAAAAAGCCGACGGCGGCGATCGCGGAGCTCATGGCCCGTGATCTGAAAGCGGAATTTTAAATGAAAAGATAAAGGATTCCGATGCCGCTTTGAAGCGTGAGCGGTATGTTTTCTGTTATAATAACGTAGCATTTCGGAGGCATTCACGATGGATGAAACCAGACAGCATCTTGCGGAGCACCCTGAAACACAGGCTGTTCCGAAACAAAATAACGAATTTGTTCAGGAGGCCGACGGTACGTTGACCCGCATTTATACCATCCGGCACAACAGTCCGGAAGAAGAGGCGAAAAGGGAGAAAAAAAGACATAAAGAAAAAGCGCGCCGGAAAAGATGGATCATCGTCACGGCGGTTCTGGTTCTCCTTGTTTTCATCAACTACGTGGTCGGGGCGGCCGGTCTTCTGGTGGCCAGCCGCATGGTCGCGGATTCGCCGACTTTGAACGTCAATGATTTTGTCGGCGAGGAGTCCAGTAAAATCTACGATGACCACGGTCAGCTGATTACGGAAGTCGGCGTTTATCTGCGTGAAAATATCACCTATGAAAAACTGCCGGAGTCGGTGATCGACGCGTTTCTGTCCATTGAGGACAGCCGCTTTTTTACGCACAACGGCTTTGATATTCCGCGCTTCACCATGGCGCTGATTCAAAATGTCAAGAATCGTGATTTTTCACAGGGCGGCTCAACCTTTACCATGCAGCTGGTAAAGAACACCTATTTTACGGTGGATTCCATGGACGCCAGCAACACGGGAAAAGAGCGTACCAAGTCGATCGAATATAAAGTGCAGCAGATTTATCTGGCGATGAAGCTGGAACAGCAGCTGTCGAAAAAAGAGATTTTTCAGCTGTATCTGAATAAGCTGAACTTCGGCGGAAATATTCGCGGCATTCAACGCGCCAGCCGTTATTATTTCGGGAAAAACGTGTGGGAGCTTTCGTTACCGGAATCGGCGATGCTGGCCGGCATCGTCAATCTGCCGAATCGCTACAATCCCTATGCATATCTGGATTATGGAACGTCGCGCCGCAACGATGTGCTGTATCAGATGCTTAACCACGGCTATATCAATAAAGAAGAATATCAATTGGCCAGAGCGGTGAAGGTTGAAGATATGCTGGTGGGGGATACGCGTCAGGTTGCGGAGGACTCGCAATTTCAGGCATATCTTGACGTCGTGCTGCAGGAGACGGAAAAGCTGACCGGAGCTGACCCGACAACCAAGGGCATGCAGATTTATACGTATCTGAATCGGGATATTCAGACGGAAATCGAAGCCATTCAAAACGGGGAATATCCGGATACGGTTCGTTTTCCGGATGAGTTGATGCAGACGGCGATCATCAGTATGAACAACAAAACCGGAGCCATCGTCGGTATCGGCGGCGGCCGCAATTACGACGGCGCGCGTCTGCTGAATCGGGCGACCATGGGCTTTAAACAGCCGGGTTCCTCGGTCAAACCGGTTCTTTCCTATGCGCTGGCTTTTGAGAATCTGGGTTATTCCATGGATGAGATTCTGATCGATAAGCCTATCACCTATCCGGGTGAATCCATGGTTCTGGTGAATGCGAGCGGGAAGTATACCGGCGATGTGACGATTGAGGATGCGGTCGGCAACTCCTTAAATATTCCGGCAATTTTGACGCTGGAAAAAGTGGTGAATAAGATCGGCAAGGATAAGGTGGCGTCTTACATGCAGTCCATCGGCTATTCGCGCGTCAACAAGGATAATTTTCATCTGTCTTTCGCCATCGGCGGCACGTGGTTTGAATCGACGGCGAAGGAAATGGCCGGCGCCCACAGCATGTTGATGAATGCGGGAACCTATAACGAGCCGCATACGATCAATAAAATCGTGATGATTCGAAGCGGAGAGGAGTATTTTCCGGAAAATCAAAATCGCAAGGTTCTTTCTTCAGGCAGCGCGTGGCTGACGGCGCAGCTGATGGAGCACAATGTAACGGGCCCGTACCTGAACTATATGCAGCTGTTGAAGCGGGATTATCCGGTCTATGCGAAAACGGGAACGTCCGACTGGGGCGCGGACGGTTTGGCGTATGGTATTCCGCGGGGAGCCATGAAAGATAAGTGGATGATCGCTTCGACGAATATGTACACCAATGCGGTCTGGGTCGGTTATGATATGGCGGTCGCCGGGAAAAGTACTTATTTCTCCTTTAATAAAGCGTTTTTGAATATCCCCGGACATATTAATAAATTGTTGCTGGATAAGGAGGAAGAGGTTTCCGGAAATCCGGGTGAACTGGAAAAGCCGGAAGATGTCGAAGAGGTGACGTATGTGCGGGGAACGTATCCGCACGTGCGGATGGAAGAGTGGATGGACGGCTCGGTGGCAACGACAACCGAGGTTTCCGCCAGCGGGCTGGAAGCCCAGCCGTTGATTTCTTCCAGGGAATACCTGGAAAGTCTTTCGGAAGGGAACAGCACGCCCGGCATCAGCGCGCGTTATGATCAGTATGGCAATGTAGCGATCACGTGGTCGGCGGATTCCAATGTCTGTGTCGGCGACAGCCGTGATATTTCTCTGAATGATCAATATAATCACATTGAAGAATGGGGAGCCTGCCTGGTCGATCTTTCGTGGCTGGTTGGCGGTTCGAATGTCACCTATTGGGCGAATGTCACTTCCAATAACGCGGGCGTCGGTTCCGTCAGCTCGGAAACCAATACGTATTCGGGCTATGTCGGCGATCTGTCGGGCGGGAATGTGCAGGTGTGCGGCGGCTATACCAACGCTGACGGTTCGTCTTCGGAGACAACCTGTGTGTTTGCGGACTATCAGCCGGTCGACTATGATTATGGATATTACGATGAAAGCGGCAATTGGGTATCGACCACTTCCGTCAATACAAACGGCTATTTTGATTACAACGGTAATTGGGTAGAAGGCGCGATTGATTTCTCGCAGTTCGGCTATTGGAGTGCCGACGGTACCTGGGTCGGCCAAGGATGGTGGGGAACCGACGGCTATCATCTTGGATGAGATTTTTCCGGCTGAATAAAAATGAATTTTATTATTTTGACTTCTTATTAAATGGGGTGGATAAAAGGCAGAAAAATCATATTATTTTTTTCAAGTTAATCAGAGAATGCAATATGCGTTTTAAACGCGCTTGAAATATTGCAGACACAGACTTCCCAGTCCGGTATGGGCGGCGACGACGTTACAAAGCTCGATAATCTGTATGGCCGCCGTTGGAAATTCTTCCTGAAGCATATGATAAAGAACCTGCGCATTATCGATCGCATTAACATGAGCGATCGTAATCAGCCAGTCTTTATCAATCGGCTTTTCATGTAGATGTTCGACAACCCGCTTCATGGCCCGGCGCAGAGAAATAACCTTATCCAGCATATCAATTTTTCCGCCGGTCTGCTGATTGAGATGCAAAACCGGTGTAATGCGCAGCAAAGAAGCAAAACGCGCCGCGTTTTTGGTCAGCCGGCCTCCTCTGGCCATATGCATTAAATCGGAAGGGATGACAATGGTCTCACAAGAGCCGATGATTTCCTGCGCCAGCAGATTGGCCGCATTGCCGTCCATGCCGCCGTCATAGACCTCTTTCAGACGATGAACCAGATAATCCTGCACAACCGCCGTGCTGTACGTATCGTAGGAGATGAATTTCAGTTCCATTTCCCGCGCCACAGAAGCCATGGTCGTTAACGTGCCCGATAAACCATTGCAGATCGGAACGGCAATGATCAGGTCGAATTTCTGTTCTTTCAGCGCGGCAAAAAGATCGTGTACAAGACCCAGAGCAGGCTGCGACGTAAGCAGCACCTTTTTTTCCTGCAGCAGATGGACGCAGTCCGCTTTTGACAAATTCTCCATGTCTTGAAACGATGCAGTGTCGCTTGTAACTTGCAGCGGCAGACTGAAAATGCCGTCATTCGCCAAATCTTCAATATTGCGGCCCGTGCCGCTGTCGGTTACGTACGCAATCTTCATAGGACCGTCCTTTATGCCATTTTAGACTGCATGGATTCAAATGTAAATGAAACACATTGTGTTAAAATGGAAATACATATGAGCACGCATGTATTTGTCCGCAGCTGCTATTCCTTTCTCAACAGTACGATTCAAATCGAGAAGCTTGTTCAGCGGGCCAAACAAACCGGGTATCACGCGGTCGCCCTGACGGATCACAATGTTCTCTACGGCGCCGCTTCTTTTTTACGTGCCTGCAGGCGCGAAGGAATCAAGCCGATTATCGGTCTGGAAGCGGATGTCGCGATCGAGGAAAAAACATTTCCTTTTTTATTACTGGCCGAAACCAATCAGGGTGCGCAGAATCTGGTGCGGCTCTCCGGCGCCCTGTGCTCCGGTTCGTATCCGAAAGGAATACCGCTAGATGCATTTGCGTCCTATTGCGAAAAAAACATTCTGATCGTATACGGAGAAGGCGGCTATATCGACCATGAACTGATACAAGATGACGATGCCGGCATCAAAGCGAAATTATCCTTTTTAGTTTCCACACTGGGCACCTTTTATGTGGCGGTTTCCTATCAGGATTCCGTTTTATGGCGGCGGAAAAACACGCTGCTCAAACAGTGCTGCCGCGCGCTGCGCCTTTCGACCGTCGCGGTGCATAAAATCGTTTATCTGGAAGAAAAAGATGCCGCCGTTTTTCAGGTTGTGCGGGCGATTGAAACCGGCTTGCGTCTGGACGATCCGTCTTTGCCTTTATTGACGGGGCGCCGATTTCTTTCAATGCCGGAATTTGCAAAGCTGTACGACGAAGACGATCTTCGGGAAACCGATCGTATCGCCGATCGCTGTAAAGCGGACTGGCAGTTTGAAAAAACATCTCTTCCGAATTTTCCGATTCCCGAGCAACTGCGCCCCGATCAATATCTGACCCAGCTTTGTCTGGCCGGTTTGAAAAAGCGGCTGGGCGGCCATGTGCTTCCCGCTTATTACGATCACTTACGGTCGGAACTGAAGGTCATTTCCGACATGCATTTTGCGGATTATTTTCTGATTGTCTATGACTTTATACGCCATTCCCGGCAACAGGGCATCTTTGTCGGTCCGGGAAGAGGCAGCGCGGTCGGCTCGCTGGTGGCCTATTGCCTTGGTATTACGATGGTGGATCCGCTCCAATACCATTTGCTGTTTGAACGTTTTCTGAATCCCGAGCGCGTCTCCATGCCGGATATCGATACCGATTTTCCGGATGACCGCCGACAGGAAGTCATCGACTACGTATATACAAAATACGGGCATGCGCATGTCGCGGGCGTCGTGGCCTTCGATACCTTCCGCGCCCGCCAGGCCTTGCTTGACGTCGGCAAGGCCATGTCGATTTCCCCCCGCGAGCTGGACACACTTCGTAAGTTTATCCCGCCCAAACCCACGATCACCCTTTCCGAAGTAAAGCGCGACAGTCCGCGCTTAAGAGCGCTTCTGGCCGCCAATCCGCGCTATGCGAGGCTCTTTGACATGGCGGAGAAAATCGAAGGCCTGCCGCGGAACGCGACGCGCCACGCCGCGGGAATTATTCTGTCCAGGCTGGACATGCGAAATATTTTACCGCTCACACAGTTCGGCGACGGGATGGCCACTTCCCAATTCCCGAAAGAATTTTTAGAAGATCGCGGCTTTATTAAAATGGATTTTCTGGGTCTGCGCAATCTGACGATCATCGCCGCCATTGTCAAGGCGATTCAAAAAGATAACCCGTCTTTCGACATCATGCAGATTCCTCTGGACGATGCCAAGACCTATGCGATTTTTGCCGCCGCCGATACAATGGGTATCTTCCAGTTTGAAAAGGCCGGGATGAAGAGTCTGCTGAAAAAGATGAAGCCTCATTGCTTCGACGATATCGTCGCGACGCTGGCGCTATATCGACCCGCCTCCATGCAGAGCGTACCGCTTTATTTGGCAAATCGCGCCGACCCGAAGCGAGTCACCTATCCGCTGCCCGTTCTGGAACCGATTTTGAAAGAAACCTGCGGAATCATGCTGTATCAGGAACAGACGATGCGGACGGTGCAGGCCGCCGCCGGATTTTCATTGGGAAAAGCGGATATTCTGCGCAAGGCGATTTCCAAAAAAGATGCGGGAGCACTGCAAAACATGCAGGCGGATTTTATGGCAGGCTGTAAGAAAAACGGGCATCCGGAAGAAGCGGCGCGTCATTTATGGGAACAGATCGAGCGCTTCGGCGGTTATGGATTCAATAAATCCCATGCCGTGGCCTATGGGCTGATTTCCTATCAGATGGCGTGGCTGAAGGCCAATTACCCGCTGGATTTCTATTGCGCCCTGCTGGACGGCGTGATTGGCGATCAGAAAAAGACGGCCACCTATGTGGATGCGTGTCGGCGCCGTTCCATCGTTGTCGCCCATCCTTCCGTCGTCTATTCCACGGCTCATTACAGCCGCCACGAAAAGCAGATTCGCATGCCGCTGGCGGCGATCCGTGATATCGGAACACACGGCGCGGCGGCCATCCTCAACGAACGCGAAAAGCGGCCGTTTACGGATTTCTTCGATTTTGTGGCAAGAGTATCGCTCCTGAAGATAACGGAAAAAATGATCGGCAATCTGATCGACGCCGGCGCTCTGGATTCGTTTCATGAAACCCGCACGACTCTGCATGAAGCGCTTGCCGAGGCGTTGCGCTATGCGGAACTGGTGCGCGTCGAGAAAAACGGCACAACCTTGTTGGATACGAGTCTGATTTCCAAACCGATTATCCAAAAATATTCCGATTCTTCCGAGAAGGTCAGCGAAGCCGAAAAAGCGGTGCTGGGATTTAATCTCGGCGTCCATCCGATCATCGCCATGCGCAAAAAGCACCGAATATCGTTTCCATCTTTAGTTACCCTGCAGGAAAACGGCGGTGCGATTGAAGGCTTCGCCTATGTTTCTTCCATGCGCCGGCATCGTACCAGAAAGGGCGACCTGATGGCCTTTCTGACATTGACCGATGAAACCGCGGATCTGGATATGATGGTCATGCCCATTACGTATCAGGGCGTGATGGCTCGCCTGCAGAGAGGCGTATACGTACATTTCAAGGCGCAGATCAAAGCGGACGGCAGCTGTATCGCCGATCGGATTACAATTTTATGAAAGGAGACCGATTATGATAAGACTGTTGATCGTCGATGATGAGGCGAATATCCGAGCCGTTGTCCGCGAATACGCACAGCTGAATGATTATCTCGTTGATGAAGCGGAAAACGGTCTGGAAGCCCTGCAATTGGTTAAAAAGAACGCTTACGACTGCATTATTCTGGACGTCATGATGCCGGGTCTGGACGGCTTTACGGCATGCAAGCAGATCAAGCGGATTAAAAATGTTCCGATCATCATGCTCAGCGCCCGTCAGGAAGAATACGACAAGCTGTACGGCTTTGAGCTCGGCGTCGACGATTATGTCGCCAAGCCGTTTTCCCCCAAGGAACTGATGGCGCGGGTCAAGGTGATTCTGGATCGCTCGCGGAAAAACGCCGCGCGGATTTTAACCTTTGATGAAGGGGGACTGGTCATCGATTACGGCGGCCGGACGGTAACGGTCGATCGCGTCAAAGTGGATATGACGCCGAAGGAGATGGACTTACTGCTGTATATGGTCGACCATCAGAATCTTGCCTTGTCCCGGACAAAACTGCTGGAAGACATCTGGAATTATGATTATTTCGGAGACTACCGCACGGTGGATGCACATATTAAAATGTTAAGGCAGTCTTTAGGACCATATAAAGAACACATTGTAACGGTTCGCGGAATGGGGTATAAATTTGAAGCTTGATCGACATGGAATCCGCTTTACGATATGGCTGGCGTTCTTTCTGTTCGCCGTCATGATTGTCGGCCTTCTGGGAATCCTGCAGATGGCGCTGATTCAGCCATACTATCGCGACAGTAAAATCCGCAGCGTACAAGAGGTGTCGGACGTGCTGGCCGGCAGCCTGCTTTTAAAGACGGCGGATGAAAAGGATATCGCCAAAGCCCTGCAGGTTTCCGTAAACAACAACGTCTGCGCGACAATCTATAACGAGCAGGATCATCTGATCTACGAGACGGACAGCCTGGGCAACGGCTGCGTGTTCCATGTGCCTTCCGAAGTATACGGAAACAGCGAAATGAACGTGCGCGATCCGCAGAAACTGCGGGAATTGCTGTCCGGCGACGCGCCGGTATACAGCCTGACGTTGACCAATACACGCACCCAGCAGGAAATGATTTTGTACGGCCAGCGGGTGCGGGGCACCTTAGGCACCTATTATGTCTATGTCAATTCACCGCTGGAGCCGGTGGATTCCATCATTCAGTTTTTCTCACGGCAATACATTCTTTATATGGTGGTGATGGTACTGTTCGCTTCCGTGATTTCGGTTTTGATCTCCATGCGCCTGACCAGGCCGATTCGAAATATGAAAACGGAGGCGGACAAACTGGCCGCTGCCGATTATCACGTGCACTTTGACGGCGGCGCGTACACCGAAACGAAAGACCTGGCGTCCACCTTGAACGATGCCGCCCGCAAGCTGAGCCGGATCGACGAACTGCGCAAGGACCTGATCGCCAACGTATCGCACGACATCAAGACGCCCTTAACCAGTATCCGCGCCTATGCGGAAATGATTCAGGACGTTTCCGGCGAACAGGCGGATAAACGCCGACAACACTTAAACGTGATCATCCGCGAGGCCGACTACATGAATCAGCTTGTCAACGATATGAGCGAGCTGGCGAAACTACAGTCGGGAAATTATATTCTTCATAAAAGCCGCTTTGACCTGATGGAGAAGCTGCAGGATATTTGCACGTACAATGCCATGCAGATCAAGGAAGGCGAACTGAACGTGCAGCCGGAAGGGCCGAAGGAGATGTTTGTCTATGCGGATGAAGTGAAGATCATGCGGGTAATCAACAATTTTCTGACCAACGCGATCAAACATACGCCGCCGCACGGTTCGATCACGATTTCCGTAAGACCCGCGGACGCGCAGGATACGGTGCGTGTGGAAGTGAAGGACGAAGGCGAGGGAATCCGCGAAGAAGATCTGCCGTTCATATGGGATCGATACCAGAAGTCGTCAAAGTCTTTCTCCCGCTCGCTGTCTTCGACGGGGCTTGGACTTTCGATCGCCCGCGGCATTCTGGATGCGCACCATGCGCAGTACGGCGTTTCTTCGGAATACGGAAAGGGCAGTACCTTCTGGTTCATCTTAAAATGTCTTCCGGAAGCCGGGGAGGAGCGCCATGCCTGATTTTCTTCCGCATACGAATTTAACGCTGGAACAGCTTCCGGGCCATTTTCACATGAATACGGACACGGTACTGCTGGGACAGTTTCTTTGCGTGCACAGTGGGGATGTTCTGTTGGATATCGGCACGAGCACCGGCGCCTTGCTGTTATATGCCGGTCTGCAGAAGCCGCGGAAAATGCTGGGCGTCGATCTGCATGCCGAACTGCTGGCCTGCGCCCGCCGTAATTTAGCGCGAAACCATATGGAAGCCGAGTTATTCTGCATGCCGGTACAGCGTCTGGTGATCGATCCGGTGGACGTGATCGTCTGCAATCCGCCTTATTTTTCAACGGCGATGAAGAAAGAAAACACAAAGCTTGCGACGGCCAGACATGCGGACACCTTATCGCTTACCCAACTGTTCGACACTGTGAAACGTCTGTTAAAGGATAATGGCCATTTTTTCATGATCCATCGTCCGGCTTGCCTGTCGGCTTTGCTTCGGCAGGCGGACGGTGCGAAATTAAAGCTGATCCGTCTATGTCCGGTTTATGAAACGAAAGATACGGCCGCGAAAGCGATTTTGCTGGAATTTCAAAAGGGGCGGGGGAAAGAAACGGAAATTCCGGCGCCGCGGTTTCTGAACCCGTGATTTTCACGCTTAAGCGCCGTTTTTTTCATTGCAACCGTTTTTAAAAACTGATACTATAATGCCGTTACGTCCTCTTGCGAGGTCTGTAACCGCTCAAAACAGGGTTAAGACACAGCACGGTGTCCCCTTAATGGCGCGTCTTAAGATAACGAAACAGGAGGCAGAAATGTACGCAATTATCGAAACAGGCGGCAAGCAGATCAAGGTTGAAAAGGATGCCGTCATCTACGTCGAAAAGCTCGATGCACAAGAGGGCGAGGAAGTCGTATTTGACAAGGTTGTCCTGATCAGCGACGCCGCAACAAAAATCGGAACGCCTTATGTAAAGGGCGCTCAGGTAAAGGCCAAGGTGGAGAAACAGGGCAAAGGAAAGAAGATTCGGATTTTCAAATACAAGCCGAAAAAGGGTTCCACCCGTCGGCGTCAGGGTCATCGCCAGCCGTATACGAAGCTGACCGTTGTAGCGATCGAAGGCTGATGATTGAGATCCGGCTCGTCGAGCATGACGGACTGATCCGCTCAATGCACCTGCACGGTCATGCCGAAGCGGGCGCGTATGGAGAAGATCTTGTCTGCGCCGGCGTCAGCGCGATTGCCATCGGGCTGTGCAATGCTTTGGATCGGATGAAGGGGCGGGCGTCCATATGCATGAAGGACAATCGTATCGACATCCGCAAGATCGGTGAAGATCGACATACGCAGGATATTCTGCAGACGGCGATCGTACAGCTGCAGGGAATGGAAGAGCGTTTTCCCAAAAATGTAACGATAAAAAAAACGGAGGATTAAATTCATGAAATATATTCTGGATATTCAGTTCTTTGCGTCGAAAAAAGGTGTTTCCTCAACAAAGAACGGCCGCGATTCGGCAGGACGCCGGCTCGGGGCCAAGAAGAGCGATGGACAGTTCGCCACGGCGGGTTCTATTCTCTATCGTCAAAGGGGAACCAAAATTTATCCGGGCAAGAATGTCGGCCGCGGAGGAGACGATACGCTGTTCGCAACGGCCAGCGGGATTGTGAAGTTCGAACGTCTCGGCAAAGACCGTAAACAGGTTTCGGTTTATCCGAAAGAAGCATAACCCCGACAGCAGACCGGCTCCTGAATATTCAGGAGCCGTTTTCAGAATTTAAAGGAGCGCGATATGATCGATTACGTTCAGGTGCATGTCAAGGCGGGCGACGGGGGCAGAGGCCTTGTCGCCTGGCGGCATGAAAAATATTATGCCAACGGCGGCCCGTTCGGCGGCGACGGCGGACGTGGCGGTCATGTTTATTTTGAAGTCGATACAAATGAGACGACGCTGACCAAGCTGCGCTTTACCCGAAGTATCAAGGCTGGTAACGGCGAAGGCGGAAAAATCAAAAAGATGCACGGCGCGGACGGCGAAGATGTGACGGTTCGCGTACCTTTGGGAACCATGATCTATAACAGCGCGACCGGCGATCTTCTGGCGGATCTGACAAAGCCGCACCAGATTGTACGGATCGCCCGCGGCGGCAAGGGAGGCCTTGGCAATTATCATTTCGCGACGGCTAAAAATGATGCCCCGGAATATGCGCAGCCGGGTGAAATCGGCGAGGCGCTGGATCTGACGCTTGAACTGCGACTGTTGGCCGATGCGGGCCTGATTGGTTTTCCCTCTGTCGGCAAATCGACCTTTCTCTCGGTTGCCACCCGCGCGCGGCCGCAGATCGCCGCTTATCCGTTTACAACTTTGGAACCCAATATCGGCGTTGTCGTTCTGGATGATCAGCAAAGCTTTGTCCTGGCGGATATGCCGGGTCTCATCGAGGGGGCGGCGCATGGGAAAGGTCTTGGCGTTGACTTTCTGCGTCATATCCGCCGTTGTCGGGTATTGATTCACGTCTTGGATATGAGCGGCGTCGAGCGCAGTCCGATCGATGATTATGAGGCGATCAACCGTGAACTGGAGGCGTATGACCCGGAGCTTTTGAAAAAGCCGATGCTTGTCGTCGCCAATAAGATGGATGAAGAAACGGCGGCGGAAAATCTGGCGACCTTTAAAAAAGCCTATCCGCAGTTACGGGTTTTTGAAGTCAGCACCTTGCAACATAAAGGCGTTCAGGCGGTGCTGTATGAAGCGTTGCGCCGGATTGAAGAGGCGCAGAAAGTGCAGGATGCAGACATACCGATGCAAGAGCAGGCGGTGGTTTATCGCTACGAGCCGAAGCGGCCGGATTATACAATCGTGAATCTGGGCAACGGCAAGTGGAAGGTACAGTCGGAAAAGGTCGACCGCCTTGCGGACAAGGTGGATTTCGGCAAGGAAGAGGATGTATTTGCATTTGCCGCGACCTTGACCAAGATGGGTATCGACAAGGCGTTGTATAAAGCGGGTGCCCGCCATGGCGATCAGGTCATCGTCGGCCGTTATGTGATGGATTTCAATCAGTAAGAGTCTATTTGTTTAGAAGAGGGGTGCCCTATGATTGCGTTTATCAAAGGAACGGTTGCGTCAATTACAGGCGATGCGATTGTCGTCGAACAAAACGGCATCGGCTGGCGGATCGCTTTTGCGCACCCGGAAAGTGTCCATCTGCAGGAAGCGGTTACGATCTATACGTATATGCATTATACGGATGCGGAACTGGCGTTATACGGTTTTCCGGACGCGGATGAGAAAGAATTGTTCCTGCGCCTGATTTCCGTCAAGGGCTTAGGACCCAAGACGGTGATGAATATGCTAGGCCGCTCGGGTCCTTCCTCCATCGTGCAGGCCATTGAAGCCGGCGATGTGGCGGTTTTAAAGAAACTGCCGGGTATCGGCGCCAAAACGGCCAGCCAGATCGTGCTGGATCTGCAAGGCAAGCTGGTTCCGGCAAATCATACCGTCATTTCCGCCAAGTCCGCCTTCCCGCCGGCGATCGAAGAAGCGCTGGAAGGGTTGAAAAATCTGGGTTATCGCAGCGGCGAACTGAGCGGGTGTGCGAATTATCTCGCCACTTTGCCGGACAAAACGTCTGCGGAATATCTCAAGCTCGGTCTGCAGTATCTGATGCGTCGTTAGAAAGGAGCGCGGCATGGAGGAAGAAAAAAATCTGCTTTCCGCTTTGCGGGAGGAAGGCGATGAGGAAGAGACCATCCGCCCGCAGTCGCTGCAGGAATATGTCGGTCAGGATGCTTTGAAAAATAATCTGCATATTTTCATTCAGGCCGCCCTGGGGCGAAATGAATCGCTGGATCATGTTTTGCTGTACGGCCCGCCCGGCCTTGGCAAGACGACGCTGGCGTATATTCTTTCCCATGAGATGCATGCACACATTCGTACGGCCAGCGGGCCGGCGATCGCCAAAGCCGGCGATCTGGCCTCGGTTCTGTCGGTTCTGGAACCGGGCGATGTTTTATTCATCGATGAGATTCACCGCATGCCGCGACAGGTGGAAGAAGTATTGTATCCGGCGATGGAAGATTTCTGCATCGACGTGATGGTCGGAGGCGAGGGCGGTTCGCGCTCCATTCGTCTGGATCTGCCGCCGTTTACGCTGGTCGGAGCGACGACACGGTACGGTGATCTTTCGGCGCCGCTGCGCGATCGGTTCGGGATCGTGTCCAAGCTGGAATATTATTCCATTGAACAGCTGGAGCATATCGTGAAGCGTTCCGCCCGGGTCATGAATGTCACGATCGATGCGCAGGCCGTTCATGAAATCGCCATGCGCTCACGCGGTACGCCGCGCATTGCCAATCGTTTATTGCGGCGTATTCGTGACTTTGCGCAGGTCTTGAACGGCGGCGTCATTTCGAAAGAACTCGCTTCATCGTCCCTGGATCGTCTGCATGTGGACAGTCTCGGACTGGATGAGGTGGATCTGCGTTATCTTCGGGGAATCATCGAACGGTTTCATGGCGGCCCGGTCGGTTTGGAGGCGCTGGCCAACGCCATCAGTGAAGAAACCACAACGCTGGAAGATGTCTATGAGCCGTATCTGATTCAGATCGGATTTATCAATCGCACCCAGCGCGGCCGTATTGCGACGGAAAAAGCGTATCTGCATCTGGGCCTGCCCGGGGTAAAAACACAGGGACTGTTTGAATGAAGAAGCGCACGAGAAATCCGCGCAGCCGGTTGGGGAAAATGCGCATGCGCTATTGTCTGACGGTCGCGGGAATATTTCTGGGGCTTTGTCTGGTATTGACCATAACGCTATCCATGTTGAATTTACTGCTGGATCCTTCGCCGTATGTCCGGCTGTTTTCGGAAGTGTTTGTCGTTATCGTTTCGCTTTGGCTGACGGAGCGCTATATCACCAAAAACATAACGCAGTTTTTATTGCAGGATCCAAGCGACACGGACAAGTAATCGTTACAAAAACGGCATAGAAGCGGCGGTAATCAAAAAAACGCAGGATACCGCCGTTTTTCCGTTCTATAAGCGGGTTTACTCCGATTTTGAACGGCTTATGTATACCGATAAAATAAGCGGTCGTTTTCTGAAAGATATCCCGGAAAGAGAGCATCGCCGTTGACGACAGGCTTGATATACACAAAACCGGCTCGGCTGTCTGTTTTGTTTTTTACGGGATATGGTAGAATTGCAGTACGCATGAAAAAAGTGATGATTGCCTGCGGCGGCACGGGCGGACATATTTATCCGGCGCTGGCTCTGGCCGATGAAATCAGGCGGCAGGATGCCACGTGCACGGTTGTTTTTACAGGCAGCCGCACACGTATGGAAGCGACGATTATACCGGCGCGCGGCTATCGGTTTATTCCGCTGGACGTGCAAAGCACAAGCGGCGGCCTTTTGGCGAAAGCGGCCGGTTTTTTCAGCGTCATGCGAATGAAGAAGAAGTGCCTTTCGCTATTACGACAGGAGCGGCCAAACGTCTGCGTCGGGTTCGGCAATTATATCAGCGTGCCGCTGATTCTCGCGGCCCATCAGCTTCACATTCCCACCATGATCAGCGAACAAAATTCGGCCATGGGAAAGGCGAATCGTTTTCTCGCCCGTTTTGCGGACGCGATCGAAGCGGCTTATCCCGCCAGTGTAAAGGGCCTGCCGGAAAAAAAGGTACGCGTCTTGGGCAATCCGCAGGGTTCGTCGTTACGACAGTCAAAGACGTCGGAATATCTCCATGAAAAACCGTTTGTTTTATGCATGATGGGGTCGCTGGGGTCCGCCACGGTGTCAAAGGCGATGGACGACGCCTTGCCTTATCTGCACCGTGATTTTGACGTGCTCATCGTCAGCGGCAAAGCAAACCCGCATCACTTTCAGCATACGCGAGAGGGCGTCCGGGTGATCGACTATGCGGACGGAGCGGCGGTATTGCAGGCCTGTGATCTGGCCGTTTTGCGGGCCGGCGCGACGACTTTGAGTGAAGCGGCTTCACTGCATGTGCCGTCCATTCTGATTCCGAGCCCCTATGTTCCGGGCAACCATCAGGTACACAATGCCGCCGCTTTTGTCGAAGCCGGGGCGGCGATGATGATGGAAGAAAAAGATCTTGACGGCGCCCGTCTTGCCCGGGCGATCAACGCCTTGATGCAGGATCCTGAAAAACGTTTACAGATGGGAGCCCGGGCCGGAAAACTGGCCAGACCGGAAGCGGCGAAACAAATGGTACAATGGCTCAGGGAGCTGGCAGGATGAAAAAGCTGACAGATGTTTTTGCAAAGCTGGGGACGGTTGAAGTCGATCGCCCTTTGGCTTCCATGACGACTTTACATATCGGCGGAGAGGCGGCGTATGTCGTTTATCCGGATTCCATGCTGGCTTTGGAGGCGCTGCTTGCCATTTTGCAAACAGAGCGGATTCCGTTCAAGGTTATCGGCAACGGTTCCAATCTGCTGTGTTCGGATGCGCGTTTCGACGGCGTCATCATTCATCTGAAAAATTTTTCCGCTTCCTTTTTTCTCGGCTGCGATCTGATCGCGGAGGCCGGCTGTTCGATTATCGCGCTGAGCTACAAGGCCATGGAGCAGGGCCTCAGCGGTCTGGAGTTTGCCAGCGGTATTCCCGGCACGGTCGGCGGTACGGTCTATATGAATGCCGGCGCCTATCTTTCCGATATGAGCGCGGTGCTGGAATCGGTTTTTGTCTTGCGCGACGGACAGTTTGGATGGATGAAAAAAGAAGAATGCGGCTTTTCCTATCGGACGTCGCTTTTTCAAGCGCATCCCGACTGGATTGTCTTGGCGGTCCGCATTCGTCTGTCGCCTTCCGACAAGGATGAAATCCGCGCTTTGATGGATTCGCGCCGGCAACGCCGGATGGCTTCGCAGCCCTTAAATATGCCCAGCGCCGGCAGTGTGTTTCGCAATCCGACGGATCATCAGGCGTGGAAGCTGATCGACGGCATCGGCTATCGCGGTCACCGCATCGGCGGCGCCATGGTTTCTGAAAAACACGGCAATTTTATCGTCAATGCCGATCATGCGACCGGCCGTGATTTTTTGACTTTAGTTGAAGAAATCCAAGAAAAAGTACGAAAAAAATATCAATATGAACTGCATTTGGAAGTGGAGAAGTTCAATTGGTAGAAGAAGAAACGAAAATGGAACCCGTCGCTGAAGCCGACGGCATCGATCGCCTCTTTCAGGAGCGGGCGGAACAGGCGGACAATGCGGCCTTTTTAAAATCGGCCCGCCGTCTGCGCCGGATGACCTACGGCGGCGTGATGATTCTGCTTTTTCTGTTCTACATTTTTTTACCGGCTTCGCGGGTGCGTACCGTAAGCGTACAGGGCAACATTTATCTTTCCAAAGAATATATTCAAGAGCTCAGCCGCTGTACGATTGACCATCTGTATTATTTCCTGATTCCGCCGCAGATCGCCGCCCGTGTTAAAGCGGATCCGATGATCGCCGACTGCACGGTTCGGTTGGAAAAAAACGGCATTTTGTCCATCGTCGTTAAGGAGCGCACGCCTTTTGCCTACCGCTTCGATCAGGAGGATGCGGTACCGAAAATCTTATGCACGGACGGCGCTTCCTTTGATTTGACAAGCGCCTATATGCCGATTCTTTCGCGCATTCCGCTCCTGCAGGGTTTTCGGGAGGAACAGCAGGAACATCTTCTCTGCAATGCGTTTTCCGATATCGATCCGAAAATGATTTCGGCGATGGCGCAGATTTCACAATACGCCTTGAGTTATGACGATCAGACGATTCAGATTCAGATGATGGACGGCGGATATTTTTTTTCCAGCTATTACGATTTGCGCAGTATCAGCGAGTACGATCGGCTGGCGGCCAGGCAGACGAATAAGAAATTCTGCTTATACGCCGGCAACGGCGGCAAGGTTGCCTATTCCGCCAGCTGTCCGTGGGATACGCCGGCAACGCCGCGCGATTACTGGATGGACGACGAGGGAAATTACATCATCAATCGTTTCGGCGACCGCGCCATCAAACACTATTATCGCGACGCAAACGGCGGCTATTATCTGGACGAAGCGGGAAATTGGATTTTGATTCCGCTTGATAAGCAGGGAGATGAAGCGCCCGACGCGGATTTTCTGAAGCACTATGAAGCGGGCTATTATGCCAGCGGGCAGCTTGTCTTGCCGGAAGTGGAAGAAGAGGCCGGCTGATTGGCAAACGGCGGCGGTTTCGATATAATATGTAACGCAAGAAAAAGGGAGCGGGATATATGGCGGTTGCGAAAAAGACAAATTACGGTTCCATCAATATCACGGAAGATGCGGTTGCTTCACTTGCCGGCGGCATTATCACGGAGTGCTATGGCGTTGTCGGTATGGCTTCCAAGAAATTGCTGAAGGATGCGTATGCGGAGCTGTTGAAGCGGGAAAATTATGCGCGCGGCGTCGTTGTCCGCGATACCGACGGTGGTCTGGAAATCGATCTCTATATCATCGCCAGCTTCGGCGTGCGTATTTCGGAAGTTGTTCAGGAAGCGCAGAAGAAAGTAAAGTACGTGCTTGAAAAAACGTTGTCGACGGCGATCGCTTCGGTCAATGTTTTTGTCCAGGGCGTGCAGGTTATCGAATAACGGAGGTTTTATAGACATGGATAGGATTAACGGTGCAGTATTCCGCGGCATGCTGGAAAGCGGTTGTGCCAACTTGAACAATCGGCGTAAGGAAGTGGACGCTCTGAATGTCTTTCCGGTACCGGACGGCGATACGGGAACCAATATGTCCCTGACATTCACCAGCGGAATCAATGAAGTCCGCAAGAGCGGCGCGGAAGATCTGCCGACGATAGCCAAGACGCTGGCGCGCGGGATGTTGATGGGGGCGCGCGGGAATTCAGGCGTTATTCTCTCGCAGATTTTTCGCGGTTTTGCCGGCGCGGTCGGCGATCAGAATGAATTGACGGTCACGCAGTTTGCCGAAGCGATCATGGCCGGAGCCATGAAGGCGTACAAGGCGGTCATG
>CAUVBZ010000007.1:0-28287 GCA_963550455.1 uncultured Erysipelotrichaceae bacterium
ACACTGTGCGACAGAATTTTGGGATTTGCCAGCATATATTCATACTTGATTTCCTGACCGTTTTTATCGGTGTCGTGCACAACGACGGCCGTCAGCTGCTTGGGAATGCCGACCTGTATGGCGCTGATACCTACCGCCGGCTGCAGATTTTCTTTCTCGGCAATTTCCGGAACCGTGCTTTTACAGACGTACGCATATAAGTCGCGAAGAATCTGCTTATCCTCGTCGGATAGAGGCAGCGGAACCGGAATGGATTTCCGGCGGATTTGCGGATCGGAATCTTTTATGATCGTTTCATTATTTATCAACATGCAGATGTCCTCGCGTTGTATTTTATGCGCAAGATGCCCGCTTGTCAAAAGAATTGCCAAGTTATTTCACGGAATGCTAAAATCGAAGACACATATGAGCGTACGCAGGTTTGCAGACAGCCGAATTGTAACCGCAAAGCCAAGACACCGTCTTCGCTCCAAAATAATCCCGCAGGGGATTGATTATCCGATTTACTGGAGCTTGATCTGGCTGGCGTTTTTCGGTCTTTTGATGATTGCCAGCGCGTCCATGGGACTGGCGATCGGGCAGACGACCACATTGGCTAAAATTGTCATTAAACAGATCGCCTTTCTGATCTTGGGCTATTTTTCCATGACCTACCTGACCAACCGCTTCCGTTTCCGCTTTTTAGACAGCATTTTCTTTTTGTGGGCCGCGATCGGTTTATTTGTCTTGTTACTGATGTGCCTTTCTTTCCGCGATTCCGGCGGCGCGCACGCCTGGATCCGTATTTCACTTCTCGGGCTGGAGATTACCATCCAGCCGTCAGAGTTTGTCAAAGTTTTTACACCGATGGTTGTGGCGGCATATTGCGGAAGTGTGAACGAGCAGGAACAAAGGCGAAAAGCGGAATCCGATCGCCGCGGTATCGATTACTGGAAACGGCCGGTTCTGATTCTGAGCATTTATTTTTTCATGATTTTAGGGCCGCAGTCCGACCTCGGCTCGGCGGTTGTCATCGCTTTGATATCCATGGTCTGCTTTTTGATACCGCGCAATCCGCACCTGCGATCCTTTCAACGTTTTATCCTTTTCATTTTTTTAATCGGGATTATCGGGATGGCGGTCATTTTAACTCCCTATGGCATGGGCTTTGTCCAGTCGCTGCCGCTGAAGTCTTATCAGAAAAACCGTTTTATATCGGCATTCAATCCGTTCGCCGATCAATACGGAACCGGATACCATCTGATCAACGGCCTGATTTCTATCGCTACCGGCGGCTGGAGCGGACTTGGTTTCGGCAACAGCATAAGAAAATACACACAGTTTCCGGCCGCCAATACCGATTTCATATTGGCGATCGTAGTGGAAGAGCTGGGAATGGTCGGCTTCTTGTTGATCTTTATCCCATATATCATTATTTTATGGCGCCTGTTTTATTTCGCCATGCGCATCAAAAATGAAAAAGCGCAGATTATTCTGATCGGCACGGCCATGTATCTGGCGGTTCATTGCCTGTTTAATATCGGCGGCGTAACCGGTCTGATTCCCTTGACCGGCGTACCGCTTCTGATGATTTCATCCGGCGGCAGTTCGACGCTGGCGTTCATGGCCGCCGTGGGCGTCGCGCAGGCGGTCATTTCGCAATATCGGCGGGGACTTATTCAATGAGAATTATCGCCGGTACGTTCCGCTCACGTCGTCTTGAAGCCCCGCGCGGCACGCTGACCCGCCCGACGCTGGACCCGGTACGAGAAGCGGTTTTTTCGGCTTTGGGCGGTTTTTTTGACGGCGGCAGTATATTGGATCTGTACGCCGGCAGCGGAGCGATCGGGCTGGAGGCTCTTTCACGCGGGATGACCCGTGCCGTGTTTTGTGAAAAAAACCGTGCGGCGGCGATCGTTTTAAGACACAACATACAGGCGCTGCAGGTTGAAGAGCGGACCCAGGTATATCCGATTGCGGCCGACCATGCGCTGCGGCAGATGCAGAAAAACAGAGAACAATTTGATCTGGTGTATCTGGATCCGCCGTATCAGTTGCAGGAAAATGAAAAGGTCATGCGCGATCTTGAAGCACGGAATATGTTGACGGCGAACGCCAGAGTTGTCGTGGAGGCGGCCAGAGAAGACCGCTATGCGCAACGTTACGGTCATCTGACCTTATATAAAGAAACCAGACACGGCATAACGCGGGTTCTGTATTATCAACGGGAGGAAACAATATGAAAGCGTGCTATCCGGGAACATTCGATCCGATTACCAACGGCCATCTGGATATTATTGAGCGCTCGGCGCGCATATTTGACGAAGTGGACGTTCTGATCATGACGAATCCGCGAAAGATCAATGTCTTCACCGAAGAAGAGCGGAAAAAGATGATTGAAAAAAGCCTTGCTATGTTACCGGGGGTGAAAAATGTACACGTGCTTATCGGCGCGGGACTGACCGTCGATTTCGCCCGTAAAATCAAAGCGGAAGCCATCGTACGCGGCATTCGGGCCGTCAGCGATTATGAATATGAATTACAGCAGGCGACCGCCAACCAGATGCTGGACGATACGATCGAGACGCTGTTCTTTATCGCCCGGCCGGCGTATTCCTTTCTAAGCTCTTCCGTCGTGCGGGAGATCGCCGCAAACGGGGGTTCCATTGCAAGTATGGTTCCCGCCGCGATTCAGGAGATGGTTATCGATAAATTGAAAAAACGTTAGAAAACAGACCTGAGCCAAAACGGAACAGGTCTTTATTTTTTAGCACTTTCGTGTTGACAGTGCTAAAACAGGGTGCTATAGTGTCTTAGCAATCCAACAGGAGGAATGCTAAACGGAGGTGAAAGATGCTGACGCCAAGGCGTATGGAAATCTTCAAGGCGATTGTTGACGAATATATTCGTACGGCGGAACCGGTCGGCTCTTCGACATTGCAGAAGAAATACCGCCTGCCTTATTCTTCCGCCACTATCCGCAACGATATGCAGGAACTGGAAGAAATGGGCTTTTTGGAAAAGACGCATACGTCTTCCGGCCGGATTCCCAGCACGCAGGGCTATAAGTTCTATGTGGAGAATCTGCTGGCCGACAATGTGGTCGATCATAAGATGAAGCTGGCGATTCGGGATGCATTCGATGTCTCCAACATGAATATTGAGGACGCCGTGCACCAATGCTGCCGGATTTTATCGGAGATGACCAATATGACGACGGGGGCGATCGGCCCGGATGCCAACACACAGGTTCTGGAGCATATCAAGATGTTCCCGCTGGATGCGCGCAATGTGGTGACCGTATTGATTACGAATACGGGCCATACCGAGACGAAGAACTTCCACTTTGATGAAGATATCTCCATGAATGATATTGAAAGCTGCATGGATATATTCAATGGTCGTCTGCGCGGAGTGCCGGTGACGGAATTGCCTTCCCGCATGGAAGAGATCAGACCCGAGCTCAGCAGTATTGTGCAGAAACATGACCTTCTGTTTGCCGCATTTGTAAAAGCTTTCGTCAAATTTGCCAGCGAGAACGTTTATTTCTCCGGCAAAGACAAGCTTTTATATCAGCCGGAGTTTGAAGATATCGCCAAACTGAAAACGTTGATGAAGCGACTGGACGATCCGCATACATGGCGGACGATGGATACCGATACGACGGCGTTGAGCGTCACAACTTCAAACGGCGCCCGCTTGACCTGGGTGAACGGCATGGCGGTTGTACGCAGTACCTTTCACATCAATCAGGATGAAGCCGGTCAGTTGATGGTCGTCGGCCCCAGCCGGATGAATTATGACCGTATTGTGGCGATGCTGGAATACGTATCCGGACTGATTGAGAAATTATATAGCGCAGGAGGCGATGAGCAATAAAAATGGAAGCGAAGAAGAAGGCAACGAAGATCCCGGAACCGGTCGAAAAAAAGCCGGAGCAGCCGGCTGAAGAAAAGTCGGAAAAGGAAGCGGGTAAAGAAAGCGGGCAAAGCCCGCAGGGAAAAGAAGAGGAACAGGCGTCGTTGCAGACCCGGATCGCCGATTTAGAGAAACAGGTCGGCGAACTGAAAAATGCCTACGCCAAAGCGTATGCCGATACGGAAAATGCGCGGAAGCGTCTCGACAAAGAGTTTGAGCAGCATATGAAGTATCACATTCAAGATTTTGCGCTTGAGATTCTGCCGGTGATCGACAATTGTGAGCGCGCTCTTGCCGTGAAGCCGAAAGACACGGAAGATGAAAACTATCGCCGCGCTTTCGAGATGGTCTTCAAACAGATGATGAAGGCGCTTCGGAAAGAAGGCGTTGAAGAGATTGAATGCGAAGGAAAAGAGTTTGATCCCAACTGGATGCAGGCCGTGATGAGCGAGGAAAAAGAAGGCGTCGAGCCGAATCATGTCACCGCCGTTTTGCAGAAGGGCTATAAATTGAAAGACAGGCTGTTAAGGGCAGCGATGGTCAAGGTCAGCGCTTGACCGAGGAGGAAAGAGATATGAGCAAGATTATCGGAATTGATTTAGGAACAACCAACAGCTGTGTCGCTGTCATGGAAGGTAAAGAAGCGAAGGTGATTACGAATCCGGAAGGCAACCGCACCACCCCTTCCGTAGTCGCTTTTAAAAACGGCGAGCGCATCGTCGGCGACGCGGCGAAACGTCAGATGATCACCAACCCCAATACGGTATATTCCATCAAGAGAAAGATGGGAACCAATGAAAAGGTGACGCTGGAAGGAAAGCAATATACACCGCAGGAAGTGTCGGCCATGATTCTGACCTATCTGAAGGATTACGCTCAAGAGTATCTGGGCGAAAAGGTGGAAAAAGCGGTTATCACCGTTCCGGCGTACTTCAGCGACGCACAGCGTCAGGCGACGAAAGATGCCGGAAAGATTGCCGGACTGGATGTCGTCCGTATTATCAATGAACCGACGGCGTCCGCGCTGGCTTTCGGCATCGACAAGGGCAATCAGGAACATAAAGTGCTCGTGTACGACCTTGGCGGCGGTACATTCGACGTTTCCATTTTGGATATTGCCGACGGAACCTTTGAAGTTCTGGCGACGGCCGGCGATACGAAGTTGGGCGGCGACGACTTTGACAACGCCGTCATCAACTGGATGGCGGATAAGTTCAAGGCGGAATACGGCATCGACCTGAAAGCCGATACGATGACGATGCAGCGTTTGAAAGACGCCGCGGAGAAAGCGAAGAAAGATTTGTCCGGCATGCTTGAAGTGGAGATTTCGCTGCCGTTTATCGCCATGGCCAAAGACGGTTCCGGCGCGCTGAATCTGGATTACAAACTGACCCGTGCCGAGTTTGACCGCATGACAAAAGATCTTGTCGAGCGGACCATGGGGCCGGTGAAGCAGGCGATGGCGGATGCCAAACTGAGTCCTTCCGATCTGGATCAGGTACTGCTGGTCGGCGGTTCGACACGTATTCCGGCCGTGCAGGAAGCGGTTCGCAACGAGCTGGGCAAAGAACCCAACAAATCGGTCAACCCGGATGAATGCGTTGCGATCGGGGCGGCGATTCAGGGCGGCGTCATCGCCGGAGACGTCAAGGACGTCCTGCTGCTGGACGTCACTCCGCTGAGTCTTGGCTTGGAAACGCTGGGCGGCGTCATGACGGTACTGATTCCGCGCAATACGACGATTCCCGCGTCCAAGAGTCAGGTCTTCTCGACGGCGGCGGATAACCAGCCGGCGGTCGATATTCATGTTTTGCAGGGCGAACGCCCGATGGCGTCGGACAACAAGACGCTGGGAAATTTCCAGCTGGACGGTATCGCGCCGGCGCGGCGCGGCGTACCGCAGATCGAAGTCACGTTCGATATCGACGTCAACGGTATTGTAAAAGTATCGGCAAAGGATAAAGGCACCGGCAAGGAGCAGCATATTACGATTCAGAACTCGTCCGGCCTTTCCGATGCGGAAATCGATCGGATGGTCAAGGATGCGGAGAGCCACAAGGCGGAAGACGACAAGAAGAAACAGGATATTGAGACACGGAACAAGGCGGAAGCGTATATATCACAGATCGATGAGTCGCTGAAGCAGGAAAATGCCAATGTCACCGCGGAACAGAAGGCGGAAGTGAAGAAGCTTCGCGACGAGCTCAAGGAAGCCGTCGATAAGAACGACATGGACGGGCTGAAGGTGAAGCTGGATGCTCTGGAGCAGGCGGCCAATAAAATGGCGGAACAGATGTATGCGCAGGCGCAGCCGGGCGGCGAGGCGTCGCAGAATGCAAGTACAGCCGCCGGCAAGGATGATGTCGTGGACGCGGATTTTAAGGAAAAGAAGTAATCATCTTGGCAGATTCCCGGGAGCGATTTCCGGGAATTTGCCTTCATAGAGAAAGGGCAAAGCGCAAATGGCTGAAAAAAGAGACTACTATGAAGTTCTGGGGGTAGCGCGTGACGCATCGGATGACGCCATAAAAAAGGCATATCGCCGTTTGGCTAAAAAATACCATCCGGATGTCAATCATGAGCCCGGAGCTGCTGAAAAATTCAAAGAGATCAATGAAGCCAATGAGGTTTTAAGCGACCCCGACAAGCGCAAAGCCTATGATCAGTTCGGCTTTGCCGGAGCCAACGGCAGCCCCGGAGCCGGTTTCAGCGGCTTCAACGGTTTCGCCTCCGGAGACTTTGATGATTTCGGCGATATCTTTTCAAGCTTCTTCGGCGGCGGCATGGGCGGCTTCGGCGGTTCAACGCGCCGGGCGGATAATGGTCCGCGCAAAGGCGAAGACCGCCGGATGCAGATGGACATCTCTTTCATGGACGCATGCTTCGGCAAAAATGTAACTGTCAACGTGGAGCTGGATGAAACTTGTCCGTCTTGTCATGGCAGCGGCGCCGCTTCGCCGAGCGATATCGAAACATGTTCACGCTGTCATGGAACCGGTTATGTCGTTCGTCAGCAGCAGACCATGCTTGGCGTTATGCAGACCCAGGTTGTATGCCCGGAATGCCACGGTACCGGCAAGCGGATCAGACGTGCCTGCCCCGTCTGCTCAGGCCGCGGCTATGAACATAAGCGCGTAGAAGTGGAAGTGACCATACCGGCCGGAATTGACGACGGCCAGATGTTGCGGGTCAGCGGTAAAGGCGGCCGCGGCGTCAACGGCGGCCCGAACGGAGACTTGTATCTGGTGATTCACGTTCTGCCGCATGATCGCTTTATCCGGGACGGAAAGAACATTTATCTGGATATTCCGGTCTCCGCGGTCGACGCTACGCTGGGTACAAGCATTGATGTACCGACGGTGCACGGCAATGTGACGATGAAGATTCCCTCCGGAACGCAAGATGGAACACAGTTGCGTCTGCGGGGACAGGGCATCACCGACGTCCGCGGCGGCCGAAACGGCGATCAGCTTTGCACGGTGCATATTCAGGTCGATAAGAAACTGAGCGCCAAAGAAAAAGAGTTATACGAACAATTACAGGCATTGCAGGAAAAGGGGCATAAATCGCCCTGGCAGTCGTTTAAGAAAATGTTCCGTTAAACGGATACCGCGTTTCAACGGGACGAAAAGATGTTTTTCAAAAAAAGACGACTCCTGCGTTTGCCTTTGCCGACGGCATATCCCGATGCATCACATTCCTCGTTTTTATCCATGAACGAAGCTTGATCGTTTTGATGGAAACGGCAAGATATGCCGGAATGATATTAGGAGGTACGAACAATGGATATTGAAAAAATGACGGAAGCATTAAAGCAGATTATCATGCGAGCTTTGCGCATTTCCCAGGAACATCATCATCCCGAAATTGGAACGGAACATGTTTTGGCGGCAATGCTGGAAGACGACGGGCTGAACGGCATCTGGCAACGGATAGCGGCGGATAAAGAAGCGATGGCCGCATTTGTACAGGAAGCGCTCGGCCGCTTGTCGACAACCAGCGACGCCGGACAGCCGGCCATGTCCCCGGCTTTAAATACGGCTTACGGCAAAGCGCTGGATTACATGAAGAAAAAGGGAGACAGCTATATGTCTTCGGCGGCTTTGCTGATCGGGATTCTGGAAGCCCGCGGCTCCTTTGCGGAAGCGCTGATGAAACAGTTCGGCTTTCGGGCGCAGGACGTCGTGCGGGCGGAAGATGAACGCCGCAACGGCATGCAGATGAGCGAAGAAGGCAGCGAGAGTCAAATGGACGCCTTGGCGAAGTATGGACACGATCTTGTCAAAGAAGTTCAGGAAGGGCAGATCGATCCGGTCATCGGCCGCGATGAAGAGATTCGCCGCGTCATCGAAATTCTTTCCCGGAAAACGAAAAACAATCCGATTTTAATCGGCGAACCGGGTGTCGGTAAAACGGCGATTGTCGAAGGCTTGTCGTGGCGCATTTATAAAGGTGACGTTCCGCTGGGCCTGAAAAACAAGCGCGTGATCGAGCTGGACATGGGCGCGCTGATCGCCGGCGCCAAGTATCGCGGCGAATTTGAAGAGCGCTTGAAAGGCGTCCTGGCGGAAGTGCGGAAAGCCTCCGGGAACATCATTCTTTTTATCGACGAGATTCATAATCTTGTCGGCGCGGGAAAAACGGAAGGCAGTATGGATGCGGCGAATCTGTTAAAACCCATGCTGGCGCGCGGCGAGCTGAAATGTATCGGGGCGACCACGTTTGACGAATATCGGAAATATATCGAGAAAGATCGGGCCTTGGAGCGGCGCTTTCAGCGCATTCAGGTGGCGGAGCCGACCGTGGACGATACGATTGCGATTCTGCGCGGCTTAAAAGAACGTTTTGAGAACCATCATCATGTCGCGATCAAGGATGACGCGCTGGTGGCGGCCGCCAAGCTTTCGGATCGTTATATTACCGACCGCTTTTTGCCGGATAAGGCCATCGATCTGGTGGATGAAGCCTGCGCTTCGACGCGGGTCGCGCTGGATTCTCTGCCGCAGGATCTCTATGATCTTGATCGGAAAGTGCGCACCTTGAAAATGGAGCGCGCTTCCTTGAAGGGAGAAACCGATCCGAAAGCGGTGGCGCGTAAAAATGAAATTGAAAAAGAACTGGCGAATGTGAACGAGAAGTATGAAGCGGGCATGAGCCAATGGCGCAAAGAAAAGGAAACGCTGAATCAGATGGCTTCGGCGCAAGAACGTTTGGATAAGGCGCGGCGCGACCTGAATGAGGCGCAGAACCATGCGGACTATGAAAAAGCCGGCGAATTGAAGTATAAAACGATTCCGGCTCTGGAAAAGCAGATTGCCGAAGGAAATACACCGGAGGGCAGTACGATGTTGCAGACGACGGTGGATGCGGAAGCGATCGCGAAGATTGTTTCGCGCTGGACGCATATCGACATATCGCGTCTGGTATCTTCCGAACGTGAGAAAATTCTGCATCTGGCGGACGCTTTGCGCAAGCGGGTTATGGGGCAGGAGCAGGCGATCGACCTGGTCAGCGACGCCATCATGCGTTCTAAAGCGCAGATTCAAGATGAAAACCGTCCGCTGGGTTCCTTTCTGTTTCTGGGACCGACCGGAGTCGGTAAGACGGAAGTCGCCAAGGCTCTTGCCGAACAGCTGTTTGACGATGAAAGTCACATCATTCGTATCGACATGAGTGAATATATGGAAAAGTTCAGCGTTTCCCGCCTGATCGGAGCGCCGCCCGGATATGTCGGCTATGATGAAGGCGGTCAGCTGACGGAGGCGGTGCGGCGGAGTCCGTATTCGATCGTTCTGTTGGACGAGATCGAGAAGGCGCATCCGGACGTTTTCAATATTCTGCTGCAGATTTTGGATGACGGCCGTCTGACCGACTCAAAGGGCGTAACCGTGGATTTTAAAAATACGATTATCATCATGACGTCCAATCTGGGCGCGCAATACGCCTTTGAAACGGATCGTCAACAGCGTGAAGAGCATTATCGGCAAGAGGTGGAGAAATTCTTCCGGCCGGAGTTTATCAATCGTATTGATGAAGTGATCGTCTTTAACGCCTTAGATCAGCATGTCATGAAGCAGATCGCCGAAAAATTCCTCAATCAGCTGCGGAATCGTCTCGGCGAGCGTGATATCCATCTGGAGATTACCGAAAAAGCGATGGAGCGGATGATTGCACTCGGTACCGACGCCGACTTCGGCGCCCGGCCGATGAAGCGTCATATCCAGCGGGCGGTTGAAACCGTCATCGCCAAGCGGATTCTGGAAACGCCGGATATCATGGGCAGGACGATTGTCGTCGACGCGAATGATGAGGGATACGATGTTTTCGTAAAGAATTGATGATCAAAGGGACTGCGGACTTTTCCGCAGTCTTTTTGATTTGTATAATAGTCATGATAAGCAGGAGGTCGGTGCATGTTGACGATAGACGATCTTTATGATCTCGAACATACGATTGCAAAAGAATACCTTGCCCGTTTCACGATGCCATGGCAAGCGCTCGCCGGAATTAAAGATCTTATTTTAGAGATCGGGAAAACGCTTTCGCCAAAGGAATACGACGAAGTGAAAGAAGGCGTCTGGATTCATAAGACGGCGCAGGTTTTCCCGTCGGCGTTTCTTGGCGCTCCCTGCATCGTCGGCGCTGACAGCCAGATTCGCCACTGCGCTTTTATCCGGGAAGCGGCCTTGATCGGAAACCATTGTGTTGTCGGCAACTCCTGCGAGTTGAAAAATGTCATATTATTTGATCATGTTGAAGTGCCGCACTATAACTATGTCGGCGATTCCATTCTCGGCTTTCATGCGCATCTTGGCGCCGGCAGTGTGACCAGCAACGTAAAGGGAGACCGCACGCATGTTCATGTGCACGGAATGGATATGGATATGGATACGGGAATGAAAAAAGTCGGTGCGATGCTGGGGGATTATGTAGAGGTCGGCTGTAATTCCGTATTGAATCCGGGTACGATCGTCGGCCGCCATTCACGCATCTATCCGTTGAGCAGCGTGCGCGGAATTGTACCGGCCGATTCGATTTATAAAACGGGCGGAATCATTGTGCCTGTTTGCAAAAAGGAGAAATAAGTATGAATCTGACATCCAATATTGCTTTATCGTTGATCTTCTTTTTACTGGCGCTCTGGATGTTTCGCGGCGTGTATCGCACATATGGAAAGCTGAAATATAAAGATCACATGTGGAACGCAAGCCGCATTCTCTTTTTGATCTGCGGTATTCTGATATCCTCGACCGGCTTCATCTATGGTACGATTTATGATTTTATCCGGATGATTTGTATGCTTGCATGCATCATCGGCTTTCTGCTTTTGCGCGACGGAATCGGGGAAGAGGGATTGTATTCCATGGGGCGCTTCATCGCCTGGAAAGACATCCGGAATTATGATTATCAGATCACGAAAAAAGCTTTTCGTCTTTATGTGGCCGCAAAAGGGAAAGGAAGCAAGGGCCGCGAGGAAGAATATCAGTCCTCAATCAACCTGCGTGCTGATCAGGCTGAAGAAATCAAACAATATCTGAAGACCTTGATCGGTCGCAAGTATACACGTATGAAGAAGTAGGGGGGCGAGAACATGGAAAACCTTTATGTAGAACCGTATATTCCGGATGAGGATTACGACAATCCGGCCATGGTGACGGATTTTTATGAATTTACAATGGCGAACTGTCTGTTTTTGCATGGCTTCAAAGACAGGCGGATGGTCTTCAATATGTTTTACCGGGAAAATCCGGATCGCCAGGGATATGCGATCAGCTGCGGTCAGCGGAAATTGGTTCGTTTTCTGCTGAATTACCATTTTACCGAGCGTGATCTGATCTGGCTGCGGACGAAGGGGATGAGCGAAGAATTTTGCGCATATCTGCGCGACTATCGCTGGAAGGGCGATCTGTACGCACTGCCCGAAGGGACGGTCTGCTATCCGCAGGTGCCGATGGTGCGCGTCGAATGCGATATGGCCGGCGCAATTTTAATTGAGACCTATTTATTGCAGACGATGAACTTTCATTCTCTGATTGCGACCAAGGCGACGAAAATCAGCGGTTTAAATACCCATACGCCGCGGAACGTCATGGAATTCGGCACTCGCCGCGCCCAGGGGGCTTCGGCCGGGAATGACGGCGCCTATGCGTCTGTTCTGGGCGGCTGCATCGGAACCGCCAACTGTCTTGCCGAAATGAAATATGGGCCGGCCGTTCCCGCAGTCGGTACGATCGCGCATTCTTTCATCGAATTTTACGGCGATGAATACGCGGCTTTTCAGGCTTATGCGGAAACGTATCCGGAAAAAGTTTCCCTGCTACTGGATACGTACAGTATCTTTGAATCGGGGCTGCCCAATTTAATCAAGCTGGACGACTGGATGAAGGAGCGCTATCCCGATAACCCCGATCGCCGCGTAAAGAGCGCCCGTATCGACTCGGGCGATTTGGCGCGCGGCTATAAACGGCTGCGGCGCGCTCTGGATAAAGCCGGCAAGCCGTACATCAAGCTTGTGGCAAGCAATTCGCTGGATGAAAAGCGGATGGCGGATATGGAAGTCTATGAAGGCGCCCGCTTTGACAGCTACGGCGTCGGCGAACGTCTGATCACATCGGCCACCTCGCCGATTTTCGGCGGCGTCTATAAGCTGGTTGCTGTCAAGGAAGAAGACGGCTCCTATGCGGCGCGGATGAAATGTTCGGATTCCGTCAGCAAGGCGATTATTCCGGGCAAGCTGATGGCCTGGCGCTTATATGACGAGGAAGGAAAGGGACAGTGCGACATCATCTCGCTGGATTCGGAGACGATTGAAGCCGGAAAGAAAATTCATGTTTATGATCTGGATCCGGACGCCTTCTGCAAGGAACGCTGGCTGGTTCCGCTGAAAGTGGAAAAACTGCTGGTTCCGCATTTACTGAAGGGAGAGCTGGCTCTTGACCTTCCGACGATTCAGGAGAAGCAGGCCTATGTCAAGGAGCAGCTGGAACATCGCGTCTGGGAATCGGAATTGCGCCCGGAAATGCCGCATCGTCACTATGTAGACCTGACGGAAGGCGTCTATCGTCTGCGCGAAAAAATGTATCAGGAGCTGCACGGAGGCAATTTGTAATGGACGCGCTTCTGTTTGGCGGCGCGTTTAATCCGCCGACAAGAGCGCATATTGAACTGGCGTTTCATGCCTGCCGCTCATTGAACTGCTCGCATGTTATTTTTGTGCCGACCAAAACCGCTTATATTCAGTACACGCAGAAAAAGGATTATGTGTTCCGCGATGAACAGCGTCTTTCCATGTTGCAGAAAATTGCCGGGCAAAATTCCTGGATGATCGTGTCGGATTATGAAATGCAGGCTGAAAGGCAGCCGCGCACCTATGAAACGCTGCAGGCCTTAAAGGAAAGATATGCATGCAAAAGTCTGCGCCTTTTAATCGGCACCGATAAATTAGCGCAGCTCAATCCCGCCTGCGGGATTTGGAAACATACGGAAGAAATTGCAAAAGAATTCGGCTATGCGGTCATGGAGCGCAACGCGGATGACGCCGAACAGATGATGCGGCAGGATTCTTTTCTGAAGACATGGGGAAAATATTTTGCCGTTGTGCGGGTGCCGGATGAATACCGGACGATTTCTTCCGGTCAGGTACGTCGGTATATGCAGGAAATCAAAGAACGGCAGGTTCTTTTAGATGCGCTTGTGCCGAAGGAACTGGACGGCATGCGCGCCTATTTGTATGGGGAGGGAGATTGAAATGAAAAATCGTATTCTTCGTGTGGGAACGGTGGTTCCTTCGCTTCGTATCGGCGATGTCTCCTATAACGTACAGGCGATTAAAGAATGCATGCATGCACAGGCGGCATGTGATCTTCTTGTTTTCCCGGAACTTTCGTTAACGGGATATACATGCGGCGATCTGTTTTTACAGCAGACGCTTTTGGAACATGTGGAAACAGGTCTGTCGGCGTTGGCGGCGGAAACCGAAAAACAGCCGGGCTTATGTGCGGTTGTCGGTGCTCCGCTTCGCCATGAAGGGGCGCTGTATAATTGCGCGGTTTATCTCAACGCCGGCAAGGTCATTGCCGTCGTACCGAAAACCTATATACCGGCCTATGGTGAATTTTATGAAGCGCGCTGGTTCACGTCCGGAAAAGAAAAAACCGGATCTTTTATCCGGCTCAATGGCTGTTCAATTCCATTTGGAACAGATGTTTTGCCGAAAGATTTCGAGCTTGATTTTTCAATCGGGACGGACATTTGTGAAGACCTCTGGGTTGCCGATAAGCCGAGCACGCATGCTTCAGCGGCGGGAGCAAGTGTGCTTGTGAACTTGTCGGCCAGCGATGAAATAATCGGCAAGGAAGATTATCGACGCTCGTGCGTTCTGCAGCAAAGCGGCGCCTGCCCGGCCGCCTATATTTACGCTTCCGCCGGTCCGGATGAATCGTCTACCGATCTTGTCTTCAGCGGCCATTGCCTGATTGCGGAAAACGGCAGACTGCTGCGGGAAATGATTTTCCCACAGCCCGGGCAGGCTTTAACGGCGCTCATCGATCTGGACGTGCTGGATCATGATCGGCTCGTACATGCCGTAACGGATACCGTCTGTGCAAAAAACATGCGGTTTGTCGAACTGCATGTCGGCCAAAGAAAAGAAGCGACAGTTGAGGAAATGCGGGACACATGGACGCTAGCCCGTCAGATACCGGCGCGCCTGCCGTTTGTCCCCGAGAAGGATTCGGTTCTGCAGGAGCGCGGAACGGCGATTTTACGCATTCAGGCGAACGGGCTGGCGACGCGTCTCAAGAAGACCGGAATCCGTACGGTCGTTCTGGGAATTTCCGGCGGTTTGGATTCTACACTGGCTTTGCTGGCCGTGTATGAAACGAAAAAGCTTGTTCCGGACTTGCGCATCATTACCGTCACGATGCCGAAATCCGGCAGCACTTCCTCTTTGACCTACGCCAACGCTCTTGCCTTGATGGAGCGGATGCATACGGAAAAACGAGTGATTGAAATCGACGAAGGCGTCGCGCACCATCTGGAGGCGATCGGGCATGGCCGACACTATCAGGGAGAAGGCGACGTCGTGTATGAAAATGCACAGGCGCGCATGCGCACCTATATTTTGATGGATATCGCCAACATGGAAAACGGGTTGGTTGTCGGAACCGGCGATCTGAGCGAGCTGGCGCTGGGCTGGTGTACCTACAACGGCGATCACATGAGCATGTATAATGTCAACGCTTCTGTACCGAAAACGCTTGTCCGCTGTATCTGCCGGACATATGCAAAGGCATGTCGTGATGAGCGGCTGAAGGAAATTCTTCTGGCCATTACGGACACGCCGATATCACCGGAACTGACGCCCGCCGAAAATGGAACCATTACTCAAAAAACGGAAAATGTCATCGGGAAATATGATCTGAATGATTTTTTCCTGTATTGGCTTCTTCGTTACGGGACGAAGCCGACAAAGATTTTGGCGCTGGCCATGGCGGCCTATCCGGAGCTGGAGAAAGAAGCGGTCCGCAAGGCGCTTGAGCGTTTCCTGAAACGGTTTTTCAGCCAGCAGTTTAAGCGTTCCTGCATGCCGGACGGCCCGAAAGTCGGTTCGGTTACGCTCTCGCCGCGAGGAGATTGGCGGATGCCGAGCGACGCGTCGGTTTCACTTTGGCTGGAAGATTTGAAAAACGCATAGCGGAAAGAGACAGTGCATGGAAAGCAAAATCGGAGTGGTATTTGATTTTAACGGAACGTTGTTTTTCGACACGCCTTTTCATGTGCAGGCATGGAGTGCCGTCGGAGAGGAAATCGGGTATGGACCGGTCACGAGGCGGCAGATGGAAACGTGTTTTTCCGGCCTGCCGAATGTGGAAATTTTAAGACAAATGTGTCCGGGCGAAGAGCAGGCATGGTATACGGCATATGCGCGGCGCAAGGAGGAATTTTACCGAAAGGCGATCCGTGCGCAAGGCGCAAAGGCGGCGCTTGCGCCGGGAGCGGAAGATTTTCTGCGGTGGCTGAACCGGCGCCACATTCCCTTTACGATCGCCAGCGCTTCGATACGGGAAAACATCCTCTTCTTTGTCGACCTGTTCCGCCTCGATCGGTGGCTGGATCCGGCCCTGATCGTGTATGATGACGGCAGCTATACCGATAAAACCGCCATGTACAGCGAAGCTTCACGCCGCATTCGGCGTCCGGATCTGATCGTATTTGAAGATGCGCTGGCCGGGATACGGGCGGCGTCCAAACGGCCGAATACGCGTCTGATCGTGATCCGCTCGGCTCTTTTGCAGGAACAATATGCTTCGTATCCATGCATTATGGCGGTTATTCAGGATTATAAAAACGATCGGCGGCGGCTTGAAACGATTTTGGAGGCGGAGCTATGAGCGGAAAACGGCAATGGAATCTTGTGGCGATCATTCTGGGAAATATGCTGTATGCGCTGACGGTGGAACTGTTTCTGATGCCGTGCGGATTGGTGACCGGAGGTTCGACGGGAATTTCTCTGTTTCTGTGGCGCCTGACGGGAATCCCCGCTTCGGTTATAGCCCTGGTATTCAATGCGGCGATGCTGGCGGTCGGCTGGGTTATACTGGGGAAGACGTTTGCGCTTACCACCATTTTGAGCACTTTTTTATTTCCGCTCTTTTTAGGCGTGTTCGAGCAGATGCTGGCCGGGGTTGTGCTGACGGAAAACCTAATATTGAACGCGATTTTTGCGGGACTTGGTATCGGCGCCGCCCTGGCTCTTGTATTGCGTGCCGGCGCTTCGACCGGGGGCATGGATATTCCGCCCCTGCTGTTTCGAAAGTATTGGAATGTGCCGGTTTCCGTGACGATGTATATCTTTGATTTTCTGATCATGTTGATGCAGATACCAAGTGCGGGAACGGAAAAAGTTTTGCTCGGACTGGTAACGGTATTGTGTTATACCCTGACGCTGGATCGTCTGCTGTTGATCGGAAGGGTACGAACGGAAGTCAAAATCATCAGTACGCGGGAAGCGGCGATCCGCGAAGCGATCTTAACGCAATTGGATCGGGGCGTCACCATGATTCAAGGCCGTGGCGGTTATGAAAAAAATGCGTTGGAAATCGTATTGACCGTGATTTCAAATCGCGAATTGCCGCGGCTGATGGAAATCATTCGCCGAATTGACCCGGACTGCTTTGTCATCATCGGACGTGTCAATGAGGTACATGGCCGCGGCTTTACCAAAAATAAATTTTATCCGCGGGAAAATGACGAGCGTCTTTCATGAAACGGAAACAGGAAACAAACGAACATGATTGCGGCTTGCATTGCCGATCGGTAAGGAGGCGGAACAGATGGCACGGTTTATTTTAGAAAACGGACAGGTTAAGGTCGTCATCGATGAAATGGCGAGCGAGATTCACTCGTTTACCCGAAAGGGGAAAGAGTATATGTGGTCCGGCGATCCGAAGTATTGGTCTGGCCGCAATCCGACCTTATTCCCGATGGTGGGAAGAACATGGGACGGACTTCTGCACATCGGCGGAAAAACATATACGACGGGAAATCACGGTTTCGCCCGCAATTCTTTGTTCAAGGGGAAGCGGGTGGACGAGGCGACCGTTACAATGGAATTATGTGAATCGGATGAAACCTTGAAACAATACCCGTTCGCCTTTCGGCTGGTCAATACCTATCATCTGGAAGAGAACACGCTTTCGATCACGACGACGATCGCGAACGAAAAAGAAAAGGTGCTGCCGTTTCATTTCGGCTACCACCCGGCCTTTGCATGTCCTTCTTTCTCCACGTGGCGTCTGGAATGTTCCGGAAAGGGACAGAGAACGAGACACATTGCTTTAGATGTGGAGCGCCTGAATGAAACGATCATTTTGGAGCGCCCGTTGTTCGACACGTATACATTGACAGATGGAATACACGGTGTATCCGTCGGTGCGGCGCGATATCCATGGGTTGCTTTCTGGAGCCCGAAGGCGCCGTTCGTCTGCATTGAGCCTTGGTATTCCCATACCGATTTCGGCAAGGTGGAAGTGCCGTTCGATAAGCGCGAAGGGGCGATTTGCCTGGAGAAGGGAAAAGAATGGCATGCACAATATTCCATTTCCGTATTTTGAGGGCATTCTTATTTCGCGGCTCATGGAAATGCGCTATACTGATCGCAGATAAATTCTCAGGGCGGGGTTCGTTTCCCCACCGGCGGTATACCCCGCGAGCCTGTTCGGCATGAATCGGTGCAATTCCGATGGCGACAGTAAAGTCTGGACGAAAGAGATTGATATAAGACCCGGAGGCTTTATCCATGAAGTCCTCTTTTTTTGAGGCTGAGGAGATAAAACCATGTCTACAGTTTCCCCTTTTCATTCGCAACGGTCGACGCAAAAGCGTATTCACTTCCTCGCCATAACGGCCATGTTGTCGGCGATCGCGTTCATTTTGCAGTATCTGGAATTCCCGCTTCCGTTTATGCCCGGCTTCATCAAGCTTGATTTTTCCGATATGCCGGCTTTACTCGGAACCTTTTCGTTAGGACCGGCGTGCGGTATCGCCATCGAGATTTTAAAGAATGTACTGCACAGCGCGGTATCGCAGTCGTTTGGAATCGGGGCGATTTCGAACGCGCGGTTGGGAGCGGTATTTGTCGGCGTCGCCGGTATCGTGTATCAGCGGCCCAAGACGCGCGCGGGTGCGTTCCGGGCGTCCTTGCTGGGAGCGCTGGCGATGGCCTTGTTTTCATTTCCGTGTAATTTATATCTGGTGTATCCGATTTATTATCATTTCATGGCGAAGGATGTGATCATCGCCGCCTATCAGATGATCGTGCCGTCGGTGACGTCCATTGAGCATTGTCTGCTGTTGTTTAATGTCCCGTTTACTTTTTTGAAGGGCGTTATGGATGTTGTCATCACCATGCTGATCTATAAGAAGATATCGCCGATTTTGCATGGGCGGGCGAAGTAAGAAGGCGTATCGGCGCGCTTTAGCGCATGCTTTTTGAGGAACATGCTAAAATAAGAAATATGAAAACGGGGCGGACACATACAAGGCGAAAAAAAGAAAAACGGGAGTCGGCGCAAAAGCCGCTTCGCTATACATATTCCTTTGTTGTGCCGCGCAGTGATTTTTTGCTGGAATTTTTGTTGCGGAAATTGAGCGGCATGTCGCGAAACAGCGTGAAATCATTATTGAGCAGCCGTAAGATATTGGTGAACGGGCGTCCGGTCACACAGTTTGATTATCCTCTGGCAAAGGATGATGAAATTAAAATTGCCAAAGGACCGGTGCGTGATCTGCCGCCTCTTTCCGCTTCAACCGGGAAGAAGCCGGGCAAGGAGCGCTTTAAACAACGGATTATTTATGAAGATGAAGTTCTGATCGCGATGGACAAGCCGGCCGGCATGTTGTCGGTTGAAAGTGATACCGATCGGGACAGTGCGTATTATCGTCTGGCCGAATATATGAAGGCGCGCGATGCGCGAAGTCGTCCCTATATTTTGCATCGCATCGATAAGGAGACGTCCGGCGTTCTTGTTTTTGCCAAAGATATCAAAATGCATTCCATGCTGCGGATGCATTGGAATGAAGATATTTCGTTGCGTGAATATTATGCCATCGTCAAAGGAACCTTTACAAAGAAGGAAGGTACGATGACGGCGTGGCTTAAAGAAAACGAAAATCACAAGGTGTACGTGTCCAAAAATCGAAACGGGAAGAAATCCGTCACCAATTATGAAGTCGTTGCGGAAAATAAGGAATACAGCCTGCTGCGGGTCACGATCGATACGGGGCGTAAAAATCAGATTCGTGTCGTGATGGCCGCGCACGGGCATCCGGTTGTCGGTGATGAAAAATATGGCGACGGCAGTAATCCGATCGGCCGTTTAGGACTGCACGCAAGCGCTCTGGCCTTTATGAATCCTTCAACGCGGGAAAAGGTCATGATCAAAGCGGCGGTTCCGAAGATTTTTTGGAATTATTTTAGCAAGGAGGGGAAATGCGGCGGCGCTTGATCTTTTTGAGTATTGTGCTTTGTTTTTTTCTTACCGGCTGCGGGAAACGATTCAGGCAGATCACGGATTTGCTGGGTAAGTATATCGGGCCGGGTTATCACGAGCGCATCGCGCAGAAAAATGCGGAAGCATCGGCGCAATCCTCATCGGATACCATGACGGAAGAGGAAAAGGAAGAGGAAGTGCCGATTGCCACGGATGTGGATATTGCGCCCTGGGCGGCAAAAGACGGGATTATGCCGAAGGATATTATCGGCGAACTGCAAGTTAAAAAATCAGGGATGGAGATTCATCAATATGGCGGTTCCGCTTCTGTAATTGTGAAACTGACGGAAGAAGGGGATCGATATCTTGTGTCAGAGATTTACATGAACAGTTCGGGCGAGAAGTGGTATTGCATCGGCCGGAATATGTGGCTGCTGGTAGGCGATATGGATGATATTCAGTATTCTGTCGTGAAACACGGCGCGAAAGATGAAAAACCGGCAGCCGCGATGCCGCCGATCGGTGAAAGAACGAATACGGGTTTATCCGGAATAAAGCTCTTGTAAAGGGCAGGCTCAAAAACATTTTTTCGGGTAAACCGCTTTGCATATCATTGCGATGGGCGGTACGCATTCAGCTTACATGGAAAAAGGACGACAGTTTCACGATTCCGCCGCCCTTTTTAGTTGCCGTGGAACCCGGCGCTGGTCAATCCAGTATAAATTCATATTCCCGATAAATAAGATTGTTTTTGAAATCGAAAATGTCCAGTGATCGCGTACCGAAATCATTTACGAGGTAAGCGATGATTCTGTTTCCATTATTGAACGCCTGCATATTCCGGCAAATAAATTGAACGTCTGTGTTTTCGTAAGCTTTTTGTATTGTCTGCATATAGTCCTGTATGCCGCAAATTTTTCTTGGCTCTTTATCAAACAGATGCCAGACAATTTCTTTATGCAAAAATTGCCGATAAGTTTCCCAATCGCGTTTGTTTTCCGCTTTGAAAAAAGTCTCTAAAGCCTTTTTTGCCGTCATAGAACCTCCTGCTATTCCGATTTATCCATCTTCTCCTTTGAAGATAACGAATGATCTGTCCATAGAATAGAAAAGGTGAAGCAACGATCGCGTAACTCCACCTTAAAAACGGTATGGGGCGGTTAAAGGGACTCGAACCCTCGAATGCTGGAGCCACAATCCAGTGTGTTAACCAACTTCACCATAACCGCCGTGAAACGATAATCATTCTAGCGTAAACAGGATAAACATGCAAGAACGAATATCGCAAAGGCCGCTGTCGAAAAAACGGCCGAATTTAAAAATAGGACTATTCTTCAATCCATACGCGCTTCATGACGACCGGCTGTTTCGGCTTATCTGAAAAATCCGTTTCAACATCGGCGATCGCGTCAACGACATCCATGCCCTTTGTCACATGGCCGAAAGCGGCATAGTTTCCATCCAGATAATCGGCATCCTGATGCATGATAAAGAACTGTGAAGATGCGGAATTCGGATTCTGTGCCCGCGCCATGGAGATGGTACCGCGAACATGCCGAATCGGATTGGCATGCCCGTTGGTCGAAAACTCACCGATAATTTCCTCGCCGCTGCCGCCCGTTCCGTTGCCCGCCGGATCGCCGCCCTGAATCATAAAGCCCTTAATAATGCGATGAAATGTCAACCCGTCGTAAAATCCCGCGCGAACAAGCTTTTTGAAATTGGCGGCGGTAATCGGCGCATTCTTTTCATCCAATTCAATTTCAATTCTCTGGCCGTCAGCCATTTCGATAATGACCATATCTGTTCCTCCTGCACGCCATCCTAGCACGGTTCGCCAATCGTATCCAGAGCATTTACACGATTTGTTTGCACCTCAGCATTTTATGCCGCCATCTTGCGGACAGCTGAAAGTGAAGGAAGGTAATTGAAATTCTGCAATCTTTAAAGCTATGCTAGAATAACGGTGTGAGGTGAAAACAATGTCCAGATTGATACGTTTACTGATAACGGCGGGGGTTGTGGCCGCCGCCGGAGTTGCCGTGAAGTTTTTGCAGGAGCAGAAGTCGGAGCGGAAATTGTCGGACGATTCAGATGAAGAAGAAGGGATTCATTTTGTCAAACTTGACGATGATGAGGGAAAGATTTATTCGCCGGAAGTAGAAGAAATCGCGGCGCTTTACCCATATTTATCCAAAGACTTTATTGATGCGGAGCTAAATAAGAATACGACATACAGCGAGCAGTTCCCGACCGACACGCTCGTCCACGTTACCTATTTGATCGCTTTTACGGATACGGAAGCACGCGACGCCTTTGTCGATACGGTTGCGGAAAAGGGATACGATGTGTGCGTTTCGGATGAAATGAATGTGCAGGTATCGCGTCAGTTCTTTACGGAAAATGGCGCCATTTTGTCTGATATATATAATGTTGCCAATCAGGCGGCATGTCTGGGCGGCCGTTGGCTGGATTTTACCGTTTCTCGATAAACTGTGGCTGGGTGTAGACGGCATTGCCGATAAAACGGATAGAATTTTATAAGCAGGCGGATTGACTGCATTCGAAGCGAACGGTCGTCCCTTTCCTGCTTTTTTATGTGGATTGTGTCATTGTATAAGCGGTTTTTATGTGCTTTTGGTATAATACATACGTTTTAAACGGAAGGAGGAGTGCGCGATGAACGGCATCGATGTAAACGATCTGACCTTTTCTTATGATCAGAAACAAAATGCGGTCGAGCATGTCTCTTTTTCCATTCCGAAAGGTTCCTATACGACCATCATCGGTCAAAACGGCAGCGGCAAGTCGACGGTCGCAAAACTGTTGCTTGGTCTGCTAGAAAAAAACGGCGGCGAAATTCGTATTGACGACATGGAATTGAACGAAGAAAATATACGGACGATTCGCCGCAAAGTCGGTATCGTTTTTCAAAATCCGGATAATCAGTTTATCGGTTCAACCGTGCGCGACGACATTGCATTCGGCCTGGAGAACCATAGTATTCCGCAGTGCGAAATGGATTCGCTCATCGATACGTTTTCCAAAAAAGTCGGCATGGAAGAATTTTTGAATGCGGAGCCGATGCATTTATCGGGCGGTCAGAAACAGCGGGTGGCGATTGCGGGCGTGCTGGCAATGCATCCGGAATTTCTGTTGTTCGACGAAGCGACGAGCATGCTTGACCCGCAGGGGAAAGAAGAGATCAAGAACGTGATTCGTCATCTTCACAGCGAAAAGGAGCTGACGATTTTGTCAATCACCCACGATATCGATGAAGTGGCCTACAGCGATTATGTCATTGCCATGTATCAGGGGAGGGCGGTCATGACCGGAACCCCGGAGGAAATCTTTGCGGATGAAAAAGCCATTCAGAAGATTCATCTGGACCTTCCGTTCAGCATCCGCATGGGCGACGCCTTGCGCCGACACGGCGTCCCGGTGAATAAGAGCATTACGAGGAAAGGTTTGGTGGAGCAGCTGTGCCGATTACATTCGAACATGTAGAACATGTGTATGGCGCCGATACGCCGTTTCACTATGCCGCGCTTGTGGATGTCAATCTGAATATTCCACTTGGCAAAGTAACGGCGATCATCGGTCAGACCGGTTCGGGGAAAAGCACACTTGTACAGCATCTCAACGCCTTACTTTTACCAAGTCAGGGAAAGCTGACGGTGCTTGATAAGACGATTGAAGCCGGAAAAACGACGAAAGGACTGAAGTCTTTACGCGGGCGGGTAGGCCTTGTATTTCAATTTCCGGAATACCAGTTGTTTGAGGAGACGGTTTTAAAGGATATTGCGTTCGGCCCGAAAAACTTCGGCGTCAAAGAAGAAGAGGCGAATCAGAAAGCCATAGAAGCGATGAAACTTGTCGGCTTAGACAGGGAACTTCTGGAACGCAGTCCTTTGGAATTATCCGGCGGTCAAAAACGCCGGGTTGCGATCGCGGGCATTCTGGCGATGAATCCGGAAGTGATCGTACTTGACGAACCGACCGCCGGTCTGGACCCGCAAGGTACGATTGAAATGATGGAATTATTCCGCAAGCTCAACAAGACGTATCATAAAACGGTTTTAATCGTGACGCATGATATGGAACAGGTTTTTCGATACTGTGCCGATGTGATTGTCATGGAAAAAGGCTCGGTGCGTCTGCATACGTCGGTGAAAGAATTCTTTCATGACGGCAGTCTTTGCCGCAGCATGCATATTTTACCGCCGGCGTTGATTCAGTTCCGCGAGCAGTTAACCGCAGCGGGTTATGTGATCGATGATTCCGTGGTGACGATGGACGAATTGGCAGCCGTGATCGCCGGGCAGGTGAAGTCGCATGGATAATATAACGTTGGGCAGATACATGCCGCTGGACTCGATCGTGCATCGCATGGATCCGCGGGCGAAAATGATCATCCTGTTGCTGGTGATGGTGGCAATTTTTATTCCGTCCGGCTGGCTCGGCTACGGGATTTTGGCGCTTGTTTTATCGACCGTTGTTTTGTTGTCGAAATTCAGTTTCCGTTATATCTGGAAAAGCATGCGTCCCATGCTGCTGATGATGTGTTTTCTTTTGCTGATCAATGTATCGATCATTAAAACCGGTCCGATATGGTTTACGATCGGCACCTTTGCAATTCATCAGGATGCGGTGATGCAGACAGCGTATATCATCGTGCGCTTATTGCTGATGATCATGGTTACGACAACGCTGACGGCTACGACAAAGCCGCTGGATTTGACAATGGGGATTGAAGATTTGCTGCAGCCTTTCGGCATCATCGGCTGTCCTTATCATGAAATCGCCATGTTGATCAGTATCGCCTTGCGCTTTATACCGGATTTGATCGACGAAACACAGCGGATTATGAAAGCGCAGGAAAGCCGCGGCGTTGATATGAAAGAAGGATCGTTTAAGGAGAAGATTCAGGCGATTCTGTCGTTGATCGTGCCGCTGTTTGTTTCGGCTTTTCAGCGCGCGGAAGATCTCGCCAACGCCATGGAGGCACGCGGGTACATGCCCGGCGAACCGAGAACCCGCTATAAGGTTTTGAAAATGGCAGGGCCGGATTATCTGGCCTTGACGGCGGCCGCCGGCTTGCTTTGTCTGCTGATTCGACTGGCGGTTATCCGATGACGCGCTGGAAATGTACGGTCGCCTATGAGGGGCGCGCCTACAGCGGCTGGCAATCACAGACGCACGGGGACAGCGTACAGGAACAAATTGAAAACGCTCTGAAACACATAACCGGAGTCCGGACGCCGATTATCGCTTCGGGGCGGACGGACAGGGGCGTAAACGCTTCGGGACAGGTGTTTCATTTTGACAGCGCTCTGGAAATGAAAGAGCGGAAATGGATGGGCGCAATGAACGCCTTTTTGCCGGACGATATTCACATCATGCAGGTGGAACGGGTAAATGCACATTTTCATGCGCGTTATTGTGTGCGTGAAAAACAGTATGACTATCGTATCAACCTCGGCCCATATAACGTATTTACGCGGAACAATATGTTTCAATGCCCCTATCCGATTGATGTCGCCCGGATGCAGGCGGGAGCAAAATACTTCATCGGGACACACGATTTTACTTCTTTGTGCACCAATTCTTTACGGGAGACGGCCGATCAGGTACGCACGATCTATGCAATCACGTTTCATCAGGAGGGCGATATCGTGACGGTTTCTTTTACGGGAAACGGTTTTCTTCGCCACATGGTGCGTATGATGATGGCTTTACTGCTTGAAGTCGGTCAAGGCCGCCGTGAACCGCAGGACATTCCTTATATTTTAGAGCGGAAATCCAAAACGCTGGCGCGAAGAAATGCCCGGCCGGAGGGGCTGACGTTGGCAAGAGTATCGTATTTTGAAATTCTGGCGGAAACGGAAGAGGTCGTTTTTCGGGATTGGCTGTTGAAGGACGGGGAAGCATGTACGTATGTTTTGACCGATCGGCGCGGCGCGAATTTGTATGGCCGCTTTTGGGTTAAAGACGGTCGGATGAGCGGGACTCTATGTAATGCGGCGTCGCAAGCAAAGCTGGCACAGGTGGCGGATGAATTGGAAAAGGTGCTGCAAAGCCGGGAAGTTGTGGTTGATTACGCGGAAATCGCATAAAACGGCGTTGACGAATGTGTTTCAGATGTCTAGAATAATAAACGGCTATCCTAGCCGAAGATTGTAGCCCCGGTAAAGTTACAAATCGGAAAAACTGGAGGGAAAAGGATATGCGTCAGACAACAATGGCAAAAACCGCTGAGATCAAACATCAGTGGTATGTGGTGGATGCTGCAGATTGTACACTCGGTCGTCTTGCAACGCAGGTTGCGACGGTATTAAGAGGCAAGAACAAGCCGATTTATACGCCGAATGTTGATTGCGGTGATTATGTTATTATCATCAATGCGGACAAGGTAAAGATTACCGGCGATCAGGATGAGAAGAAAATGTACTATTCGCATTCTATGTGGCCGGGAGGACTTCGTACGCGTTCGACGAAGGTCATGCGGGAGCGGTATACCGTTGAATGGGTAGAAAAAGCCGTCAAGGGCATGCTGCCGCATAACAAACTTGGCAATGTTCAGCGTACACATCTGTTTGTTTATACGGGTTCAAAACATCCGCACGCCGCACAGAAACCGGTTGTGCTGGAAGTGAAGTAAGGAGTGAAGACAATGGCTACGAAAAAGAAAAGTGCAATAACTTATATCGGAACAGGTCGCCGCAAGACCTCTGTTGCCCGAGTCTTCATGACTCCCGGAACCGGCGTGATTACCGTGAACGGGAAAGCGTTGGAAGAATTTCTGCCGCAGGCGGTTTTGCGGATGGAAGTCAACAGCCCGTTGGTTTTGACGGAAACGACAGGCCAGTTCGACATTAAGATCAATGTCTGCGGAGGCGGCTACACGGGACAGGCCGGCGCGATGCGGCACGGTATTGCGCGGGCGCTTCTTGAAGCTTCGGCGGATTATCGTCCGGCTCTCAAAAAGGCCGGCTTCCTGACGCGCGATCCGCGTGCTAAGGAGCGTAAGAAATACGGCCTTAAGGGTGCTCGCCGTGCACCGCAGTACAGCAAGCGTTAATCAATCGTTTCAAATTTTGTTGAAAGTCCGAAAAGTTCAATGCTTTCCGGACTTTTTAAAAGAAACGTTATAAAACAGGACAGAAAGGAGAATATGAGACTATGTCCTTTTCAGAACGTAGGCATCATAAAAAGAAAAAATGAAAGATAAACAGATGAAAACATTAGGTTGGATTGCGACCTTCATGTCGGTCATGATGTACGTTTCCTATGTGCCGCAGATTATGGACAATTTGGCGGGCCGCAAAGGAAACTTTATTCAGCCTCTGGTCGCCGCATTGAATTGCAGTCTCTGGGTTTATTACGGACTTTTCAAAAAAGAACGCGACCTTCCGCTGGCGGCGGCCAACGCGCCGGGAATCATCTTCGGGCTGATCACCGCTTTAACCGCCTTATTCTAAGACGCTTTGACATAGGTCGATTCATCTATTCTTGGACATCGGCCTTTGTATTGATATAATAAGAGAATGAAAAAGAAGATATTTTTATCTGTGCTTGGAATGATCATGGCTTTTACGATGCAGGGAATTTCCGTCCATGCCGAGCCGGCTTATTCAGATACAAACTATTGGTCCTCTCTTTGTACGCGTACGGATCTGTCAAGTGAACAGATCAATGCCTGCAATGCGTTCATGGAATATACGAAACAGAATAATCCGAACCTGCGCAGTCAGCTTGAAGCGATTGATGCCCGTAAGGCGGATATCACTGCCAATGCTGCAGAATATGCCGCCCAGCTTACGTCGTATAATTCACAGATCAGTTCCCTGCAGGGAATGATTGCCGATCTCAACGCGCAGATTGAAGACGTCAATAAACAGGTTGCCGATTTGGAACAGCAAGTTGAAGAAAGCCACAGGCAAATTGAAGAAAAGCAGAAGACGGTGGAAGAATTAAAAGAAAAAGTCAAAACGCGGCTGGCCGCCATTCAGGAAAATATGCGTGTCAGTCCGCTTCTTGATGTTCTGATGGGCGCTCAAAGTTTTAACGATATGCTGCGGATCGTAAATGGTGTCGGAAATATTGAAGAACATGATTTTAATATGATGACGCAACTGAATACGACGATTCAGCAGCTGCACGATCTGGAAGAATCCCTGCAGACACAGATTGCCGATCTGCAGCAGAAACAGGCTGAACTGGAAGAAGGGAAAACGGCTTTAACCAAACAGCAGGCAACGATGCTGGCCGCCCGCTATCAGGCGCAGCTTGTGGCGGATTCCTATGCACGACAATTGAATCTTGCCAACAGCAATCTTTCATCCGTACTCAATGCCGTCACTAAAAACGGGAGTGATGAACAGCAGGCGACCGATCA
>CAUVBZ010000008.1:0-27579 GCA_963550455.1 uncultured Erysipelotrichaceae bacterium
GGCTGCTTTTGATTACGATCAATACCTACCAGCTGAAAGAGGTTCTGCAGATCATTTCCAAGACGGATCCGCACGCCTTTATGACCATCAGCGAAGTGGAGCGCATTTACGGAAACTATTATCAGAAGCCTTTGGAATAAAAGGATTGACGGCTTGACGCCGGCCGTTGAAAATAGAGAGTGACGAACGGAATGGGGGTGATATTCATGAACGACAGTCAAGGTCCGATACCGTTGTGTAGCATCCGCATGAATATCAGGAAAGGACGACCATTCTATGGAAAAAAGCGAAGAGACGAAGGAGCTGGAATTATTCCGCTCTCTTTTAAAGAGTAAACAATATACAAAACTGCGCACGTATGCGGCGAACATGAATGAAGCCGATCTGGCGGAGATCATGGACGCGATGGAAGACGAGGACATGCTGAAGATGTTCCGTCTGTTTCCAAAGGAACTTGCGGCGGATGTTTTTGCGTTGCTCGAAGACGACAGCCAGAAGTACATCATCACGTCGCTGTCGGAAATGGAAGCGGGCATTATCATCGATAATCTGTATTCGGACGACGCGGCCGATCTGTTGGAAGAAATGCCCGCCAGCGTCGTCAAAAAGCTTTTGGCCAGCGCCCGGCCGGATACGCGGGCCGATATCAACCATCTGCTCCAGTATCCGGATGATTCGGCCGGCAGCGTGATGACGGTTGAATTTGTGGACCTGAAACCGTCCATGACCGTCACGCAGGCCATCGAGCGCATCCGAACGGTCGGCACCGATTCGGAAATTGTCAACACCTGCTATGTTTTAAACGAAAAAAGGCTGCTGCTTGGCGCCATCGCATTGCGGACGCTTGTCTTATCCAGGCCCGAAGACGTCATCGGCGACATTATGGAAACGGACGTCGTTTCGGTTACGACGGAAACGGATCAGGAAAAAGTCGCGCAGATGTTCGGAAAATACGACATGACCTCCATGCCGGTTGTCGACCGGGAAAATCGTATGGTCGGTATTATCACCGTCGATGACGTCATGGACATCATGGAACGAGAAACGACTGAAGATATTGATAAGATGAACGCCATCATCCCCAACGACAAGCCCTACATGAAGACGACCATATTTGAGACGTGGAAAAAACGCATTCCGTGGCTGCTGCTGTTGATGATTTCCGGAACCTTTACCGGCGGCATCATCAACCGTTTCGAAGGCGCCCTGAGCCGTTATATCGTATTGAGCGCCTATATTCCGATGCTGATGGACACCGGCGGTAATGCCGGCAGTCAGGCTTCGGTTGAAGTTGTCCGCGCCCTGTCGCTGGATGAAGTGCGCTTTCGCGACTTCTTCAAAGTGATTTGGAAGGAGATGCGGGTCGGCCTGTTCTGCGGTCTGACCCTTTCGGCGGCCATCTATGCCAAATGCGTTTTGTTCGACCGTGTTCCTATCGGGGTGGCGTTAACCATTTCCCTGACCATCATCTGCGCGGTTTTCTTCTCCAAGCTGATTGCGTCCATGCTTGTATTGCTGGTTACGCGCATTCATCTGGATCCGGCGGTCGTCGCTTCGCCGATGCTGACGACGATTATCGACGCCCTGTCTTTGACGATTTATTTTACGATTGCGACAACCGTTCTGCACATCGCAATCCGATGACAACAATGCTATAATGCACCCGAGTGAGGGAGGTGACGAATATGATTATTGTCTATACATCACCCGGCTGCGCTTCTTGCCGCAAGGTAAAGCAATGGCTGAAAGATCGTGATCTTCCGTTTGTGGAAAAAAACATTTTCCGCGTACTCCTGAACGATGAAGAGATCAAACACCTTTTGATGCGCAGTGAAAACGGGACCGATGATATTGTTTCCAAACGTTCCAAAATAGTACAGGAAAGTCATATTGATTTAGACGCCATGACAACGGATGAACTGATCGAATTTATAAAAAATAATCCGAGCGTTCTGAAAAGACCGATTATTTTGAACGAAAAGAACTTCCAGGTCGGATTTGATTCGGAAGAGATCGGTGTCTTCGTACCGGAAGAACTGCGTCGAATTGCGGAAAATTCGTGCAATGAAGATTGTCCGAATTTTCCCGGCTGTAAAGAAGTACGTACATCCTCGACGCATCAGGCATGAGACGTTCTTCGTCTCATGCTTTTTCAAAAAAGGAGACATCATGACAGATAAGGTACTGATCGGCCTGTCGGGCGGCGTTGATTCCGCGATCGCCGCATATCTTTTAAAAGAGCAGGGATATGACGTGACCTGCGCCTTTATGCGCAACTGGGATTCGTTTACCAACGATGATATTTTAGGCAATCCGACCATTCAGGAAACGATCTGCACCCAAGAGCAGGATTTTCTGGACGCCAAGGCGGTCGCGGAAAAGTTGGATCTGCCTTTATTGCGCGTCGATTTCATTGAAGAATATTGGAAAGAAGTATTTTCGGTTTTTTTAGAAGAATACAAACACGGCCGGACGCCGAATCCGGATATTCTCTGCAACCGCTATATTAAATTCGATCAGTTTTTCGACTTTGCGGAAGCAAGAGGCTTTACAACCGTCGCCACCGGACATTATGCGAAAATCGGAGAATATAAGCGGTGTCCGGCCATCTTGAAAGCCGACGATCGCAATAAGGATCAATCGTATTTTCTGGCGCAGGTGAAGCGGGAGAGGCTGGGACATATTTTGTTTCCGCTGGGAACTGTTGAAAAGCCGCAGGTTCGTAAGCTTGCGGAAGAGCTGCGGCTGCCCGTTGCGGAAAAGAAAGACAGCACCGGCATCTGCTTTATCGGGGAGCGAAAATTCCGCGAATTTTTAAGCAACTACCTGCCGATGAAACCGGGGCCGATCCGCCGTATTGAAACCGGCGAAATCATCGGCAGACATCAGGGCGTCTTATACTATACGATCGGCCAACGGAAAGGATTGGGAATCGGCGGGGCGGGACCGTTTTTTGTCATCGGTAAAAATGTACGGACGAATACGTTATTCGTCGCCGATCAGGCGCATGAGGCGTGGCTGTACAGTGATTCCTGCCGAGTCAAAGAGGTCAATCTTCTGGCGGATTATCCGGACGTGTTCGACTGCACGGCAAAATTCCGTTATCGACAGGCGGACTGCCCGGTACACCTTCGTCGTCATGACGACGGTACGGTGACGCTGGATTTTCCCCAGAAAATTCGTTCCGTCACGCCGGGACAACAGGCCGTTTTCTATAAAGATGACGTACTCTTGGGGGGCGGCGTGATCGATGCGATTTTTCAGGGAAACGACAACCTGATGGAAAAGATCAGCATGTGTGTGGAAGAAAAACAACATGGATGAAAAACTGACAACGCTCACCGGCAGGATCGTTCATGTCGTCTTCCGCAACGAGCAGACATTCTATACCGTCGTCAAGGTGCGCATTGAAGAGGGGAAAGAGAAGATTCTGACCATGACCGGCTTATTGCCGGAAGTGGAGAAGAACGTTCCCTATGCTTTCAGCGGAAACTATGTCGAACATCCGCGTTACGGCATGCAGTTTCAGATCGCGGCGATGAAGCGCTGTCTGCCGGATGAAAGAGAAGGCGTCGTCCGCTATTTAAGCGGCGGTCAGTTTCCGGGCATCGGCGTCAAGACCGCCGAAATGATCGTGGAAGCCCTGGGCCCGTCCTGCCTGCAACAGCTGAAAGAAGACCCGGACATTTTAAAGACGGCCTGCGGGCTCAAACCGGCTAAAATCGAAATCATCCGGCAAGGTCTGGCCGAAGAAGAAGAGGGCATGCAGGAGCTTGTGCGGTTTTTGAACATGCAGGGTATCGGCCTTGGTAATATGCGGCGTCTGAGCCGCACCTATGGCGGCAAAGTTTTGGAAAAACTGCATGAAAATCCTTATCGGGTCATGGAAGAGTGCAACGGTTTCGGTTTCCTGACGGCCGATAAAATGGCCCGGGCGCTGGGCGTTGCTGAAGATGACCCGCGGCGCTTACGGGCCTTGTTAACGGCGCTTTGCATGCGGCTATGTATGACAAGGGGAAATACCTATTGTCATGAAACGGAATTGGAAACCGCCTTTCTGCGCGAAACGACGGGCCTGGACGCTTCTTTTTCCTCTCTGCTGGAGGCCTGCCTTACTTCCGGAAGTTTGATTCAAGAAAACGACCGTATCTATCCGCAATCACAATTTGAGGCGGAAAATGAAATAGCCGCCTTTTTGCCGCGCTTTCCGTTCTATGATCTGAAAGTGATTCGCCCCGAGCGGCTAAGCGAAGCTTTTACAAAGCTGGAGCACGCCTTCGCCATCGCCTATGACGACTGTCAGCGGCAGGCCATCGAGGCTGTTTTTAAAAATCCGTTCGTCATTCTGACCGGCGGACCGGGAACCGGCAAGACGACCGTCGTGCGGGCGATGGTCGCCCTGTTTCAGGAAATGTATCCGGACTGTACGGTGCTGTGCGCGGCGCCGACGGGGCGGGCGGCGAAACATCTGGCCTCCGTCACCGGCACGCAGTCGAAAACGATTCACGCACTGCTGAATTGGGACCTGGAGACGAATACATTCGGAAAAAATGAAAACGATCCGCTGGCCGCCGACCTTTTGATACTGGATGAGTTTTCCATGGTGGACAGCTTTCTGTTCAGTTCGCTTTTAAAAGCGTCCGCCAATATCAAACGCATCTGCATCATCGGCGACGAGGATCAGCTGCCCAGCGTTGGGCCGGGCGCGGTTTTGCGCGATCTGATTGCCGTGAATCTGTATCCATTGATTCGCCTGCAGCATATCTATCGGCAGGAAGAGGGCAGTGAAATCATCACGCTGGCGCGATCGGTTCATGACGGCGCCGTCGATTTTTCTGCGTTTCATGATTCGGTAACCTTTTTTCCCTGCAATCCGGACGCGATCCGCACGCAGATCGTCCGTCTGGTCGACCAGGCTTTGACACACGGCTGGACTCTGGAGGACATTCAGGTTCTATCACCGATGTATAACGGCAACGCCGGCATTGACGTATTGAACAACGCGCTGCAGGAGGCGTTCAATCCGCGTCAGCCGGGAAAAAAGGAAATCCGCGTCGGCTATACGACTTTCCGGACGGGAGATAAAATTTTGCAACTGAAAAACCAGCCGGACGACGATATATACAATGGCGATATCGGCATTCTGGAAGAAATTTATCCGGCGGCGGAAACGGAAAATCATCAGCCGCTGCTCGTTGTCCGCTATGAAGATTTTTTTGTGGAGTATGAACCGGAGACTTTCGGCAATATCGCCCTGGCCTATTGTATTTCCATTCATAAAAGTCAGGGCAACGAGTATCCGTTTGTCATCATGCCGATCTCGCATCGCTTTCGCATCATGTTGCAAAAAAAGCTTCTCTATACCGGCGTGACGCGGGCTAAGAAACGGTTATTTCTGCTGGGAGAAGAAGAAGCTTTTCAAAATGGACTCAGGACGCTGGAAACGCACCCGCGCTTAACGACCTTGCAGGAACGACTGCAATTTTCGGTGAACACCGATCCGGAAAAAAGCACAGATAACAAAAGCGAATCGTCTTTATAAATAAATCGCATAAAACATTTATTTTTTTCTCCATTTTCGCTTAAAATGAATTAAAATAAATACGTTTTAATGTATATATTCATTGCGTATATTTAATGCTATACTAGTGAAACGACATTTGGGGGTGTTCCATATATGCGATTACGATCTTTCAGAAAAATGTCCAGCGGCTTATTTATAGCCGCCATGTTGTTGAATGTATTCAACTGCAATCCGATTTTCGTTCACGCTTTGGCGGAAGAAAATGTACATACAAATACGAACGAAACGGCCGCTCCGGAAGCAGAGGAGAGCATAGAAGGCGACAGCCGGCAGACCGCGCCGGCCGACGGTACGGAAGGTGATTCAACCGACGAAGAACAAACCGAAATCGACGATGTGGAAAGCGAGAATACGGAAGAAACCGTAGCACCGGAACAAACGGAAGAGATTGGCGATCTGCTTGATCAGGCGATCGTTGCACAACTGCCTCCGCAACCGATTGAAATTGAAAGCGCCGGCGTCGATGCTTTACCGACGGAAAGCGGTGTCTATCTCTACAATCTGATTCAGGATTCCGCCCAGATTTTCAATCTGACTTTTCCGGATACCATTTTTAAAAATAACAGCGATAAAGGCGATATTACCGTGACCATTACACTTCCCAAATATGGCATGGCGTTTACGGATAATATGGTGCACGATTTATCTTCGGCGCCGCAGATTAAATCAGCCGGTTTTATAAAAAACAGCAGCGGCTATAATACGGGGCTGACCTTTGTGATCGACTCTCATATCAATAAGCAGTATTTAACGGCCTTTTCAACGCAATATGTGCCGTTAAGTCAAAAACAGTGCGCCGATATCATCGCCAACGGCTGGGAAGAAAGCCCGGTTGAAATCGTCGTTAAAAACGGGGCGGGAGAAGTCGTTTCAACAAATACAAAATATACGATGAAGCCGGGTAAATATGTTGAACCGGACATCAACATTCCCGCGCATAACAATACAACGACTTCCATTGCGGCGCATGCGAACAAATCCGCACACGGCAATACCTTTGGAAATTATTCCCTTGGCGGCGGTCAGGATAACTTATATCTGGACGTGCCTACCGTCAGTCATAACAATGCCGATCTGCTGCAAATTGAGGAGATCAAATTTTATGTGCCGGATGAACGTTTTGAACTGGTCAACGTTGTTTCCACCCCGGTGACGGCTCCCATGTACTCCGGTACCCAGGCGCCGGCCGACTATCAATTCATGACGTATTTTTCAACGGATAAAGTCCGACATCATGACAGCAACGGTTCCTATTATGTGTTTAAACCCAAAGCGCCTTTTTACAACAACGGGGATAAAACACACCTGGGACAGACGATTTACGGTTCAAGAGTTCTTTGGAAAATCACGAACGATCTGGAGAGTGAAACGACGTATACGGCGGCCGACACTGAAATCGTCGCCAAAAAGGCGGGCGGCGGTACAGTATCGATTTTGCATACAGGCTCCGTCGTTAAAACCCTTAAAACGGTGTTAAAAGACACCTTCGTCTGGCGCCCTTATGGGAATTATCTCTTGAACGCCGGGACGACCAACGCCAAATATATTCCCGGCGCCACGTATTATAAAACGCCGTTTGTACAGATGCTCAATTCCGATTCGTTTAATCAAACGACCATGACGGAATATAAGACGATAAACGGAAATGTCGTCGAAGAATACGACTTTCCATATGAGATTCGCCCGACGGCGTGGAAACCGTATATCCACGGCGCCAACTCCAACGGCAATAAGGCAACGGTTCATGCCATCACGTATACGGTAACGAAAGCGGACGGAACGACACAGGATTACACCGAAGTCATCGATCAGTCCATTACAAGCGATTATGCCGTCAGCTTGGATTTTTCATCGCATTTAAACAGCGGGGACAGAGTAAGCAAGGTCAAAATCGACTGGAGCGAGATGCATTCGATTTATTATACCTGCAGCGGATTTGATTATACCGTTACGACAACACATGCGGATCATACCCCGATCGTAAACGGCGATCTGCTTCATGTCGGTTATTCTTCAAGTACGGCTGAAAACGGAAAGAGTTTTGCCGGAACCGTACCGAATGCAAATCGTTACATTTATTTAAGCTATGGCGAACCGTTGTGCCCGTGGCTGAATGCGTACGGTTCAAGTTATCAGATGTATAAACCGAAAATGCTGGACGACAGTGAAGTTGTTTTAGTGCCGGAGTTGTTTTTAAAGGTCAATTCGAGTCTGGGCAAAAATTACAGCGATAATCCGGTTATTGATTTAAAGATCAAATTGAATCACGTTACCGACGGCGTGGGCGGTCCCGAGATCAGCGACGGCACTTTCATGCTTTCGGGCAATATGACGATGACGAAAAACATGAGCGATTGGAAATTCGAATATACGGTCATCGATAAAGTGACAAAGGCGACCCGAACCGCTTCTTATCAAGTCGGCACTTTAACCGGCGATACGCCGCTTACCCGCGCGATGCTGGGCTTAGCGGATTCGGAAGCCTTCTTGAACTTATCCATGCGCTATGACGGGAAATTTGTTTTTAAAGATACCATAACGGATGAACAAAAAGTTGGCCATGCGGATAATTCGTCGCCCGGGTTTTACGATTTAACGTATTTGCTCAAGGACATCAAAGCGTATACGACTGCAAAAAGTCTTCAGGACAATGACCTGATCACGTATACAAAAGCCAGCCGCGACGGCTCGACGATGTATTTTGACGCCGTTTATACGCACCAAGATTCCTGCCCGAACAATAAGAAAAATTTCTTTTACGGTGCCAGCGTATGGAATTATCCGGCCTACATTCTTATCTCCAGCCGTTCTTATACCGTGGACGGCCCGGGTTTTTCGGCAAACGTACAGCCGGCGGTTATTCAGGGAAATTCCTTTACCGCCACCATCAATTTTGATTTAAAGGCGTATGCCAATACCGGTTATATGAATGATACATACCGGAAGATGCCTTATGACGTTCCCGAGCAGGTATTCATTGAATTAGCCGATCCGGATTTTACGATCGATAAAAATAACGCCGCCTTCAAGCAGTCCCTGCAAGATCACGGAATGACGGAGGCGGACGTGGAAGAAGTCGTGATCGGCGGTAAAAAATGGATTAAACTCAACATCAAAAAAGCCGGCGATAAAATCAAATCGCTGAACGCCAACTCCACGTCTTTAGGCCATGCGACGGTCTTGAAAAACAGATTCGTAATCGCTTTAAACGCCTGGGAAGGCGCGACGCTCGGCAATCATCATCCGTTTAAAGACGTTTATTTCAATAATTCCGCATTGTTGGAAAAATATGACGGAAGTAAGAACGGCGGATATGTAAAAGAAGAGTTCACCAACGCGGTGGAAGACTCCTATGATTTATTGGGCGACGGAGATAATACGACAAAACGGCTGTGGTATGGCGATATGAGCTCTTATACGGTTGAAGTATTACGAAACGCCGTTTTAGGAATCAATTTATATCCGGTAAAAGACGACGTTGTTTATAAAAAGCATACCGTTGATTTTGTGGAGGAAGAACGGGAACAGCTGGCGGCTTCCATACAAATGAAAATGGCGGACAAGGACGCATATCACTATACGGTCATAACAAAAATACCGGCGGCCGGCGAAGAAATCGATTATGACTATATCGATACGGACAACAGCGTCAAAACCGGACGTAAAAAATCTGATTTTACGATGTACTTGAACGGCCCGGCGCAGATTGATAAAAATTCTTTAAAGCATGGCGTCGTTCAATTTACGTACAGCAAAGACGGTTTGACTTTTGTTCCGGAAAGCTCGATTGCGCCGGCCGATTTTAAAGAATACCGCTATGTCAAAACGTATATTGACGTCTTTGAAAAATACGAAGCGCTGCATGTGAAAATTCCTTTGGCCGGCGAATTGAAAACGGATCTCAAAGAAAGAAAAGCCTATGTCGGCGGCACATACAGCTATGATTCTTCCAACGCGGCGCCGACCGCCACCGTCAGCGGGAACTTGATGTATGGCGAATATGTTTATAAAAACTATTCTTTAGACGGAAAGCTGTTCTGGGATAAAAACGAAAACGGCGTCAACGATGCGGAAGAACCCGCAAAAGAAATCACCCTGCAGCTGTTCAGCCCGGATCATGCGATTCAGGATGCCTATGGAAATGTCATTGCGGCGCATACGCTTCTGGATACCGTTAAAACCGACAGCGGCGGATTATTTCATTTTTCCAGTCCGATCGGTCTTGCAAACCAGAAAATTGTGCTTGCGGTCGATGAAAATACGAAGCCGACCAGGCAGGAAACCGTCGCCGAAATATGGGACAGCATCGATGATTCCGACTTTGATCGCGAAACGAAAAGCTTGATCTTGCCGAAATTAAACAAGGAAAAAATGAGAACTGCAGCGGCGGTTTAATTCATCTGCCGACATTGACGGTTGAAAATATTGTCGTGCATGTAAAAGACACGCATGCGCTTCATACGGTTTCAAAAAGTGAAAATCCCGCTAATCTTAATCCGGCAGTCACCTATACGGTAACCTCCGGCAACGCGGATTTGTCGGTTCTTACTGCCACGGATGTAACCGGTGAAAAAATCGGCGTGCAAAAAATCAAAGCTTCTATTTCCAATACGTTAGGTGATGTTGTCGCAAAAGAATTTGAAGTAAAAATTTACGCAAATATTATTTATCATGCAAACGGAAATACCGGTGACGTTCCGATCGACAATACGCAATATACAAGCGGTTCGGATACGGTCGTTGTCAAAGATAATCTTTCTCTTTCCAAACAACCGGGCTATGTGTTTTACGGCTGGAGCAAAAATAAGGACGCCGTTGTCCCGGAGTATTTTCCTCATACCGTATTTACATTTGGTGAAACGGAAAAAGATGTCGTTCTATACGCTATTTTCAGACCGATCGTTATAAAGCCCGAAAAACCGCCGGTATCCTTGCGGCCGGCTCCGCTTGTGCCGGATACGTCCGATCAAACGCATATTTGGAAATATGTATTCTGGCTGATTTTGTCGATCGGCACGGCGTTTACGGCGAACCGATATCGTACAAAAAGGCATTCGGAATGAATGACTTTGATCCAAATGTCGGAAGCCCCAGGCGGCCGTCATTTGAAAAAACGTTTACATTTTGCAAAAAAGCGCTATGATAACAGGGAAATCGATGCGGAAGCCGAGTAGTATTTTTATCCCCATATAGAGAAAAGGCGGTTGGTGCAAGCCTGATGAGACAAATACGAAGCTACTTCCAAGAGCGCCCAATCCGCGCCGTTTACCGCGTTAAGGTGAAATTGAGGTGCGCACGACGTGCGAATCAGGATGGTACCGCGTAATTTACGTTCCTGTAATACAGGAACGTTCTATATTGGACGAAAATAAGCGTGAAAAACAATTACCCGGAACTCAAATTCGTCAGATGTTTCTTGATTTCTTCGCGTCCAAAGGCTTTATGATCGAACCCGGCGCAAGCCTGGTACCGCATGACGATCCGACTTTGCTGTGGATCAACGCCGGCGTTTCGGCGTTAAAGAAATACTTTGACGGAACGGAAAAACCGGCCTGCCGGCGCATCTGCAACGCGCAGAAATCCATTCGGACAAACGATATTGAAAATGTCGGACGCACCGCCCGCCACCACACCTTTTTTGAAATGCTGGGCGACTTTTCCATCGGCGATTTCTTCAAGAAAGAAGCGATCGCGTGGGCCTGGGAATTTTTAACTTCTCCCGAATGGATCGGCTTTGATCCAAAGCGCCTGTACGTCACGGTATATCCGGATGATACGGAGGCGTACGAATACTGGGTGGCCAACGGCATGGATCCTTCCCATATCCGCAAAAGCGCGGATAATTTCTGGGAAATCGGCCGCGGGCCGGGCGGACCGGATACCGAACTGTACTATGATCGCGGCGAACGCTTCGATCCGGAAAAGATCGGTGAAAAACTGTTTTTTGACGATGTCGAAAATGACCGCTACGTGGAGCTGTGGAATATCGTCTTCTCTCAATACGACTGCCGCCCGGGCGAAATGCCGCGCTCCGCTTATAAAGAACTGCCGCAGAAAAACATCGATACCGGCATGGGGCTGGAGCGCCTTGTCTGCATGGTGCAGGACGGCGATACGAACTTCGATACCGATCTGTTTCTGCCGATCATTGAAGCCGCACAACAATATGCCAAACATCCTTACACGGACGCGGAGTACAAAATGGCCTATCGCGTCATCGCCGATCATATCCGCACCGTGACGTTTGCGGTAGCGGACGGCGCCATGTTTTCCAATGAAGGACGCGGCTATGTGTTGCGGCGGGTTTTACGGCGCGCCGTCCGCTACGGTATCAAACTGGGAATTGAGGGCGCGTTCATGTATCGGCTGGTTCCGGTTGTCGCCGCGAACATGCACGCATATTATCCTTACGTTTCGGAAAAAGCGGAGCTGATCGCCCACCTGATTAAAAATGAGGAGGAATCCTTTCATAAAACCCTGATCAACGGCGAGCAGATGCTGCAGGACGCCCTGCAGGAACATGGCGACAGCCATATTCTGCCGGGGGAGGTGGTCTTTAAGCTGTACGACACCTATGGCTACCCGAAAGAACTGACCGAAGAAATCGCGGCCGACGCCGGCTTTACGATCGAACAGCAGGGCTTCGAGCGGGAGATGGAAGCGCAGAAACAGCGCGCCCGAAAGGCCCGCGGAATCACGCAGTCCATGCATGGGCAGTCAAAAGACTTGATGGATTTCACACAGGAAACGGAAGTATGCGCATATACGGAAAGCACGTGCCGAAGCCGCGTGATCGGCCTGTTCAAAGACGGGAAACGGGTCAAAGAGCTTCAGGACGAAGGCGACGTTATTTTGGATACGACCTGCTTCTATGCGGAATCCGGCGGCCAGGTCGCCGATACGGGAACACTTTGGAATACAACGTTCAAGGCGGACGTAAGCGATGTCCGCAAAGCGCCGCATCATCAGCCGCTGCATCACATCGTCCACGTGGAGGGAATCCTTCATGAAGGCGACAATGTGGAGGGCGCTTACGATTATGACCGGCGGCAGAAAACGCGCGCCAACCACAGCGCCCTGCATCTGCTGCAGTCCGCATTGCGCAGCGTGCTGGGCGACCACATCGCCCAGGCCGGCTCGTACAACGGTCCCGATTACGGTCGTTTCGATTTTACGCATTTCGAAAAGCCGACGGCCGATCAGTTGCGGCAGGTTGAAAAGATCGTCAATACGTGGATTATGGAAGATCTTCCGGTAACGACGGAAGTTCTGCCGTTAAGCGAAGCCAGAAAGAGCGGCGCCATCGCTTTATTCGATGAGAAATACGGCGACACGGTTCGCGTCGTCACGATGGGAGACGCTTCGAAAGAATTTTGCGGCGGTACCCACGTCGACAGCACGTCCGCTCTGGGCGTCTTCCGCATCGTTTCCGAAGAATCCGTCGGCTCCGGTATCCGTCGTATCACGTGCGAAACGAAGATGAAGGCGTACACGGATTTCCGCCAACAGCAGGACTACCTCAACGACGCCGCTTCTTTGTTGAAGATGAAGACGTGGGACGGTCTGCACGAGCACATTCAAAAGCTGCTGGACGATAATGCCGCCCTGCGTAAGGCCGTCGCCCGGGCCGATCAGAAAGCGTTGGCGGCCGATATGGAAAACACGATGAAGGCGGTTGAAAATATCAATGGCCTGAATGTTCTGCTCATCACGAAGAAGGGAATGGACGCGTCGGCGCTGAAAGACTATGCGGCTCTTCTACGCGATAAACTCGACGACAGTCTTGTCTTCATCGCCGCCGTCGATGTGGATAAGGTCGTCTTCGTCGCCGCTTCATCAAAGAGGGCGATTGAAAAGGGGTTGAAGGCCGGCGAGCTTGTCAAACTGGCGGCTTCCCTGTGCAGCGGCAACGGCGGCGGCCGTCCGGACATAGCGCAGGCCGGCGGCAAAGATACAAGTCATGTCGAAGAAGCGCTGGAAGCGGTGCGGGCAAGAATTGCGGCGAAATAAGCGGTCTTTCTTCATTTCTCCAAAATCGGCGTGGTATACTTATCTGATAAACATAGGGAGGACGATATGAACAAATCGGATATTTCTCCGACCGTCAGTTTTGATGCGGATCAGGTTCGCCGCGAAAATATTCGCCAGATCCTGCTTGTTGTCCGCGATGCGCTGGAGGAAAGGGGATATAATGCGATCAATCAGCTTGCCGGCTACCTGATTTCCAACGATCCGGCGTACATTTCATCGCATAAAAACGCACGCAGTATCATTCAGTCCGTGGAGCGGCATGAGATCATTGAAGAGCTTGTCCGCTTTTATCTGGGAGAAAACGGCCGGTGAAATTCATGGGGCTTGATCTTGGCAGCGTAACTTGCGGTATCAGCTGGAGCGAAACCGGATTCATCGCCTCGACCGTAAAAACAATACGCTTTCGTCCGGATGATTACGATGACGCTTTAGATCAAGTCCTGCAATTGATCCGCCTGCGGCGGCCGGATATACTTGTTCTGGGCCTGCCGTTGTTGGAAAATGGGGATGCGGCGGAACGGGCGCAGATCGCTCTGGCGTTCGGCGCGCAGCTTGAAAAAGAATCCGGTTTACCGGTCAAAATGCAGGACGAGCGCAATACGACCCAGGAATCGGAAGCGATTTTACTGATGGCGGATATGTCCCGAAAACAGCGTAAGAAAAAAATCGACCAGATTGCCGCCGTGCAGATTTTACAGCGTTATCTGGACGCCAACCCGGTTTAAGCATGCGCTTTTAAAACGGCGCATTCTTTTGTTAAGAAGCGTTTTATAGAACAGGAGAGCAACGATGGAAGAAGATAATCAGCTGTGGATTACCGATGACGACGGACAGGAATATCGAATGGAGATCGTCATGCGGTTCTCTTCGCCGGATCAATCGAAGAACTTTGTTCTGATCAAGGACCCTGACGCGGAAAGCGAAGATACGTATGCCTATTCTTTCGACGAAGACGGGAACATGTACGCCGTCGAAGATGCAGACGAGCTGGAGCTTTGCGCGGAGATGCTCGACGCTTATAACAGCTTTGAGGGCGGTGAAACACATGACGCCTAAACGGAAAGCGCCGCGGCGACGCCTTCGTCTGCCCGTCATCATTTTGCTTATGTTCGCTCTTTTACTGCTGTTTTTCGGCTATCGCTATTACAACGCGCAAAAAGCCGTCGGCAGTACGAGTGAAACCGTTTCGTTTACGGTCGATGCGGGTACGTCTTCCCGAATCGTTTTAAAAAAGCTGGCGGAAGCGGGCCTCGTGCGCGACGAATTCATGGGCTATTTATACGCCCGCCAAAACAATTTAACCAACATGAAGGCGGGAAGCTATACGTTGGATAAAAGCTGGGATCTCGAACACATTCTGACGGTTTTAAACGATCCCAACAGCGCCGCTTCCGATCAGGTTTCCGTAACCATCATCGAGGGCGATTGGGCCAAGGATATCGCGGCCAAGATCGGCAGAGTAACCAATGTCGGCAGTGAAGAGCTGCTGGCGAAATGGAATGACGAGCAGTATGTCCGCTCCTTGATGCCGGACTATCCGTTTTTAACCGAAGAACTGTTTCAGAACGATGTGCGCTGTCTTTTGGAAGGTTACCTGTTTCCGGACACGTACTACTTTTTTCCGACGACCGATGTGGATACGATTACCCGAACTCTGCTCAACGCTCAGCTTTCCGTTTACAACCGTTATCGGGATTCGATCGCGTCCTGTGGTCTGAGCGTGCATTCATTCTATACGCTGGCGTCCATCGTGCAATATGAGGCGGGCCGCCCCGAAGATATGGCCAAGATCGCGCAGATTTTCTTAAACCGCCTGCAGATCGACATGCCGCTACAAAGTTCGGTGACCGTCTGCTATGCGCTGGATTTAAATCGCGATACGGACGACTGGAAAGCGTGTGAAGTCAATCCGCAGTTTGACAGCCCTTACAATACGTATCTGCATAACGGTCTGCCGCCCGGACCGATCTTGAATCCGGGCGAGGCGGCCATGGAAGCGACTCTGCATCCGGACGCCGCCATGGAAGGCTACTATTATTTTATGGCCGATGTCAAAACCGGAACGGTCTATTACGCGAAAACACTTGCCGAGCATAACGAAAACGTTAAGAAATATGACGTCGTCGGACAATGATTGAAAGCACATGTGTCTATTTGCAGAAGCCGACGGCATGGCTGTTTCTCTTGCGGAATAAAAAAGAGCAGGATCTCAACGCCGGTTACTGGATCGGTGTCGGCGGGAAGCGGAAGCCGGACGAGTCTGTCCGTGCCTGCGCCATGCGGGAAGTATGGGAGGAAACCGGCCTGAAAATGCGGGAGCCGCTCTATTGCGGAAGGCTGTATTTTCAGATGGGGGACTCCATTTGTGAAAAGATCACGCTGTATACCTGCTCACATTTTTACGGGGAAATGCATCCGAATCCGGAGGGAACGTCGGCTTGGATTGCAAAAGAACATATTTTAGAACTGCGGCTGTGGCCGGGCGACCGAATTTTTTTACGGCGATTGTTACAGGGTGGAGCCGTGCCGTTTACACTGCGGTTGATCTATGATGCGCAGGGAAACTTATTGAATTGGATGGAAATGGAGCCGGAAAATGAATAAACCGATCTTGATTGGCATTGCGGGCGGAAGCGCATCGGGAAAAACAAGCGTTTCGCAACGGATTAAAGACACCTTTTCCAATGAAAAGTCGGTTTTGATCATGCGTCAGGACGATTACTATAAAGATCAGGCGCATATGACGATGGAGGAGCGCGTCAACGTCAACTACGATCATCCGTTCGCGTTTGATAACGACTATCTGCTCGCTCAGCTGGAGGAACTGGTTCACGGCCGGCCGATTGAAAAACCGACCTATGATTTTGTACAGTTGACCCGCGGGGAGCGGACTGAAACCTGTTTTCCGGCAGACGTCATCGTCCTGGAGGGGCTGTTTGTTCTCGAGGATAAAAAGATTCGCGATCTTCTGGATATCAAGGTTTTCATCGATACGGCCGCCGACGTCCGTTTTATCCGCCGCCTGCTGCGCGATGTGAAAGAACGCGGCCGCACGGTCGATTCCGTTGTCACGCAATATTTGAACACGGTGCGCGTGATGCACGACAGTTTCATCGAACCTTCCAAACGTTATGCCGACATCATCATTCCGCAGGGCGGTCAGAATGAAGTCGCCGTCGATCTGCTCTGTACAAAAATCAGTAGCATCATCCATCACTCTGCGCTATAATAATCCCGCTTGGCATGTAAGGGAGAGGAGTCAGCAAGATGGCAGACACAAATAAAATTTATGTCACCGAAGAGGGTTTAAAAAAACTCCAGGATGAATATGAAAATCTCGTTCATGTTGTCCGCGAAGAAGTCAAAGCGGAATTAAAGGAAGCACGTTCTCTGGGCGATCTTTCGGAAAATGCCGATTATGATGCCGCCCGCGACAAACAGGCGCAGGTCGAGGCGCGAATTGCCGAACTGGAAGGCATGCTCAAGAATTATGAGTTGATTTCCACAAAAGGCGGTTCCAAGACTGTCCGCATCGGTTCGACGGTCAAGCTGCAGTTTGTCGATACGCATGAAGAAGGAACGTATCAGATCGTCGGCTCCACCGAAGCGGATCCGTTAAATGGAAAGATTTCCAACGAAACGCAGCTGGCGCAGGCAATTTTGGACAAAAAGCCCGGTCAGACGGTTGAAGTCAACTGCAAAAAGCCCTATGCGGTCGTCATCGTTTCGGTAAAGTAAAATAAGGCCTTGATCGCTCACCATGGCGGAGCGTCAGGGCTTTTTTATGATTCCCGCCGGTTTTAAGGATACGGGTGTTTGTTATCGCAAGGACGCCCATTAAGATAAGTTGTTAAAGGCCGCACCGGCTGAAAAGAAAGAGTAAAGAAAAGTAGACCGTTTTGTATTCATCGCTTCCGTTTTCTCCTATCGATTTCTATTCATACTTGAAAGCGGGCAGAAAATCCGGCAGTGGAAAAAACTTCTTAAAAAGGGATAATATAAAACAAAGGAATATTTGGAATCAAAGGGAGGAAAATAGAAATGAAAAAATCCGTAATTTTATTGTTCTCTCTTTTATTGACAGCAAATATCTTTAGCGGATGTTCTTCAGATAAACAAAATTCAGCAAATGAAACGAAGAACGGAGAGCAGGCAGCTGAAGAAAAACCGTATCCGGAATTAACGGATAATGGATTAGCATATTCAAATTTAAATAGTGAAATGGCAATGAATGAAATAAAATCAGTGTTTGAAAATTCAGGCATTGAAAATAAATCGATCGATAAAGTTTTGGAGTGGGTGAAAGATTATAATACGGCGATGAAAAATTGCGAAGCTTTTTCTTTAGTCGGAGATTTTACGACAATACAAGATAAAACGATTTATTATAGTGATTATCCTACAATAGCAAGAGAGTGGTTTAGAAAAAGTAACAGAGATTATTTTGATGTGCTATGTAGAATCGTTGCCTTTGAATTAAATAAAGGGAACATTACAATAAACAAAACATTATCAAGAGAAAAATTTGCCTGCTGGAATGAAGAGGAATCATGGTTATATAGCGATGGAGTGGCTATTTTTGGCATAGAAGCCGTTGAAGGCGATTATCCAAAATCAAGGCCATTCCCACTTTTAGGGTGGAACGAAGAAGATATAAAAAAATATTTTACATTTTTTAATCCCATAGAAATTAAAACCGACTGTACTGAAGAGGACATGTCAAAAGCAGTACATAAAAGATTTGAAGAGTACGGAATTTCATTTAAAGAAAATGCCTACTCTCTTATAGGGTTCTGGATTCATAGTGGAAATCAAATGGCCATGTCTCATTCGGCAACACTCTTTGAAACAACAAATGGATTTATTTTATTTGAAAAAGTCAATCCCGAAGAGCCCTATGTAGCAGTAAAATTTTCGGATGAAAATGAAATAAAAACATATTTATATGAAAGAGTTAAACTTGAAGATGAAGAATATGGCGATGAAATCACAGATAAATATATTATAACGAGAAACAATAAAATTATGGATTGAAAAATATATTTATTTCGAACTGCAACTGCATAAAAGGCCAACACAAGGATAGTAAATCAAAAAGAAACAATCAATCCCAAAACACAAAAAACGAGAATGACAAGGCGTTTTTATATTCCCATTGTTTTCAGACTACAAATATAGCAGGAGGCCCTTATGAAACAAATTCTCCTGTTTCTTTTACTTCTGTTTTTGGCACTGGCAATCGATCTGAAACCGTTCGATCCGCAATATCTGCAGGGCGATACCATACAAATCTATGTACAGGGAGCGATCGTGCAGGAGGGTATTGTAAAGCTTGCCCGCTACGCCACCGTCGAAGACGCCTTGAAGCAGGTGACGCTGACGGATCAGGCCGATCGCTCCACGCTGAATCCCATGCAGATTTTACATGACCGCGACGTGCTTTATATTCCGGAAAAGAAAGCGGAAAATCAAGAGCCGCGGCTGTCCGTCAATACGGCGGACGCTGAACAGCTGGCTTCTTTACCCGGAATCGGTCCGGCCATCGCCGAGCGGATTGTATGCTATCGCGAGGAATACGGTCTTTTTCAGACCCTTGACGATCTCATGAACGTCAAAGGAATCGGCGAGCGATTATTTGAAAAGCTGAAAGACAGGATCTGCCTTTGAAGCGCAACAGCCTTCTGCTCTGTATTTTATTGATTCCGGTGCTTTGGGTAAAGGAAGTCTGCTTTTTCAGCGCCCTTGTGATCTGTACGTTCCTCTATGCGCGAAGAACGAAAGATCGCACATGGGTTTTCGCCTTACTGCTGTTTCTTTTGGCCGGCATGCCCCGCAGTGATCTGTCTCTTCCTTCCTTTCATGAAGGCCGCGTCGTCGGTATCAGCCGCCGCTATCTGTATGTTAAAAACGGCTTCGCACAGGTTCTGGTGCGATATACCGGCGAACCTGTGCTCTTAGACAGCCGAATTTCCTATGACGGCGTCTATCAGGTCATCGAATCGGAGCCTCATTTTTTCGCTTTCGATTTTGGCCGCTATTGCCGCCGCAGAGGAATCGCCTATCAAATCACGCCGTCAAACATCACCGTGCTGAAGGAAAGCGTATCTCTGCGCGGTTTATTGCAGAAACATATTCGCCGCCACCCGCAGCGTGATCTGTTAATGACCATTCTCCTGCGACAGTCCGGTTCGACCGCAGAGGATACGGATATTTTCATCGCGTTGAGCGGCATTCTTTTTTTCTTCCGCGGAATATTGCAGACGTTCCTTGCGGAAAAGAAGATGAAGCAGATTGAATGCGGCATATGCGTCCTGTTGTGCGGACTGTACCATGCGCCCTATATCCTCGTCCAGCGGCTTTTGCTGGACGTGCTGGGACTGACGGGTATAAAGGGGCGAAGACGCATCGGCCTGGGTTATATCGGAGGGCTGCTTCTGTTTCCGCAGGCCGTTTATTCGCCGGCCTTTCTGCTGCCGTTTATCTACCGTGTATACGCCGGCAAGAAGGGCAGGTGCCTTTTCCTGTCGCTGTTTGTACAGTGCTGCCTTTTTCAATACTGCAATCCGATTGCCCTGTGCCTGTATCAGTTTTTATTACCGCTTCACGGCTTCTGCTGGCTGGCGGCGCTGTTAAGATGCTGGCTTCCCGTTCCGCTGGAAACGATCGTTTCCATTTTAGGCGCCCTGCAGGAGCAGCTGGCCTTGTTCCGACTTTACGGCTCGCCGCTTGGCGCCGGTCTGCCGTTTTTCATCCTATTTTGTCTCAGCTTTAAAAGCCATGCCGACTTCAAGAGAATCGCAACCTTACTGCTGTTTCTGCTTTTCGGACTGTTTCATCCCTTTGCGGAAATGATCACCATCGACGTCGGGCAGGGGAGCAGTGTGCTGTTTCGCGCGCCGCTTGGACAGACCAACATTCTTCTGGACACCGGTCGGCCGGGCGCCTATGAACAGGTGAAGGCGATGCTGGACGCCAAGGGCATCCGCAAGCTGGATTATCTTGTCATTTCCCATGCCGACAGTGACCATTCCGGCAACCGTGACGCCCTGCTCGAAGCCTGTCGTGTCGATCAGCTGCTGGAAGATCATGTGGATTCCTATCAGGCCGGTCGGTTTTTATTTTACGATCTTAATCCGCTTTCCACCGCCGATGAAAATCAAAGCTCCATCATGTCCTGGACCATGTTCAACGGCCTTTCCATCGTTTTTCCGGGCGATTGCGACCGGATCAGCGAAAAGGCGGTTCTTGATCGCTATCCGCGCCTGCAGGTTGATATTTGGCACGCCGGACACCACGGTTCACAAACCGGAAACAGCGATACCTTTCTCGATCAGATTCGTCCGCGGCTCGTCCTGATTTCCGCCGGCCGGCATAATCGCTACCGCCATCCCTCCGAGCAGACCCTACAGCGGTTGTTGAAACGGCACATTCCTTATCTGAATACCGCCTATGAAGGGGATATGACCTTGATCGCCTTGCCGTTCGGCAATGTATTTTATACCGCTTCCGGACGAATCGGCTTTCTATCCGGAAGCCGTTGACTGGTATAATAGGGATATGATTTATCTGCTTTCTGGAAAAGAGATTTACCTGTTGATAAAACAACGTCGGGCGCTGATTGAAAAAAGCGGCGTTTTAAACGAAAATATCACGGTCTTTGACGGCAGTTCCAATCGTTTTCGGATTCAGGAAGCTTTGCAGGCCTGCGCCACCATTTCCTTATTCGGCGATCGCCGGATGGTCATTGTGGACGATCCGCATTTTCTGAATCCGTCCCGCCGCGACGGCGGCGCCAAGGCCCAGCGGGAAGAAAACGCACAGGCGCTGGAACGGTATGCGCGGCAGCCGAATCCGGATTGTGATCTGCTTTTTTATTGCGACGGCTTTGATGCGGATCAAAGGACGAAAGAATACAAAATCCTGAAGCCCTATATTGAAAGCGGAAATATTATCGAATACAGAACCCCTTCCGTGAAAAGCTGGGAGATGGAAGGGGAGATGAACCGCCGTCTGCAGCAGGCCGGTCTGCAGCTGCAGCCGGACGCCGGGAAGGAACTGCTGCTGCGAGTTGACGCCAGCCTTTCCGAACTGGAAAGAACGATCGACAAACTGCTGCTGTACGGAAAGAAGACATACGATAAGACCGATATCGAACACCTGACGTCCATCTCCGTCGATCAGCTGATCTGGCAGATGTGTTCCGCCTTGACGGCGCAAGACGCCGTCGGGACGATGCGCTATTACCAACAGCTGACGGCTCTGACGGCCTGGGTGCCGACGGTAACAATCGCGGCGATGGCCACGGTGATACGCCGGCTGTACATCAGCCTTTGCGCCCATGAACATGGCTTGCAGGATGATGAAATCCGCACCCGGTACAGCATCCGCTTTCCATCTCGCGACCGTGCGCAGGCCGGCATGAAAAGCAGCCGCTCCTACCTGCGCCTGCTGAAAGAACTGGCCGATCTGGAGCAGGGAATCAAAAACGGGACGGTTCCCGATCCGAAGCAGGCGGTCGAACATTTTCTGGTGAAACATCTATGAGCGCCGTCGTCCATCCGTTTGCGCCCATTTCCGATCCTCTCTCCCGCGTTTTGATTCTGGGCTCGTTTCCCTCCGTCGTATCGCGCCGCGAGCAGTTTTATTATGCCAACCGTTCCAACCGATTCTGGCCCGTTCTGACCGCCGTTTTCGATGAGACGGACGACGGGAACCGCGCCGGACGCGAGGATTTTGTCCATCGCCATCACATCGCGCTGTGGGACGTGATCTATTCCTGCACCATACAAGGTTCATCGGACGCCAGCATTGCGAATGTCCGCGTCAATCCGATTGAGCAATTTCTCAAACGATCGCGGATACGAGCCGTCTTCACCACCGGTCAAAGAGCCGGAAAGCTCTATACGACGTATATCCGCAGTCCTTTGCCGCATATTCCGCTTCCATCGACATCCGGCGCCAATGCGCGCATGGATTTCAATACACTGCTTGAGGAGTATCGAAAAATACGCTATGAAATTGAAAAAGGTTGAACTGCTGGCGCCGGCCGGGACAAGAGAAGCGCTGGAAGCGGCCGTTGCGGCCGGAGCGGACGCCGTGTATCTGGGCACGACGCTTTTTTCGGCAAGAGCCTTTGCCGGTAATTTTACACGCGAACAGGCCGCCGCGGCCATTTCTTACTGCCACGGTCATGGCGTTTGTGTCTATGTCACGATGAACACGCTGCTTTATGAAACGGAACTGGACAACGCGCTGGCGGAAGTTCGTTTCCTCTATGAGGCCGGGGCGGACGCACTGCTGATTCAGGATTTCGGTCTGTTTATGCTGGTGCGCGCCGGGTTCCCGGAAATGGAAGTGCACTGCAGCACCCAGATGCATATTCACAATGTCGACGGCTGCCGCTTCATGGCCGCCCAAGGCGCAAGTCGGGTTGTTCTGGCGCGGGAAACGCCGCTGGAACTGGTTCGCGCCTGCGCCAAGACCGGCATTGAAATTGAAGTCTTCTGCTATGGGGCGCAATGTATTTCCTACTCCGGGCAGTGTCTGCTGTCCGCCGCCGTCAAAAAGCGTTCCGGCAATCGGGGAATCTGCGCACAGATGTGCCGTCTGCGGTACCAAAGCTGCGAAAACGGCCGCGGCATACCGAATGAGGACGGTGATTACCTGCTTTCACCCAAAGATCTGAACTTGCTGGAGCGCGTGCCGCAGTTGATTGAAGCGGGCGTCTCCTCCCTGAAAATTGAGGGACGGATGAAGCGGGCGGAATATGTCTATGCGGTTGTACGCATGTTCCGCAAGGCCATTGACGCGGCTTATGCAAAGCAGCCGTTCCATGTCTCCGAACAGGAAAAGGAAGAATTAAAACTTCTCTTCAATCGCGGCTTTACGGAAGGCCACGTGTTTCATGCGCCGCTTGAAGAAAGGATGGCGCATTTCCGTCCCAACCATCAGGGAATTTCGGTCGGAACAGTCGTCAAAGGCGAAAGCGGCCGGGTGCTTGTCCATCTGCGACACGCCGTCACGCAAAACGACGGCCTGCGTATTTTAAAACGGCCGCAGGATATCGGTCTGACGGCACAGTGGATTGAAAAAAACGGACAGGCTGTCCGGCGGGCGGAAGCAGGCGATACGGTATGGATTTCCTGCCCGAAGGAGACGCACGTGCAGAAGGGAATGCCGGTTCTTCTGACGACTTCCACGCCCTTGATGAAAGAAATCCGAAGCCGGATGCGGCAGCCAAGACGACGGCCGGTAACGGTTTCCTATACGGCGCGGATCGGCGAACCGCTGTTTCTGACCGCTGTGCTCGATGGACGGCGCGTTTCCGTTCAAAGCGAGGAACGGCTTCAGCCGGCCTTGAAACAGCCGCTTTCCCAAGAGCGGATGGCGGCCGTGTTAAGCCGTTGCGATCAATATCCTTTCCTTGTGTCCGTCTCTATGGACAGTGTTTTGGAAAAAGGCTTTATGCCGATTGCCCAATTGAATGCCGCGCGAAGAGAACTGTTCGCCACCCTGTGGATGAGCCTGCAGGAAAAAAAGAAGCGACCGGCGCCGCGGGAGGTATCGCTTTCGGTTCCCCGGCCGCCTCTTCCCTCGTTTCGGCTGATCGTTTCGGGAAGCGCACATCCCGACGGCGTCGAAAACGGCGTGCTGTACGACGATCTCGAAAAAAATGCGCCGGTCATTCAGGAAGAGCCGCTTCGCGACAACTATGGCGCCGATGCCGTTTACATGCAGGTCGGGGATTTCATGCATGTAAAGAAGAATTTCATCGCCGGCATGACCCTGAACGTGACCAATTCGGCCGCCATCGCATGGATGCTGCGGCAGGGGGCGCAGGCGGTCATCGTATCCGGTGAGCTGTCGGAGGAGCAGATTCAAGCGGCGGTAGAGGGTTTCAAACGGCGCTACGGCTTCACGCCGCCGCTGTTTCGTCTGCTTTACGGAAGGCGCAATCTGATGTATATCAAAGATCGCTTCATGAAGCGACCGGCGGATGCTCTTATTGATGCGGAAGGACGTATCTATCCATTGCGCTATACCGCGCAAATCACTAAAATAGTAGAGCCGGCTCCGTATTCTTCGGCAAATCATTGGTGTTATGGAGGTCTCGTTCTTTTTACGGATGAGACGGAAAAAGAACAGGAGACGATTTTGAGGAAAGCCTATGAAAAAATGGATGGAAGAATTTAAAAAGTTCGCCTTTCAGGGCAATGTGTTCGATATGGCGGTCGGCATCATCATCGGCGGCGCGTTTAAGGGAATTGTCGACGCCTTTGTAAATGATCTGATCAGTCCGCTGTTCGGCTTGTTTTCAAATGTCGATCTCAACGACATGGAACTGATTTTACTTACCGGCGAAACGGCGGAAGAAAACGTCGTCTTGCGTTATGGCGCTTTTTTGGCCGCCGTCATCAACTTTCTGCTGATGGCGCTTATTTTGTTCGGCATCATCAAAGCGGTGAACCTCGCTCGTTCCAAGCGGGAAGAGAAAAAGGAAGAAGCGCCGGCAAAGAGCGGTGAACTGCAGACGCTGGAGGAGATCCGCGATCTGCTCGCCGGGCGGAAGTCCGCATGATTTTGGGAGGAAGCCATGTTCCTGAAGCGCATTGAAATGCAGGGGTTCAAATCCTTTGCCGATAAGACGGTCATCAATTTTGAAAACACGGTCACCGGCATCGTCGGTCCCAACGGCTGCGGTAAATCGAACATTACGGACGCGGTGCGCTGGGTTTTAGGCGAGCAAAGCTCCCGCTCCATGCGCGGCGAGAGAATGAGCGACGTGATCTTTTCGGGCAGCGCCGACCGGCGCGCCATGAATATGGCTGAAGTGACGCTGTCCTTTGATAACAGCTCACATATTTTAAACAGTGAAGAAACGGAACTGGAGGTGACGCGCCGTCTGTATCGTGACTCCGGCGAGGCGGAATATCTGATCAACCGGCGGAATGTCCGTCTGCGCGACGTGGTGGACCTGTTTCTGGATACAGGCCTTGGCAAAGACAGCCTGAGCATCATCTCGCAGGGCAACGTCATCTCTTTTGCGGAAGCCAAGCCGCAGGATCGACGCGGGATTTTTGAAGAGGCGGCCGGCGTCGCAAAATATAAAAAGCGTAAGCTGGAGTCGCTATCGCGGCTGGAACGGACGAAAAATAATCTGGATCGGTCGCAGGATATTCTCGTCGAGCTGGAAAAGCAGGTTTCACCTTTAAAGCGGCAGGCGCATAAGGCGGAAATTTACCGCGCCAAGAAAAAACGGCTGGAAGAAATCGAGATCGCCGTTCTGGTGCAGGAAGTCGACGAACTGAACAGGCAGATCGAGGAAGCGAAAAAAACATTGTTCGATATTGAATCCAACGCGCAGATCGCTTCGACCCGCATTCAGATCGATGAAACACGGATTCAGGAACAGCGCCGGCAGGCGGCCGCTCTTGAAAAAGAGATCAGCGCTCTGCAGGAAGCGCTGATGAAAAACGTGGATGTCATCACGGAGATGGAGGCGCGGCGCACGGAGGTGGACGAACGTCGGAAATACCTGATTGAAACCGGTGATCGTCAACAGAAGATTCAGGAAATACGGCTTTTGTTACAGACGGCGAAACAGGAATACGAAGATCGAAAAGCCCGGCTCGACAGTCTGACGCAGGCCATCCGACTGGGCTCGGAAAATTTAAAGCGGCAGGCGCAGATCGTCTTTGACGCAACCGGCGCTTACGAAAGTGCCGCCGGCTATCTGCGCTCACAGGAAAATCAGCGCGCCTATCTGGAAAATCTGGTTCGCGATCCCTTTCAGGGTCGGCAGACCGGTACGAAGGCCGTCATGGAAAATCGCCACGCGCTCCACGGCATTTTGGGCGTGGTCGGTCAGGAGCTGCACCCCAAAGACGGGTATGAAAACGCCATATCGGAAGCTCTGGGCGGCGCCATGTACAATATCGTGACGGAAGATGAGCAGGCCGCCCGGGACGCCATCCGCTTTCTGAACCGCAACCAGTCCGGACGGGCGACGTTTCTGCCGCTGAACGTCCTGCGGCCCCGTCAGATATCCCGGGAAGCTCTGGTCATCTGTCAAAATGCCGAAGGCTATCTGGGAACGGCCGCGCAGTTCGTCGAAAACGATCCGAAATTTCAGCCGATCGTATCGGCGTTGTTGAACAATATTCTAATCGTAAAAGACATGGAAGCGGGCAATACGCTCTCCGCTTTGACCGATCGGAATTATTCGGTCGTCACCTTGAACGGCGAAGTGATTCATCGGGGCGGTTCCATGACCGGCGGCAAGATCAAACACAGCACCACGCCGATCACCGTGCGGCGCGAATTGGCCCGCACGCTGGAGATGATCGACGCCCAAAAAGCAAAGGTCGAACTTTCACGGAAAGCGCTGGAAGAGGCGCGTTCCATGCAGGAAAACCTCGCCCGCACATTGCAGCAGGATCGCATTGCGGCCGCCAGTCTGGAGCCGGTCGTCGACGCCAAAAAGGCCAAATTCGATAAGCTGACCAACGATCTGGCGCTGCTCCACCCGGACGAAAAAGATCGTGAACAGATGCTTGAGGACGGTCAGAATGAAACGATCGCCCGTCTGAACAAAGCTTATGAAGACCGCGACGCCATCACTTCCGGAATCAAGAATAAGCGGGAACAGCGGCAGACGATTCTTTCGGACGCCGATCGCAAGGAACAGCAGCTGCGGCAGCTGCGGAAGGAGCAAGAACGGGCGGTGGCGGCGGCCAATGCGATTAAAGTCGATCAAGGCCGCTTAGAAGCGAAGATTGAAAATAACCTGCAGCGGCTGGCGGCCGAATACCAGCTGACGTTTGAATTTGCCCGTACCAAGGTGACGACGACGGTCGTGGAAAACGCCAGGGAAGAAGTTTTGCAGCTGCGGGCGGATATCGAGCGATTGGGCAACGTCAATATGGAAGCGCCGGAACAATACAGCGAAGTCAACGATCGCTATG
>CAUVBZ010000009.1:0-27478 GCA_963550455.1 uncultured Erysipelotrichaceae bacterium
AATGTAAGGATTCCCGCCGCAGAAATCACAGCTGGAAAGTCTGCAAATGGAAAAGTTTATTTTACTGTGTACAAAGAAAATGAAGTTCAATTTGACGAAGTGAATTGTGATGCGCTGTATTGTTTGCCTATTGAGGATGTGCAAGTAACTTTTGATGAATTTCCTTTGGATCTGAAAGTGAAAGATTTCACGGGAGGTACAGCGTCTGTAATCCAAATCCAAGGAGCAGAGTATAAGTTTGATAAGGACTACTCTCCGCGGCTGAATATTACGATTACAGGTGAGAAAAAGAGCGGCAGAGGGAATTCCGGATACGATATGATAAGCTACAAGCTGTTTGACAGTGCGGGCTATATGATTGACTCAGGGAACATATACTTATCTGCTTTGAGTGATGGTGACAAGTTCAAGGATGATTCCGTCGTTATTTATGACATTGTTCCCGGCGAGTCCTATGTGTTCCAGTTATCCGAGTATAGTTGGTGAATATCAAAAAAATAAGGGCTTGGGACTATCCCAAAATACAAAAATGCGCGTCTCAGCGGCTGCTTTTTTCATGCTTTGAATGAGTCGAAAAACGTATCTTTATAAGGTATAAAGGTCGACTCCGTATACGCCGTCATATTCACTGACTTTTACGGCGACCAGTTCATGCCGGGACGTCGGAATATTTTTACCGACATAGTCCGGACGAATCGGCAGTTCCCGGTGGCCGCGGTCAACGAGTACGGCAAGCTGAATCGACTGCGGCCGGCCATGCGCAAAAACCGCCTCGATCGCGGCGCGGGCCGTACGGCCGGTGTACAGGACGTCATCGATCAGAATAATTTTCTTTTGATCGACCGAAAACGGAATTTCGCAGGCATTCGTCCGCGGTTCTTCCTGCATTCGCGTCAGATCGTCCCGATACAGGGAAATATCAATTGAACCGCACGGCAAATATACGCCCTCAAACTTTTGAATGTCGGCCTGCACCAGCCGGGAAAGCGGAATACCGCGCCGCTTGATGCCCAATAAACAGACGTCTTCGGCGCCGTTGTTTTTTTCGATGATTTCGTGCGCGATACGCGCCATAGAGCGCCGCAGCTGCGCTTCATCCATAAGCTGTGATTTCAGGTTCATCGCGTCTCCACCTCGCCGGTATATTTCATGATGCCGCCGATATTTTTGACTTTCGCATATCCATGTTCCGTCAGATACTTTACAGCCTGCCCGCTGCGAGCGCCGCTGTGGCAATAAACAAAGAGCGGTATCTGTTTATCCGTTATTTCCGTCTCGATTGTTTCAAGCCGGCTCAACGGCCGGTTTTGAGCATGCGGAACATGGCCGGCGGCATATTCATCCGCTTCCCGGACGTCCAGCAGGAGCGCCCCGGGCGTGTCCTTCCACTCCCGTATTCCCTGATTGATATCCGGTGTTATCGAACGTAAAAATTTAAACATACTTCTCCTCTTTCAGGCAAAGGGATGCGCCTTTGTCATATCCGCCACTTCTTTCCGTACTTCCGCCTGCACCCGCTCATCTTGTATATGCGTTAAGACACGTACAATCAAACGGCCGATCGTTCGGAAATCGTCTTCATTATAGCCTTTCGTCGTCATTGCCGCCGAGCCCAGACGAATGCCCGAATCCACCGTCGGCTTCATCGTATCGAACGGAATGGCATTCTTATTGACGGTCATATGTACGGCGTCCAGCGCCTGTTCGGCCTGCACGCCCGTCACGCCGATCGAATTGAGCACGTCGGCCAGCACGAGATGATTATCCGTACCGGCGGACACCAGCCGTATGCCGCCGGCACGTAACGTTTCCGCCAGCGCTTTCGCATTTTGAATCACCTGTCCGGCATACGTCCGGAACGTCGGCTGTAACGCCTCATGGAAGCAGACCGCCTTCGCCGCCACGATGTGGCATAACGGCCCTCCCTGTAGCATCGGAAATACCGCCTTATCCACGGCCCGGGCATATTCTTTGCGGCAAAGAATCAGACCGCCGCGCGGGCCGCGCAATGTTTTATGGGTCGTTGAAGTGACAATATCGGCATACGGAACCGGATTTTCATGCAGACCGGCCGCCACCAGACCGGCGATGTGTGCCATATCGACAACCAGATAGGCGCCGCACGCATCGGCAATCGCACGAAATTCTTTAAAGTCGATCGAGCGGGAATAGGCGGATGCGCCGGCCACCAAAATAGTCGGCCGAACTTCCAGAGCCTGCTTGCGTATCGCATCATAATCCAGACGTTCGCTGTCGCGGTCGACGCCATAGACTGCGCTTTGAAACCATTTGCCGGAAAAGGACACCTTCGCCCCGTGGCTCAGATGGCCTCCGGCCGCAAGATCCATTCCCATGATGGTTGAACCGATATCCGCAAGAGCGCTGTAAGCCGCCATATTTGCCTGACTGCCGGAATGGGGCTGTACGTTGGCATGTTCCGCGCCAAATAACGCACAGGCGCGGTCTTCAGCTAAAGTTTCAATGACGTCGACGTTCGCACAGCCGCCATAATAGCGGCGTCCCGGATATCCTTCCGCATACTTGTTTGTCAGAATGGAGCCTGCCGCTTCACGGATTTCCTTTGATACAAAATTTTCCGAGGCGATCAGCTCAATGGTTTCATCCTGTCTTTTTTGCTCGTCTGCAATCGCCTTTTCCAAAATCGGATCGCGCATAGTTACACCTCCCGTCTTTTGTTCCGGATGCACTTTCTTTATCAAAGCATAGCATTTTGTCTCTTCTTTTTGATCACGTTCTACAATTTATCGTGCAGATTTGCACGACTGTGCGCAAAAAGCAACGGTGACAACAATGTGGCGGAATTCATGTAATGTGCCGGCCGGATTCGCTTATGCAAGCCGCTTTTTCCGGTTTTCTTTATTTTTCTGTTGCATTCTGCAGAAGGCAGTGGTATTTTTAGGTAGCGTTTCCGATGCGCACACGGTTCCTTAGCTCAGTTGGTAGAGCAACTGACTCTTAATCAGTGGGTCGAGGGTTCGAGCCCCTCAGGAACCACCATGTTTACAAGTTAAAAAGTGGCTTAACTTATGCTTAACCATCAAAAAACGGCATAACAAAGCCGCTTTTTATTATTCTCGTTTCTCTTAACCGGCTCTTAACGATCTTGAAACCCGGGCGGAAAACCGATCCCCAACCTTGCCCACATGCCCTATGTCCTCTGGATTCCTTTGCCTTTTTCCATAATCCGATCTTTCAGCCCGATTTTTCGGCGTCACTTGAAAACAAACTTTCTTCTCACTCAAGCGCGCCGAAAGTATCGGCTTTGTTTTTTAGCAAAATAGCCGCGCGGTGGTGACAGGGCTCCTTTTTTGAATGACAGATTGTTGACAGGAAGTCGCCGTTGTAAACAACCGTTTCGTTTTTATGCTTTAATAACGTTATGACAGATGAAAACGGGCGTATCGACCTTGAGCCGATCGCATATATTCATACGGACTTTCCGGAAAAATTCGGCATTCCCCGTCAGGCCGAACTGATTCGGGAATTGCGGGGCACGATTGTCTTTCGCCCCGCATACAATAAACCGGGAATCCTGAAAGGCCTCGAGCAATTCACGCATCTCTGGCTGCTTTGGGGATTTTCCGAAAATCAAGCGACGTGGCAGCCGACCGTACGACCGCCGCGGCTGGGCGGCAATAGCCGACTTGGCGTTTTTGCGACACGCTCCCCTTACCGTCCCAATCCGATCGGCTTAAGTGCGGTGCGGATTGAAGCGCTGGAAACAAACAACGTCATCCATGTCCGCGGCGTCGATATGGTCGACAAAACGCCCATTTATGATATCAAACCTTACCTCCCTTACAGCGACGCCGTTTTCGATGCCGGCGGCGGCTTCGCCGACAAACCGCCGTGCAAAAAAAGCGTCGTATTTCCAGACACGATAACCGTGCCGGCACCGATGCGCGACATGCTCATCCGCCTTTTGGAACTGGATCCCCGGCCTGCATACCAGAACGATCCCGAACGCATCTACAGTATGCGTTACGCCGACTGCCATGTGCATTTTCGCGTATGTCAAAACACGGTTTATGTAATCGCGGTTGAACGGGAAACACCTTCGCGCTAGAATTAAATGTGCAATGACCGGGTGCAAAGCAGCGAACCTTCTTTCAAAAGCGAGGCGGAACGGTGGAAGCCGCTGAAAGAATCGCCGCCCTTGGAGCCTGCCAGCAGTCTTCTGAAAAGAAGCGGTTGTTCCGTTATCGCTGTAAGTGATCTTTCGCAAGGCGAAAGATAAGTCGGGTGGTACCGCGCAATTCAGCGTCCCTTCAAAAGAAGAGACGTTTTTATTCGTTTGGAAAGGATGTATTCAGCATGAAACGTATGTTATCCGGCATCAAGCCTACAGGTCAGCTCCATCTTGGCAATTATATCGGCGCTTTACGGCATTTTGTAGAATACCAGGACACATATGATGTCTTTGCGTTCGTCGCCAATCTGCACTGTATTACGGTTCCGCAAAATCCGGAAGAACTGCGGAAAAACCTGCGCGATTGCATCGCCCTTTATCTGGCCTGCGGGCTGGACCCGCAGAAAGCCACGCTCTTTCTGCAAAGCGATGTCCGGGAACATGCACAGCTCGGCTTCATCCTATGCTGTCACACCTATATGGGAGAGCTCAACCGCATGACACAGTTCAAGGATAAGCAGGCCAAGGGCGTCAAAAATCTGTCCGGCGGCCTTTATACCTATCCCTCCCTGATGGCGGCCGATATTTTACTTTACGATGCGGACTATGTGCCGGTCGGCGAAGATCAGAAACAGCACGTGGAATTGACGCGAAATATCGCCGAACGCATGAACAACCGTTATAAAAATCTTTTCCGGTTACCCGAGCCGCTTGTTTCCAAGGTCGGCGCCCGCATCATGTCCCTCAGCGACCCCTTCAGTAAAATGAGCAAATCGGAACATGCCGACAAAGGTTGCATCTATCTTCTGGATACGCCCGAGGTCGCTCATAAAAAAATCATGAGCGCAATTACAGATTCGCTCGGCACGGTTCACTTTGACCCCGAAAAACAGCCGGGTGTCTCCAATCTCATCCAGATCTTCAGCTCACTGAACGATGACAAGCCCTATGATGAAATTGAACGGGAATTTGCCGGTAAAGGATACGGTGTCTTCAAGCGGGCGGTTGCGGAAAGCGTCTGCGCGACGCTGAAAGTGATTCAAGAACGCTATCACAACATCATTAAAACCGGAACGCTTGACGATGTCCTGCAGGACGGCGCGCAAAAAGCAAAACCGCTGGCGGCCGCAAAGCTCGATCAGGTACAGCGTGCCCTCGGCATGGAAATTCATATGTAAAACGGACTTTCGTTCCCTATACTATAGTTATGCGTTATCCGGAAGTCTATGCCGTCGTCGCCAAAATCCCGAAAGGAAAAGTATCGACCTATGGCCATATTGCGGCTCTGCTCGGCAATCCGCATGCGGCCCGCTTTGTCGGTTACGCCCTTGCGGCGTGCAAAGATGAGCGGATTCCGTGCCACCGCGTTGTCGATGCCAAAGGACGGACAAAAGTCGCTTTCGATACTCTTTTCCATGATTTTCAGCGTTTTCTGCTTGAAAAAGAAAACGTGCCTTTCCGCGAAGACGGAACCGTCGAGATGTCCGCCTGTCTATGGAGCGGGAAATAAGCGTCCGATCTTTTTAATTACGGACAAACACGTCTCCCGCAAGCGCTTCAAAGTGATATTTCACGATGCCGAGATCCAGCTTCGTATAAAAGCCCCGCCGGGCGGATGCTTTCACCTTGCCGTCGGGCAGAAGTTCAAAGAAAAACTTCTGCTGATTCGTGGCGGTCGGCGCAAGCAGAGCCGCTTCCATACCGGTCAAGAACCATTCCGGCATTTCCCCCTGCACACGGCAGACTTCGGATAAAGCCTTGCTCCTATGGGCGATGCCGTTTGTACAGCCATAACCCAGAGCGATCAGGCATACCTGCTTTTCTCCTTTACCGATCACGGCCTTGCTCTTTCCGTGCGTCATGGCCACCCAGCAGGTGTTCAGTCCCAACTCCTGCGCGTTCATAAACGAATAAAATTCCGGCACATCGGGAAGATAACCGATATGGCGGTTTGTCTCGGTCTGCCCATAAACAACCTTTTCTCCACCGGCCATGATTTCACCAGCGTCTGCTTTTATAAGCCCCAGTATCGTTTTCATCGTCGTTGTTTTTCCGGCGCCGTTTTTGCCGATAAATCCGTATATACTGCGCTCCGGCACGGTCAGATTCAGGCCTTTCAGAACATCTTTGTCATTGAACCGTTTATACAAGTCATAGATGTGCAATATATCCATCAAGTTTCCTCCCTGCCGAGCAGAAAATAAAGAATCGGCCCGACAAAGCCCATCAGCACAATGGTAATGACAAGCCACAATGTACGATTTCCTCGCTTATATGCGTCATGCGTCAAAATGTGGTACAACGTATAGCCCAGCAGCGCGAATTGCGCAATGATAAGTGGAATAAGAAGCGGAAGGTATTCTGCAATTTTATCCATCTTTGTTGGTCTCCTTTCCGTAAACCTCTACGCAAAAGCCGTGATACCCGCAGCAGGTACAGGTCAGCTTTCGGAGCGTCGGCGTATGCTTTGCAAAAAATGCTTCCTTGAAATGGGGTTTGAACACTTCATGGCACTGTGGGCAGATATACGCAATCCGTTTGAAGTAAAAAACGGATACCCAGATTGCATAGGGGATGGCCAGCAGAACCCATACGACAATAGGCCACCATATTCCCGAAGCGATCAACAGGATAATCGCTGTCCACTGAATAACGCAGAGTGGAAGGCCCATAATCACCAGAGCGGCATGAAGCTGCTTCAGTTTTTTTCTATGTTCCATCGCGTATGCTATGTCGCCTATAGATTCAACGGAGAAATTTTCTACACTCTTCAGCTCTCGCCGGATACCGTCGATCAATTCCAGCTTTGTTTTGCGGTCATTGATTTCTTTTTGAAGAAGCTGCTCCTGCTGTTTTAGCAAAACTGAAATTACGCCGCCCGGATTTTTCTCCGAAAGCAGTTCTCCGATGCTGTTGATGGATATTCCTGCTTCGCGAAGAAAGCAAATAACCTTCATTTGCTTTAAGTCCTGTTCAGAGTAAAGCCTGCGGCCGCCTTCAGACAGTTCGCTGGGAATTAGAATATTTCTGGAATCGTAATACTGTACCGTCCGAACGGATACGCCGCAGAGCTTTGCAATTTCGCCTGTTGTGTATTTTGACATAGCTTTTACCTCCTTTCGCTGCGCATCTTACAGCATTACGCAGCGTCACAAGCAATACCTTACGCAAGGTAATTTTTTCAAAACGCATATTTTTTATATTGTGTCACAAAGATGTGAACATCTTTTCATGCCGGCATTGCTATTGGGGAATGGTGAGAATCCGTCTATCTCTTTCCCGCTCTTTTACCATGCGCAGACACTTTCGCCGCGGTTATCAGCGCTATGCACTTATTAAGCGACGAGTCATTCTACATTTGTACATTCTTCTTTGATCCGACACGGTCATCCTAATAAGGTGTTCACATCGGTAAAGAAAATCAAGACGAATCAATCCCCGGCTCACGGAGAGGTCAGCGCGACCGGTTCTTTATCGAATTTAAATCCGAATGCTTAAAGAAAAAGCTGAAACATCGTGCCTCTTGCAAAATGTTTCAGCCATTTTATTTCCTGAAATTCCTTCGTTTCTGTTTTATTCGATGCTGAATGTATTCAGCGTTCTTCCTTCCCACGGTTTATTCGAACCGTAGAAGCCTGCAATTTTCACCGGATTCAATGTTGCTAAATCCAAGTTGAGTTCCTGTACCGTCTTCCCTTCGCGTCCGATCCGAATGGAAGGATTCTTTGTCAGCAATTGCGTCATGATCTGCTGATGCGCCGTAAATACACCCTGCGTGGCAAATTGGTGCACCTCGCCGTCCTTGGTAATCGCAACCAGCTGATGCATCGTTCTGCCGCTGGCAAACACGCCGAACAAAAAGCCCATAATCATTGCGTACCGCGAATTATCATATCCGTACAATTCCTGAATCTGATCAATGCGGAATACTTCCAATCCGTCCTGGTACGTCACAACATAGTCATCCGTCACATAGCATTGAACCGCCTTATAAAACACGGCAGAAGGCTGTTTCGCCTGCTCGACGCCCTGAACATAATTCGAATCTGTCACATACAATTCTTGAGCCCGTTTGACCTTCGCCGAGCGTCTTGTCTGCCGACTGACGGCCTGAATCATATTTAAGATCGCAATGACTAAGAAAACAGCAGATACAATAAACGCCAGCCACGTCTCGAAATCGGCGGCGGAAATTGCCGAAGAAGCCGTATAGCTCACATAATAATTGCCCAGATAATCGGCCGGGTCTTCCGACTCTTCCAGATTTGTATATACACGATACCATTCGTCTGCAACCTCGTCCAGTTCCTCAAAGGATTCCATCACATAACCGTGAAGGCTCAGCGGCGCAAGATCCGTCTCCTCGCTCGAATAGGTGTTTGCAATCACCGCTCTCACGTCCTCGCGCTCGGAAACATCGTCGGGAAGATATAAAATAAAATCATTTAAGCGATCATTTTCACCGCGAACCGACGCAAAATGAAAGGTGCCCGTGCTGTCCGACGCGAAAGATTCGCTCAGATAGCGCACGTTCATATGTACAAATTCACCGAAATTTCTGCTGTCAAGAATATCGGTGCCGATAAAAATATCTTGCCCAAAGCTAAAAGTCAAAAATCCCAAAAAAAGCATGACGACCGCTAAAAAAATGACCGAAAGAACGGTTCTGACCATCCCCGTTCTGAACATTTTCTTTTCCATTTCCCCCCCTTTGTATGTCCTTTTGCTATTATACGCAGGAAAGCACTATTTTTCCATTCGTTCCAGAATTTTCTTTTTCAGCGCCGAATACGGGTGCTGACGAATCGAAAGACGGAAAGACGACGAGCCGATCAGAACCGTCGACGGATGCGTAAACTCACGGAAACCCCATACCCCATGATACGCTCCCATGCCCGAATGGCCGGTACCGTTAAACGGAACACCCTTTACAATCAGATGGTTGCAGACCTCATTGATACAGCCGCCGCCATATTGCATCGTTGAAAGAACCCGCTTCGCCCAGGCGGTATCTTTTGTAAACAGATAAAAGGCAAGGCCGTGTTCCCGCTGTTGAATAACCCGCAGCAATTCTTCAATCTTTGCGTCCGCAAACGGCACAACCGGAAGTAACGGATTGAACAATTCGTGCTGAACAATCGGCTCATCGATCGCGATCGGATAAAAAACGGTCGGGTCAAACTTCCGCGTGGCCAAGTCGCCTTTGCCGCCAAACAGGATGCGATCGGCATACTGCTGTGCCTCCCGCACGCATCCCTCATATGCACGATCGTTGATCAGACATGCATATTCCTCGTTTTCATGCGGATTCACGCCGAGCTGCTGAATAAACGCCTCCCGCAGATAGATTAAAAATTCATCCGCCACTTCCGAAGCGATGGCGACCTGATTGATGTTGATGCAGACCTGACCGGCATTCATGCTTTTGAAAAAGGCGATCTTTTCAGCCGCGTCGCGCAAGTTTGCGTCCTTGCGGACAATGCACCAGTTGCCGTTCTCGCCGCCCAGTTCCAAAGCGGTCGGAACCAGATTTTCGGCGGCCATCCGCAACACATGACGGCCGACAGCCGGCGAACCCGTGTAAAAGATTTTATCCACCCGCTCCTGCAGACAGGCGTCCGCCAGATCGTGACCGCCGTCCACAACCGTTACATAATCGGCGGGAAAGGTCTCCGCGATCATCTTCTTCAGCACCTTTGTACACTGAACGGACTTTGAACTCGCCTTGATCACCGCCGTATTGCCGCCGGCCATCGCCGCACTCAATACCCCCAAAGACAGCAAGAACGGAAAATTGAACGGACTGATGATCAAGGTTACGCCATACGGCATCTTATACACATTGGTCACAAGGCTTGGAAAATTCAACAGGCCACTGAAATGTTTTTCCGGTTTGGCCCATTCTCGTACGTGATCAATCGCTTCCTGCGTTTCCAACAACACCGTCCCGATATCCGCCAAATATGCCTCCGCGCTGCATCGGCCCAGATCCTGCCGCAAAGCATCCTCCAGCAGCGCCTGATTTTGCTTCACGGCATTTTTCAGCTTCTGCAGCTGCTCAATGCGCCAAGACACCGGCAAGGTTATACCCGTTTCAAAAAACGAACGCTGTGCGACAACCGCTTCATGAATCGTCTCTTTTGTCCAGTTCATGATCTCCCCCTCACCTTTTGCAGTAATTTTTCAAAATCGGCGCGTCCCCATACAACCGGCGTCGGATAAAGCGGATTTGCTTCGGCCATGGCCCAGCGGATAATCTGTTTCACATCCTGATCTTGAATGCAGTCAACTGTTTTGGGAATGCCCATCTGTACGTTCATCTCCTCAATCCAGCCGATAAACCGCTGTGCCTTTTCATGATCGGACGCTCCTTCCAGATTGCACACGTCAGCCAGATGGGCCAGACGACGCTCCGCCGTGGCGCCGTACTGGCGCAGAACATGCGGCAGCAGAATGCTCATCGCCAGACCGTGCGGAACGCCATATAATCCTCCCAGCGTATGTCCCACGGCATGCACATAACCGACGCAGCCGCGTGTAAATGCGCGTCCGGCATAAAAGGCCGCCTTCTGCATATTGCCGCGCGCCGACAACTGATCGCCGTGATTATAAGCGGTCAGCAGATTTTCATAGATGAGCCGCACCGCTTCCTGTGCCAAAAAATCCTCCAGCGGCGTATTATACGTGTGATTGGTGTATGCTTCAACGGCGTGGCACAAAGCGTCCATGCCCGTCATCGCCGTTACGTTCGGCGGCAGGCCGACGGTTAAACCCGGTTCCAGTATGGCATAATCCGGAATCAGATGCGGATCGTTGATGGACGCCTTGTGGTGCGTCCTGCTGTCCGTGATTACCGCCGCCAATGTCGTCTCCGACCCGGTTCCGGCCGTCGTCGGCACCGCCAGAAAAAACGGAATGGCGCGACGAACCTTCAAGACTCCCTGCAATTGCGTGACCGACTTGTCCGGACGGGAAGCTTTCGCTCCGATCGCTTTGGCACAATCCAGCGGCGAACCGCCGCCGAAACCGATCAGGCCGTCCGCCCGCTCTTTTTGAAATAAGGCGTACCCTTCTTCCACATTGTCCGAAGTAGGGTTGGGCGATACCCGATCATACACGCTGTAGGCCATGCCCGCTTTTGCTAACGCATCAAAAAGTCCCTGCAGTAAACCGAGCTTGACGATCTGCTTATCCGTCACAAGAAGAGGATGCGTCACGCCGTTGGCCCGCAAAATCTGCGGAACATACTGTAAAGCGCCGTCGCCTTCTCGATAGCGCGGCATACGGTAGGGAATTGCATAATTGGCCAGCTTCATTCCTTGCTGAAAAATTCGACAACACAGTCGATACGGATAAGATGCACTCACTTTCGGTCTCCTTTAATTGGTTACTTTTATTATAGCATTTTCTTACGGAAGCCAAGCCGGTAAAGCCCTCGTGAATCGATGCTTTCTTACTTTCGCAGCGCGCGATCCTGCTCTTTTTCAAACAGGATGCACAGGCGCTGGCGGACGGCGCCGAATGAATAATACGTCCGGGCGCTTTGTTCCAGATAGGAATAGGGAAGCACACAGTTGTAAGCCTTGGGATGCTCCAATGTCCAGATCACGTCGGTACGGTTGAAAGCCTTCTCTCGATAATATGGGTCAAACAGACGAATCTGCCGCCTGCGCGTATTTGCGCCGGTAAGCAAAACATAATGCGGTTCCTTCAACATGACCTTCGCCACCGCACAGCCGCCGTTTTGAAGCGTGTGTTCAATCCGGCCGTCGGACACCATGTGCACCTGCCGACCTTTTAAAACGTCCGCTTTCAGATAAAACGTATCGTGTTCTCGAAAACGGTTGACCCAGTCCGCAAAATTTTCCATGGCCTCATCGCTCGTCCCGTATCTTGAGTACGTTCGCCCGTTGGTCGTATAGCCGTCCAGCGTCATCGTATAGATTTTATGAAAAATAATCTGCGGAACGCTTTTACGATGATAGAGATAAGCGATCATGTTCAGAAGCGAAGTCGGGCCGCAGTCATATTCGCTTATTTGATAGTGCATCGGAATTTTCATAATCACCCTCTCATCAGCCGCAACAAAATGGCGGTCGCTTTTTCCATATCCGCAACGGTCGTATATTCTCGTTTTGTATGACATGCATACATGGCCGAAGCAAGGACGATGACCTTGCCGCCGGCTCGATTGAAACTGTTGGCGTCGCTGCCGCCGAATGTCCGCGTCAGACGCGGCTCGATCCCTTCTTTCCGGCAAGCCTCCTCAAATCTCTTTACGACCGGTTCCCGCGCATCAATCTTATATGCCGTCAGCTCCGTTTCCGAAGCGATATCGACCTGCGCGCCATAGGCCGCGGCACATTCAACGCTTGTTTTACGGACACGCTCCAGAAGCCGGTTTGCTTCGGCGTGATCATAACTGCGCAATTCTCCCTGCATGACGACCGTTTCCGGAACGATGTTCGTCGCTTTGCCGCCATGAATGACGCCGATGTTGAGAACCGTCCTCGAAGTGACGTGGCCTTGCGGCAGATGTTGAACGATCGCGGCCGCCGCGGCGATGGCGTGAATGCCTTCTTCCGGCGCAAAACCGGCATGCGCGGCCTTGCCTGAAACGGTGATGGTAAAGGTGACAAGGGTCGGCTCCTGCAAAGACGCAGAGCCGATCGGCGCGCTCAAATCCAAAACATAGCCTTCTTTCGCCTTGAGACGGCTGAAGTCGAAAAAACGCGAGCCTTTTACATACGCCTCTTCCGCAAACGGCAATACGATTTCAAGCGGACGATGCGCAAGATGATTTTCCTGCAGAACACGCAGCGCTTCCAGAAGCTCGCACATTCCCGCCAGATCATCCGCTCCTAAAATCGTTTTACCGTCCGAGGTAATTTTCCCGTCGGCGTGTACAATCGCTTTTTTGCCGATTCCCGGTTCTACCGTATCCATGTGGCAGGAAAATAAAAGGGGGCTCATCTTCGTACAGCCCGGCAGACAGCCGTACAGATTTCCGACTTCACTGTGATAATGTGCGGCCGCATCATCTTCTTCCAGCAGTACCCCGACCTGTGCGAAGGCCTTTTTCAACGCCTCCGCCATGGCGCGTTCCTTAAAGCTGAGCGAGTCGATTTCGACAAGCGCTTTAAATTGATTGACGAGCCGATCTCTCTGAATCCCATCCATATTCCCTTCCCCTTGCTCGAAAAAAAGCGGATACTTTCCGCGCATCCGCCTGTTTCTTCCATTCGTTTCGATCGGAAAGTCAACGGCCTGAGCGCACGAAAAAAGACTGCATACACATTCCGAAGCCGTATATCCTGTTCGTCCCTGCACTCTTCATGAATCCGCTTCCCGACCTTTCCTCGAAAATATCCGGCGGCAGACAATCGCCGGCGCCGCTTATCGTTCGCCTATTTGACCTGAATGATTTTCATCATATTGGCCGAGCCTTCGCCGGTCGGATAGCCGGCGGAAATGATGATCAGCTGACCCGGCTTCACGCCATATTCCTTGGCGAACAGACACGCCAGATCGTCATCATTCGTCATGGTGTTCTGCACATCCGAATAGATCGGCATCACGCCCCACCAGTCCAGCAGCTTGCGCTGTGTATCGTGGGTGAACGTGATCGCCAAAATCGGAACGCTCGGGCGAAACTTCGAGATTCGCCGCGCCGTCGTACCGCCTTGTGTAAAGACGACGACCGCGCCGACATTGTCCAGCGTCAGCGAAGCGTCGGAAATGGCGATGCCGACCGCATCCTGAATGGTACGGTTGCCGGACTGTTTCGCCTTCTCCAGAATATCGCGATACGGTAAAATCTGTTCCGCTTCTTCCGCGATCTGGCTCATCATCTGGCAGGCTTCGATCGGATATTCTCCCGACGCCGTTTCCGCGCTCAACATAACGCCGTCCGTTCCGTCCAGAACGGCATTACATACATCCGAAGCTTCCGCCCGCGTACAACGCGGATTGTGCGTCATGGAGTCCAGCATATGTGTGGCGGTGATCACCGGTTTCCCCATGCGGTTGGCGGCCGCAATAATATGTTTCTGATATACCGGAACCAACTGGGTCAAAATTTCCACGCCCAGATCGCCGCGCGCCACCATGACGCCGTCCGCCGCTTCCAGAATGGATTCGACATTGTCATAGCCTTCCTGATTTTCAATTTTGGCAATGATATTGATCTTCGGCTTGCCTTCTTCAATCAGAATTTTACGAATTGCGTTCACGTCGGAAGGCCGACGGACAAAGGACGCCGCAATAAAATCCACATCATTCCGCGCGCCGAAGCGAAGGTCTTCAACATCTTTTTCCGAAAGAAACGGCATGGAGAGCTTGACGCCCGGCACATTACATCCTTTGTGCGAGCTGATCGGGCCGCTTACCTCAACCCGGCATTTAAGCTCCTGTCCGTCGTTTTCCAATACCGTCAGACGCATCTTGCCGTCATTGATCAAGATGCTGTCGTTCGGCCGTAAATCATTGAACAGCTCCGGACACTGAATATGAAAGCGCTCGTGCGTCCCTTCAATTTCCGCTTTCTGAACATAGACAATTTCACCGCGCTTATATTCTTCCGTATCCTTCTTGAATGTTCCCAGCCGGATTTCCGGACCTTTCGTATCCAGACAGATCGCCAGATTGATGCCGGTCTCTTCGGATACCTGACGAATGGTCTTAATCCGCTCCAGATGCTCCGCATGCGTCCCGTGTGAAAAATTAAGACGTGTGATATTCATGCCGGCCTGCGCCAGACGCTTTATCATTTCCGGGCTTTCCGACGCCGGCCCGATCGTGCAGATAACCTTGGTTTTCTTAAACAGATGATTTCTCTCGATCAATGCGTCCATACTCCGCCTCCTTCATACTTCTTCGCTATTGTACCGCAGAATCGGGCGGAATGAGACATATCGGCTTTATTCCTCTGTCCTTTTTCGCATCTTAAAAAACAGATGAAGCATCGTCGCGAATCCCGAAAGCCGAACAACCGTTCAGAAGATTCACATCACCTGTCTTATACAAGTCTATCAAACAGGCGATACAGCTGTTTGCGCGATTGACGCGGGCGATTCAGCGCCTCCTCAATCGGCATGGCCGTAATCTGATTGTCGATGATGCCGACGCACTGTCCGCCGACCCCTTCCATCAAGAGATCGACCGCCTTCTGCCCCATACGGCTGGCCAGCATACGGTCGCTCGGCGTAGGCGAGCCGCCGCGCTGAATATGCCCCAGAACGGTGGCGCGGCCGCTGAATCCTGTATTCTGCGACACCTTTCTTGCCAGCATGTCCACGTCGGCAATTTTTTCGGAAATAATGACGATCGCGTGATTTTTATGAACCGCTTCATCCAGATAACGTAGCCGTTCCAGCGCTTCCTGTTCATCATAGCCCGTCTCCGGTGTAATCACCAGCTCCGCGCCGCAGCTGATCGCCGTATACAGCGCCAGATCGCCGCAATGATTCCCCATGACTTCGACGATGGAACAGCGATGGTGCGAACTGGAGGTGTCGCGCAATTTATCGACACACTCCACGCATGTATGCAGCGCCGTATCAAAGCCGATCGTAAAATCGGTGCCCGGAATGTCGTTGTCGATCGTTCCCGGCAGGCCGATGCAGTTGATTCCCCGCTGTGTCATGCCGAGCGCTCCCCGATAACTGCCGTCGCCGCCGATGACGACAAGCGCGTCAATTCCCGCCTCTTTCATATGATCCATGCATTGCAGCATGACGGCTTCTTCACGAAACTGCGGCAAGCGGGCGGAGCCGAGCAGCGTCCCGCCGCGGCTGAGCGAATCTGAAACCGACGTCCTTGCCAATGTTTCAAAACGTCTTTCCAACAGGCCCCGATAGCCGTCGTGAACGCCGATGACCTCAATGCCGTTGTTCAAAGCGACCCGCGTTACGGCGCGGATGGCCGCATTCATGCCCGGCGCATCGCCGCCGGACGTCAATACTCCGATTTTCCGAATCATACTGTAACCTCCTGATCAAACAATATTCTGCGGTCGGCATGCGCGACGAATATCGGCCGACATAAAGCCCGGATACGCTCCATCACGCGTGCGCACTGCAGGCGGTCTTCACCCTTATACGTATGCAGAAAATGATTTTCCAACGCTTTGAAGTCGGCATTGGACGTCAGCCATGTCATCTTTTCGTCCTGCATGCGGCGATCGAGTATCGCCAGCAAAACCGCCCGATTCCTCTCATTGACTTCTTCGGCACCGATATCATCCAGAACCAATAAATCTGCAAAACGTAGGCGATCAAATTCCTCGCGGTATTCTCCGCTTCTAAACGCATTGTTCAGCCGCTCACAATACGACGGATAGTGCACAAAGGCGACGCGATGATTCCGCATGGCCATATAGTTGGCCGCGCAGACCCCGAGATACGTCTTTCCCGCGCCCATCGGGCCATATAACAGGCACCCTTTCCTCTGCCGGACACAGTTCAAGGCCTCCTGTACGGCCCGCACATAGCCGTCCGGCTCGCCCTGCAGGCGGATGGTTTCAAAACGCGCCTGCAACAAAGCGTCTCCCATATCGGCCACGGTGTAATTGCGGCGATGCTTTTCAAGCTGTGTCTTGGCGATTCGATACGGGCATGCTTCGATGACTTCCTGCAACAGTCCGTCATCATAACGCAAACCGCGTCGATACCCTTCTTTCTTCTGCTTACAGGCGCTTAACGCCTTGCAGCCCCGGCATTTTTCCAGCTCTTTCAACCAGGCGACAAATTTATAGGTGTCGTGCTCCAGCGTCGTTTCCGGAAAATGAATCTTATCCTGCAGCCGGCGAACTTCTTCATTGTTTTTTAAAGCGGCGACCGTCTTTTCTTTTTCATCCGCCGAAGCGGCATGCGGCTTTATGTTCAATTTTAACGGTTCCATACTTCTTCTCCCGTCTCCTGCAACGCCTGCTGCAGTTTGCGGCGCTCATCTGCGCTGATCGGCCGCGCCGGCTTCGTTTCTTTGTCCTGCAAATAGGCGGGCAGAACATCCGCGCGGCCATGCGGCGTTTTCTTCAAGCTTTCCGCCGCCTTCTTCTGCGCGCTTCGGCGGTCATGGATTCCTTCGCGAGCCCATTCGCCCGCCACCATATCGACGAAGCTGCCGACCAGCTTGTTGTTGGATACTTTCAAAATGTATTCAATCATGATGTTGATCACTTCATTGCTGAAATGCATGTCCATGGCCAGGTGTTCCAGAACTTTTCGATCGACATACGGAACCATGGCGCCATGCATGCGCGACTGCAGAAAGGACAGCGGCGACATGGCATATGCGTCCTTGGACACTTCCGCCGGCGGATTTTCCTTGCCGCACAACATTTTCAGCTTTTCAAGGTCAAGCGTTTCTGTCGTCAGGTTTACCGCTTTCCCGACCAGCAGGACCATGCGGGCGGCGGATATGCCGTAGACCGTCGCCAGCCGGCCGATCTGATAGAGATGTTCGGGCGTCCGCAGGGACATCGGAAATACCAGGGCCGACGTGACGGCAAAAAAATGATCATAATCAAATGCGACCTCCTGCATGTCCGCATGAAATGTATACTTCAGCCGCTCGGCCGGCGCCGGTGCGGCGGCGGAATAGACGGCCGGATGCGTGACGTCCCGACAGCCGTTGAGCGAGATCGTATCGGCATACAGCATGCTCGTTACGGAAGCCTCCTGATCACCGACGGTTTTTCGATAGATTCCATAAAACGGCGATGAGCGGAGAAAGGATTCGGTTGACAGCGGCATTTTTAAAACATAAACATACTGCGTTTCCCGCACATACGTCTGTAACAATAAATATTCTTCCAGAAGATTCCGCGCTTTTTCAAAATCTGCAAGCGTACAGTTTAACAGTGTTAAAAGGCGGCGATGACGGTGGGATATGGCGTTCCCCTGTCTTTCGGCAAACAGTGTCAGATACAGCGCCAGCCCGTCCGCTTTGATGAGCGGAAGATACAGCTGAGCCAGCGAAGAAAGGCCGTCCGCGCTCAGGCCGGCCACACATTGTACGCGATAGGTATCTTCAACGCCGAGCACCATCGTATCCCCCTTTCTGCAGCCAGGCTGTCAATTGCCGCTCCAGTTCCATAATACTCCCATCATTATGAAAGACATAATCGGCTTTTGCAATCTGACGGGCGGGATCCACCTGTCGGCAAAGACGCGCCTGCGCTTCTTTTTTCGTATAGCCGCGCTCGTTGACCAGCCGCTCGATCGCATGCCTGCGCGTGCAGGTCACGACGATGATTTCATCGACTTCACGCTCCCAGCCGCACTCAAACAACAGCGGGATTTCCGCAAAGACAAGCGCCTCATTGTGATGCCGTTTGAAAAACGCCTGCAGGCCGTCGCGGACAAACGGATGAATCGTACGATTCACGAATAATCGTTCTTCTTCATCGGCAAACAGCAGAGCCGCCAGCTTTTTCGACACGATTTCTTCTTCCCCGTCCAGAATGCGGCGGCCGAAGTGGCGAATTAGCGCTTCATAACAGGCATGTTCTTTATGCAGGGCGAGCTTGCCATACGCGTCCGCGTCAAAAACCGCGTACCGTCTTTTTTTCAGCAGGCCGGAAAGTGTCGTCTTGCCTGCGCCGATCGTTCCTGTAATCGCAATTTTTTTCATCTTCCGCTTCTTATTTCTGACAATGCGGACAATAATAACTGCTCCGTCCGCCAATCCATTTTACCCGAATCGTTGATCCGCAGCGCCCGCATGTCTTCTGCATATGCACACGGCACTGCAGCTGAAAGCGGCCGGTCACCCCTAATGAAGACGTATAGGTGCGGATGGTGGTCCCGCCCATGGCGATCGCCTCCTGCAAAATTACTTTCGTCTTTTCAACCAGCAGGCTTTCTTCTTTGCGCGTCAAACGGGCGCAGCTTCTTCCCGGCCGAATCCTGCAGGCCGAAAGAATTTCATCCGCATAGATATTGCCGATGCCGGCCACGAAGTTTTGATCCAGCAGCAGGCTCTTGATCGGCAGGCGCCTGCCCTTCTTCCATTGATGCACATACTCTGCGTTGAAGGCGGCGTCAAACGGCTCCGGACCCAGCCGATGAAAAGAGCGCAGATCGACGTCCGGTTCCATAATCTCCATGCGGCCGAACTTGCGCGTATCATGGTAGCGCAGCTGGCGGCCGTCATCCAGCTGAAACAGAACATGCATATGTCGCGTGATCGCCTCTTGCGGCGATTGCAGATAAAACTTTCCCTCCATCCGCAGATGGACGACCAGCAGACAATCGTCCATGCCGAACAGCAAATATTTGCCGCGGCGGGCAAAGGTGCAAAAATGCTGTTGTTGCAGGCGCGCGGAAAAGGCGGTGGCGTCACCGTTTTCAACGATCTTGGGATAGCGCACGTCCACCCGTATGATTTCACGTCCTTTGATCTGCTTTTCAAGCGTGCGGACGACGGTTTCCACTTCCGGTAATTCCGGCATGCTTATTTCGCCTCATACCAGTTTTTGCCGATGTTGCACTCAACGGTCAGCGGAACATCCAGCGTCATGGCCTTGGTCATTCCCTCCGTAACCAGCTCTTTCATCAGCTCGACCTCCTCTTCGGGAACGTCAAAAATCAGCTCGTCATGAACCTGCAAGATCATGCGTGAGCGCACGTTTTTTTCTTCCATCGCCTTATCGATTGCGAGCATGGCGATTTTAATCAGGTCGGCGGCGCTGCCCTGAATCGGGGCGTTCATAGCCGCGCGTTTGCCGAACTCCCGAACCATGTGGTTGGCGCTGTACACCTCCGGAATATCGCGGCGGCGGCCGCAGATGGTCGTAACATACCCTTTTTCTTCGCATTCTTTGACGATGCCGTCCATATAGGTCTTGATACCCGGATTTTTCTCATAATAGGTGCGGATAATGGCCTGAGCCTCCTGTCGCGAGACGCCGAGCTGTTCGGCCAGGCCGAAATCGGAAATGCCGTAGACAATGCCGAAATTGACCGTTTTGGCACGGCGGCGTTCCTGCTCCGTCACTTCCTCCGGTTTTTGTTTTCCGAATAAATCCATCGCCGTTCTGGTATGGACGTCGATGTTATTCTTAAAGGCGTCCATCATGGCGTCGATATGGGCCATGCTGGCAAGCATGCGCAGTTCAATCTGATGATAATCGCTCGACAGCAGAACACAGCCCTCGCTGGGCAGAAAAGCTTTCCTTACCTGCTTGCCCAGTTCATCCCGGACGCTGATATTCTGCAGATTGGGATCGGCGGAAGACAATCTCCCCGTCTGTGTCGCGGTCTGCTTAAACAGGGTATGAATGCGGCCGTCCGCGGCGATATATTTCTGCAGTCCTTCGGCATACGTGGATTGAATTTTAGACAATTTCCGATATTCCAGCAGATAGGGAATGATCGGGTGTACGTCGCTCAGCTTCTCCAGCACTTCGGCGGACGTGCTGCGTTTCTTACCGCCGAACAGCCCCAGTTCATCATAAAGAACCGTCGCCAGCTGTTTGGGACTGTTGATATTAAATTCATGTCCCGCCTGGGCGTAAATGGAAGCCTGCGCGTTGTCGATCTGCGCTTTCATCGAGTCGCTGAGGTCGGAAAGAACCGAGCGGTCACAGATGACGCCCGCTTCTTCCATGTCACACAAGACAAGCGTCAGCGGCATCTCGATCTTACGGTACAGCGTTTCCATGCCGTATGCTTTTATTTTACTTTCCGCCTTTTGAAAAATGGCGAAGGCCTGTTCGGCCTGTCGGCAGACGTATTCCGTTTCCCGGGCTTCATCGGGCAGCTTCGGGCGGGCGCAGGAGCCGTAAATATCCTCATGGCGAAGGGCTTCGCCATAGCCGTAGCCTTCCTTGATCTTCTCAATCGTGGTCATTGTTGAATCGGTCAAGGTGGCGGCAATCATCGCGTCATCGTCAAAGTGCGCCTCGATACCGGCCTTTTTCAGCAGATGGAGCGCCCGCTTGCAGTCAAAGCCGATTTTTCCATGTGCCGTATCCATCAGATAGTTGCATAGCGGCCGATCTTTCAATGCATCTTCCCACGTTATACAATAGCTCTCCGTTCCGTCGCTTAAACCGATCGCATGAACGGCGGCGCTTAGAAAAGAAGCGCCGTCATCAATCAGCACGACCGCCAGGGTTTTGGTTAAAACGTTTTGCGGAATCGTCGTCACCCGTCGGCGACAGACGGAAGAGGGCGCCGTATCCGTTGAAACGTGCTTTGTTTCCGAAGATTTATTTTTATAGCGTTCTTCCATGGTGTGCATATCCAGGGAATTGAAAAAATCCCGCAGGTTTTTATAATCCGGCTGAAAAAGACAGTCGGCGACGGTTATGTCCAGCTTGACGTCGCATTGAATTGTCGCCAGTTTTTTGGAAAGCAGGGCACTTTCGTGATTGGCTCGTATTTTATTGCCGAGCGCGCCTTTGATCGTGGCGTCATTCGCCAGAATATTTTCCAGGGAACCGAATTCCGTCAGCAGGCGAACGGCCGTCTTTTCACCGACGCCGGGAATACCGGGATAGTTATCGCTGGCGTCCCCCATCAGTCCTTTTAAATCGACGATCTGTCCGGGGGTTACGCCGTATTGTTCCTGTATCTTTTCCGGCGTCATCTCATCCATGTCGGTCAATCCTTTTTTCATCAGCAGAACCCGCACGGAAGTATCGGCCAGCTGCAACAGATCGCGGTCGCTTGTCAAAATCGTCGTCTCATAGCCGACGGCGCGGTTTGCCATCGTGCCGATCAGATCGTCGGCTTCAACGCCGGGTATTTCCAACCGGCGGATGGCGTAGGCGTCCAGATAGTCGCGCGCCATGCCGAACTGCGGTACAAGATCGTCCGGCGCCGGCTTGCGGCCGCCTTTATAATCGGCATACAGATCGTTTCGGAACGTATGCTTGCCGGCATCGAAGGCAACCAGAATCGCATCCGGCCGGACAAGGTCGATGGCCTTCTGCATCATATTGGCAAAACCGAATATGGCGTTTGTGGGAAGTCCCTTGGCGGTCGTCATCTTAGTTCCGTACGCGGTCGCATAGTAGGCTCTGAACAACATGGAATTGCCATCCGCCAATAACAGTTTCTTCATACTTTCACGGTCTCCTTTAAGAAAAGAAGCTCGATGAGCTCCCTAATCCTTCTGCGGTAAAATGCCCATTTTCTGCGACAGTGTCTCGTGTCGGACCGTGCGCCGGTGGCTCAGTAAAAATAAGCCGGTCGCCGTGATCGACAACTCCGCTTTCTGGCTCGGATAGCGGGTGTTTTTGCGAAAATACGCGCGGCCATGAATCAAAACCCGGTCGCCTTCGTCAAAGTTGAACGCTTCCTCGGCCCGCCATTGACTCGCCGTATAGGAAATGACGTCGACGCTTTCGTCTTCCACATCCTTTGTATGGGAGCGGATACGGGCGTTGTTCTCCGCCAGCAGGCTGTACAGTTTCCGATCGCGATTGTGAATCGTGATCTGCCCGAAAGCCATTTTCCCGGTGCCGTCTCCTTTTAAATCGGTGCGAACCTTGGCGACGCCGTCCTGCTCGATGGTGCCGATGACGGTTATGTAGTAACATACGATGTTGCCGTCCGAATCACGGATGGTATCAAAAGAAAAATAATCTTTAAGCATAGGACTCCTTATTGTTCATATTGCACGCCGATTTTATGGACGGAGGAGGGATCGATATTCGGTTCCTCTTCCATGGCGTCCGACGATGTGCCCGTCATATCCGGCTGCGCTTCCACCATCGTCTGTAATACGCTGAGATTTTCATACATGATGGACAAATAGTCTTTGCCGCTTTTTTCCTGTTCGGCGGTCAGGCTGGAAAGGTTGCTGAGCTCTACGCGCGTCAGATGCAGATCATTTTCCACCTGGTTGAAGAGGGCGATCATGTCCGCGGTCATATTCGGCTCATAGACAATATATTTGACGCCGTCTTCCTTGATTCGCTCTTCAATCAGGGCGAGCTGCTGCTTATCGGGCAAAACGCCGTACTTGCTTAAAACGACCGGATAAACCTGAAAGCCGTATGTCTTCTGCCAGTTGCCGAAAGAGTTGCTCATGGAGACGAAGCGGACGGTCTGCCGATTTTTGGTATTTTCGGTCGCCAGGGCCTGATATTGGGCGTCCAGATTGATCAGATCGGTTTCCAGCGTCTTGAAATTTGCTTCAAAGGATTTCTGAGCGTCCGGATAGGTGCGTTCCAGAAAGCCGCGGATATCTTTCGCCATCGACAACATGGCGATCGGATCCAGCCAAAGATACAGATCCTGCTCGTTTTCGTCGATGGAATTAAATACGTCGCCGTTGTAGTAGGGAGACTCGATAAACGTCGTCTGACCGCCGACGGTCACCGACGTATAGCGCTGATTGTCATAGACCGCGTTGAGGACGGACAGGTCGATCTGTTCCGGCTGCAGCTGCGTGATCTGATCGGCATAGACGGACATGTAGGGCTCCAATTGTCCGATATGCAGAAAGGCGGCCGATTTCCGTAAAATATCTTGATACTCCTTGGAGATGACGGCACGCTGCACAATGGCATCGCTTTGAATCGATTGTGCGCTTACGACATTCTCGCCGAGCCGATCCGCTAAGAAACCGATCGGATATACCGTATAGGCGAGCGTTGTCTTAACGGAAGCACAGCCGCTCAAAGCCGTCAGGCACAGCACCGTTGATAAAAAAGCGGCCAGAAAACGTCGCATCCTGTCTCCTTTCCTTGACGACACGATTATAACACATCCGCCCGCGTAAACTGATAGCGGTATAACTGTGCGTACAAGCCGTTTTGTTTCAGCAGTTCTTCGCTTTTCCCACGTTCGATAATTCCTTCTCTGGTCACCACCAATATTTCATCGGCATGCCGCACGGTACTTAAACGATGGGCGACCACGATGACGGTCCGCCCTTGGCTCAAGGCGTCCAGCTCTTTTTGAATCGCCATTTCGGTCGCATTATCCAGCGCGCTTGTCGCCTCGTCTAAAATCAAAATCTGCGGATTTTTCAAAAAAATGCGGGCGATCGATATGCGCTGGCGCTGACCGCCGGACAAGTGAACGCCGCGTTCGCCGACATCGGTATCATAGCCGTGCGGCATTTGCATGATATCGTCATGAATGTTCGCCTTACGGGCCGCCTGTTCAATCGCCTCATCATCGGCGTCAAAGCTGCCGTAAGCGATATTGTCGCGAATCGTACCGTTAAACAAAAAGACGTCCTGGGCGACCATGCCGATATTACGCCGCAATGAGGCGCGTGTCATCTTGCGGATATCCATGCCGTCAATGGTGATGGAGCCGGCGTCGATTTCATAAAAACGCGGAATCAGATTGCAGATCGTCGACTTGCCGCCGCCCGAAGGTCCGACCAGAGCGACGGTATGGCCGGCCGGTACATGTAAATGCATATGTTCGATGACGTTGCGGCGTTCTTCATCCTGCGTTTTATAATGAAAGGTCACATCGTGAAAATCAATGGCGCCGTAGAGCCGGCCGACATCTATTGCGCCCGGACTGTCCTTCTCAATCGGTATCGCCATGATTTCTTCAAAACGCGCGTAGCCGCTGAGGCCTTCCATAATCTGCTCATAGGTTTCAACCAGTTTTTTGATCGGCGTCAGAAACATGGATATATACAGAAGATAAGCCACAAAATCGCCGGCGTTGATTTTTCCCTGAAAATAAAACAGACCGCCGAACACAATGACAACCAGATACATCATATCGGCAAAGAAGGTCATTCCGGATTGAAAGACGGCAAGATAGCGGTACGAGCGGCTGCGTGTTTCGATATAGCGCTGATTGGCAAGATCAAATTTCTGCATCTCCCGCTTCAAGGCGCCGTAGGCTCGCGTAATCCGGACGCCGGCGATGCTCGTCTCCGTCTCGCCGTTGATCTCGCCGATACGGACACGGTTTGTGTGAAACGCCTCCATCTGTCCTTTGCGTATCTTTACCATAAATAAAAGCGCAAGCGGCAGGCAAGCATACACGATACCGGTCAGCCGCAGGTTGATTTTCGCCAGCAGAAAAGCCGATACCGCAAGCATGACAGCGGACGTAAATAGATTTTCGGGCCCGTGATGCGCCATCTCGCTGATTTCCTGCAGGTCATTGGTGATACGCGACATGATCGCGCCCGTTTTATGATCGTCGAAATAGGCGATGGGCAGCTTCTCAATATGTTGAAATAAATCACGGCGCATATCGGCCTGTAAGCGGACGCCCATCATGTGCCCCCAATAATGGATGACCAGATTCAGCCCCAGCTTGAACAGATAGATCACTAACAGAATCCAGCACCAGCGCACGATCAGGCGGCCGTTTCCCTGGGGAATGTAGGTATTGATCATATTGCGGACAATCATCGGCATAAATTCATCCGTTAATCCGACCAGAAAGGCGCAGGTAAGATCCAGCGTGAATAATTTCCGATGTGGAACAAAATAGCGGGCAAAACGTTTCAGCATGTCGCAACCTCTCGCCTTGATTATACGCTCATGATTGATCGATCTGCTGTTGCAGTACTTCCAAGACGCCCTCTTTGGCAAAGGACATACATCCGTTTTTGGTGACAATAATATGATCCAGAACGCGGATGCCCATCAAAGCGCCGCTATACATGATGCGCCGGGTCATGGCCAGGTCCGCCTTGCTGGGGGCTAACGAGCCGCCCGGATGATTATGCACCAGCACGATGGCGGTGCATGCATACCGTAAGGCGACGCGGAAAATATCCTTCGGCGAGACCGTTGTCTCCTGCGCCGTGCCTGCAAACAAGGTTTCCGCCCGCTGTATGTGGTGCGCCTGATCCAGAAATAAGACGAGAAATTTTTCCTGCATTTCTCCGCCCAGTTTCTGTTGCAGCCATACGTACAGCATGTCCGGACTTTTGACGACATCCATCTCGCGCGCTTTTTCAAAAGTGACGCGGCGGGCCAGTTCCAGAGCCGCAAATAATTCCAGCGCTTTGACATGTGAAATGCCTTTGATCTCCTGCAATTCTTCCATGCCGATGCGTTCCAAGCCGCGTATTCCCTCCGCCTTGAGCAATATGCTGTCCGCCACCTCCAATGCGGAGCGGTGTTTCGTTCCGCAACGAATTAAAATCGCCAGCAGTTCCCGATTGCTCAACTTGCGAACGCCATAGCACATCGCTTTTTCGCGTGGTCTTTCCTGGCTTGGCAAAGATCGCACGTTTCCCATTTTTTCTTCCTCCTACCTGTTTCTATAGACTGCCGGGCGAGGAAAAAAATAACCGCATCGCCGATCGTTTCAACATGCTAAAAAAGCATGCGGAAGTCCTGCTTCCGCACGCAAACGAAAAAGAACAGTCCGCGGACTGTTCTCGCTTTAATTCTTAGTTGGTTCCCATTGAATTGGTTTCCGGAAGTGTCGCCGCACCGTCGATGACAACCTGCGCGCCGGTGATATAGGAAGACTCGTCGCTGCCTAAGAAAGCGAACAGCTCTCCGACTTCCGTCGGCTTTGCCAGACGGCCCAGAGGGACATTGTTCGCAATCGCCTGAATTGCCGCTTCCGGATTTGTCGGATCGGATTCAAGTGCCATCTTTTCAACCATCGGCGTACGGGCATAGCCAAGCTGGCTGCAGTTTACCCGAATATGCTTCGGCGCATATTCAACCGCCAGGCATCTTGTCAGACCGACAAGAGCCGCCTTGGTCATGGCATATGCCGCCTCACCGCCGTCCGCCACGATGTCGCCGGTAACGCTGGACGCGATGACGATCGCGCCCTTCCCCGCTTTCAGCATGTACGGAACGCAAGCCTGCGCCGTATTCCAAGTTCCCTTGATATTGACGTCAATATGGAAATCACGGATTTCATCGGTCATTTCTTCAAAAGGCGCCAGACGGCATACGCCGGCATTACAGCAGGCGATATCCAAAGCGCCGAAACGATCAAACGTCGCTTTTGCGGCCGCAACCATCTCTTTCTTGTCGGCCACGTTTGCAACATACGTCATAATCTCCGCTTCCGGATACAGCGCATGGATTCTTTCCGCCGTTTTATGAACCGTTTCGGAAAGATCGACCATGCAGATCTTTGCTCCGTCTTTCGCATAAACTTCTGCAATTCCCTCGCCGAGCCCTGCGGCCGCGCCGGTAATCAATGCTACTTTTCCATCTAATTTAGCCATGCTTCATTATTCCTTTCTTTAATATTTATTTTTGTTGTGATTGATGTCGCTGTATTTCTGGATAGGACTCACCGCAATTATTACTGTACAACATTTGGCGTTTCTTTCAAGTGCATTATTTCACAACTTATCCGAGCTAAGATACTAAAAAATCAACATTCGATTATATTTTATTATATATACCAT